>SYAP01000104.1 GCA_005787565.1 Verrucomicrobiaceae bacterium | reverse complement strand
GGTGGGGAGGTGGGGAGGGTGGCGCAGTGAAACGCGCAGTTGGGGTCTCGTGAGAGGCTTTGGCTTATGCGATTGGTGCGGAGAGGGGGGTGGAGAGAGGGATTGGGAATAAGGAATGCTGGAAGGCTGAGGCGAGGGCCACGATTGACCGGGTGAGGAGTGAGGCGGAGGTGGATGGTTTGATCATGATCCGGGCGTTGGTTTTTGCCGAAGATGCCATCGACATGGGCAGATGGCCGCGGGTGATGGGGTATTAGCGGGAGTTTTTGGTTTTGGGGATTTTTTTGCGTGTGCGGGTTGGATGACGGGATTTGAAGGATTGTGGAAAGCTGCGTGGTTTCTGCTGGGCGAGGGGCTGCGGGTTCGCTGGAGTCCGGTTGATTGCCATGCCCAAGTTGCCCAATTTGCTCGCCACGCGCCGTGGACGTTTGTCCGGGTTTTTCGGATTGTATGTGTGTGAGGGGTTGCCGCAGGGGTTTACGGGGACGGCGGTGGCGTTGGAGTTCAAGCGGATGGGGATGACGGGGGCGGCGATCGGGACGTTTGCGGCGACGATCATGTTGCCGTGGGCATGGAAGTGGCTGTTAGGGCCGGTGGTGGACAATTTCCACATCGGGCGGTTCGGTCGGAGGAAGCAGTGGATTCTAACAGCGCAGCTGGGGATGATGCTGACTTTGGTGGGAGCGTTGTTGTTGTTTCCGCAGGCGGTGACGGGAGCGGATGGGGTGAAGTCTTTTGTGGGGCTGGGTTTGTTTTCCGGAATGTTGCTGGCGCACAATGTTTTTGCGGCGAGCCAGGATGTGGCGATTGATGCGTTGGCGTGTGAGACGCTGGATGAGGGGGAGCGGGGGTTGGCGAACGGGCTGATGTTTGCGGGGGCGCAGGTGGGTGCGGCGATCGGTGGGTCGGGGGTTTTGTTTTTGAAGGGTGTGGTCGGGTTTTCGGCGGCGTCGATGGTGGTGCCGTTGTTGTTGGCGGGGATCATGGCGATGGTGATTTTCCTGATCATCGAGGGGAATCACACGCGGCTTGGGGTTGATGGGAAGGCGGCGCCGAAGCGGGCTGCGGTGGAGGTTTTCCGGGAGGCCGGGGGGTATCTGGTGGATGTGGTAAAGGTGTTTTTCGGGACGAAGCGGGGTTTTCTTGGGTTGTTGGTGGCGGTGGTTCCGACCGGGGGGATGGCGTTGAGTCTAACGGTTTCGACGGTGTTGACGCCGACGTTGGGGATGACGGACAAGGAGATCGCGGCGTTGGGTCTGGTGAGTTCGCTGGTGTTTACCGTTTGCTGCATGACGGGGGGCTTTCTATCAGACCGCTTCGGGCGCCGGCTGACGTTGGCGTTGTTCGCGCTGGGGACGTTGGTGCCGACGTTGTGGATGGCGTGGCGGTTGGGAGGCGAGGGGTGGACGATGCCGTTGCCGGCGAGTGCGGATGGTTCTTGGCCGAGGCAGGAGGTGTTGATCAAGGCGTGGTGGATCGCGGCGATCGCGTATTCGGTGTTCAACGGGTTGTTGTATGGGATCCGGACGGCGTTGTTCATGGACATTGTGGAGCCGAGGATTGCAGCGACGCAGTTTACGGCGTGCATGGCGCTGCTGAATCTGGTGACGATTTATTGCTATTGGTGGCAGGGCAAGGCGGTGACTCCGGTGGCGGATGGGGGTTGGGGTTTGAGTTATCAGTCGATTTTCCTGATCGATGCGGCGCTGGGAACGGTTTTCATTTTCATCCTGCCGTTTTTGAAGCCGCGGAATGTTGAGGAGCGGGCAGAGGTGGAGGTGGTGGGGAATGAGGTGATTTGAGGGGGAGGGCGGATGCTCCTGGTGGGTTCAGGAGCATCCGGTGGGGGTGTGGATTTCAGGCGATGAGGAAGCGTTGCCAGTCCGGGATGTTGTGGGGGTTGCGGATGAGTGCGGTGGCGGGGCGCGGGCGGGGGGGGATGGGTTTGCGAATGAGCTGGAGGCCGGCTTCGTGGGGGAGGCGGTCGGCTTTTCGTTCGTTGATGCTGCGGTGTGAGAGGACGCAGTTTTCCCATGAGGATGCGCCGCCGCGCGAGCGGGGTTGGATGTGGTCGATGTTTCCTTCGCCGGGTTTGAGTTTGCGGCCGGTGTATTGGCAGGTTCCGCCATCGCGTTCCCAGATGCCGCGTGCGCCGAAGCGTGGTTGGCAGAGGGGGACTTTGGCGTAGCGGCTGGCGACGATGACGGTGGGGATGCGGACGGTGCCGCGCGGGGTGTTGACGGAGGCGTCGTGGCTGCGGATGGGAAGCTGGAGCCATGCGTGCCATTTCACGGGGGTGATGGAATCGTCTTCGCCGAGGTCGAGGCCGATGGCGGCACCGGAGGCCATCATGCAGAAGGCATCGGCCGGGGTTTTGACATGGATGGCCTGCCAGTTGCGGTTGAGCAAAAGGACGGTGGTGTTGTGGAGGAGGGTGGTCATGGCATATCAGTTTCTTTTGTTATCTGTTCATTTTTTCGGTGAGCAGCTTTTTTGTTAGGTTTGCTAGTCTTCGGCTTTTTCGCCGGCGGGGCACATTTTGACGAGTTTGGGGTCGAAGCGGCCGAGGATTTCGACGAGGTCGGATTGGGCGGCCATGACGGTGTGGATGTCTTTGTAAACTCCGGGGACTTCATCGAGTCCGGAGGAGATGAGGTCGACGCCGTTTTGGGCTAACAGTTTTTTGGTGGCGCTCCAGGTGAATGACTGGAGGGCCTTGCTGCGGCTCATGATGCGACCCGCGCCGTGGGAGGCGCTGTGGAGCGACTCGGGTTGGCCTTTTCCGCGGACGACGAATCCAGGAGTGGCCATCGAGCCTGGGATGATCCCCAACACGCCTTTGCCGGCTGGGGTTGCTCCTTTGCGGTGGACGATGAGTTCGCGTTCGCGGCCGTTGATGATGTGGCGTTCTTTCCATGCGAAGTTGTGGTGGTTTTCGATGTCGAGGATGACGCGTGCGCCGACTTTCTTGGCGATGTGTTTGTGGATGAGTTCGTGGTTTGCGGCGGCGTAGCGGCCCATGAGGTTCATGGCGCTCCAGTATTCCTGGCCGTCCTCTTCATCGAGTGTGAGCCAGGCGAGGTGTTTGAGTTCCTTGGGGAGTCCGAAGCGGCGGGCCATGGCGCGTTTGCTGTAAACATCGCAGACCTGTGCGCCGGTTCCGCGGGATCCGGAGTGGCTGAGGAGCGCGAGGTATTCGCCGGGCGGGAGGCCGAGGTGTTCGTTGGTGACGGTGAAGGCACCGAACTCGACGAAGTGATTTCCGCTGCCGCTGGTGCCGAGTTGGGTCCATGCCTTGTCGCGCAGGCGTTTGGTAACGGGCGAGACATTCCAATCGTCGTCCATGACGTCGTGGTTGCGGCGTTGTTTGAACGAGGCACCGATGCCGAAGCGGGTTTCGGATTCGATGATGTTGGTGAGGCGGTCGCGTTGGCCGGGGATGATGTTGGCCTTGCGGTCGTACACTGTGAGTTTCATGCGACAGGCGATGTCGACGCCGACGGCGTAGGGAACCACGGCGTTTTCGGTGGCAAGAACGCCACCGATGGGGATGCCGTAGCCGGGGTGGGCATCGGGCATGAGGGCACCGGCGACGGCGACGGGGAGGGCGCAGGCGTTTGCCATCTGGCGGACGGCATCGGCTTCGAGGTCGGTGCCCCATTGGCGCCAGGGTGCGAGTTCAGCGCGCGGTGTGAAGGCCGGGCGGTAGAGGGCGCGGGCGAGTGGGGCGCGGAGGTTGTCCGAGAAGAAGGCGGGGGGATCGGCGATGATGTGGAAGATTTCATCGCCGAGGTGTTCGCTTTCGTTTCCGGCGGCGATGAAATCGCGGATGAATTGTTGGGCGAGGTGGATGGATTCACCTTCGGGGATGCCGAGGTGAATGAGGTCTTTCGATTTCATGATGATTGAGATATAGGTATAAACAATTGGATGGATGCGGTGTTTGTTTTCCGAGACTGGTGAACCCGCAGGGATGTGCGCCCTGCTCGTCCGGTTAAAAGCCGGATGCTTCGCTGTCTAAGCTTCGGGTTCGATGGGTGGTTGGTGAAGTGGCGGCCCCGGACGGATTCGCACCGTCAACCTTCCGATTCAAAGTCGGATGCTCTAACTGTTTGAGCTACGGGGCTGGGTGATGAGATGGACGCGCACCCCGGACTTGCACCGGGTGGGTCGGTTTTGCGGACCGATGGCTCGTCTCTTCGCCATGTGCGCGATGATGTGTGGAGATTGGGTTGACCAACCGGACTTGCACCGGCACTGCCGCCTTCACAGGGCGGGATGCTACTGTTACAACATGGTCAACGTTTATTAGATTGGCACTCCATGCCGGTGCTGCCCCGGCTTCTGCGGCGTGAAAGGCCGCTATGTTGGCTGTTACACTCATGGAGCTGATAGGAAATTGGTCGCGCGCCCCGGTGCTGCCCCGGGTGTCTCCTCGTCCCAAGCGAGGCGGGTTTGCTGACTCCCTCGCGCGCGATGTTGTTGAAAGTGGTGGCTGTGTCCGGTAGCGCGCCGGACTCTTCCCGGTTTCAGCGGGATGCTAATCTGTCTCAGCTACACAGCCGTGGCTCCCAGGCTTGGACTCGCACCAAGACGACCCGTTTAACAGACGGGCATGCTGCTTTGACATTACGTGGGAAGGTGGTTTCTCCGCGCTGTATTGCGCCGCGGTCTTCCGCTGATCGGGCGGATGCTCTGCTATTGAGCTACGGAGGAAGGATGGAAATTGGTTGCGGAGGCCGGATTCGAACCGGCGATACGCGGCGTATGAGACCGCTGCCTTACCGCTTGGCTACTCCGCGGTTGATTTTGGAAATGGATGAATATGAAAACAAACACCGCTGCCAGTCCGGTGATGGACTCGCACCCGCAGGATGATTTCTCGGCGGATGTTTCGGTGTTTCAGGCACACCTCCAGTGATATGAGATAAGTCATATCAAGCCTCTGGTTTGTTATTTGAACAGGTGACCAGGGCGTGGCATCGGGTCATGACGGTTCCGTAGCAAGATATCATGAGACGGCTTGCTTGACAGTTTGCAGGCACGGGGCGACCGTCGGAGCGGTTGCTCGCCTTGCATGTCTCCTGCTCGGGACTCGTGGATGGGCGGCCGATTCCGCTCCGCCACCTGTTGACGCAGGTGGCGGGGCATTTCACGCCTGGATGGGGTTATGGTTTGATCATGGGATGGGGTTTGGTGTTGGTTTGAATGCTGGAAAACAAGGTGTTTGCGGGGCTTTGTGTGATGAGTGTGGTAAAGAAAAACCCCGCCGGCTTTTGGTGCGGGCGGGGTTCGAAAAGGGAAATCGATGATGGATTTCGATGATCGAACTACCTGCCTGCCTCCTTTGGGTTGAGTGTGATGGTGTCATCACTACACATGGTCCGGGAGAATGGCTTGAGGATCTCCTGTTGGATTTTATGCATGTTTCCAAAAAGTCCGCGCCATTCCAGCGAGCCGTAACCGGTCGGTTGGAGGGTGGTGGGTTGATGGAGGAGGTGATGCATGTGCGCTGAAGGTTTCGGGAAGATATCAATATGAATCTCCGAGTCAACGATTAAGTTGAAAAAGTGAAAACTTTTTCGAGGAGATGTGAAATGCGCCAATTTCGTTAGAGCCTAACAGGATTCAATCGAGCTGGCGTTTGGGTCCGGGAGGTGGGGGTGCTGGAGGGTTCGGGTTTGGGGGAGGTGGGTCTTCGAGGCGGTTGACTTCGAAGTCGAGGGGGATGTTGACGGCGGTATTGCCATCGATTTCCCAGCCGCAGGGGATGCGGTAGGAGTCGGCGATTTCGCGGGCTTTGAGGTAGGTGGCGAAGCCGTTGGGGTGGACTTTAAAGATGAGGACGCGGCGCGGGTAGCTGGAGACGAGGTTGCAGATGTTGTGGAAACGGCCTTTGGGGAGGTTCATGTCGGCGAGGGAGGCGTCGCCGATTTTGGGGTCGAAGGTGATGCGTGCGTTGAGGCGGGTCCAGGGTTTGTTGAAGGGGACGGTGTGGGTTTGTTTGCGGATGCTGAGTTTTTGTGTGGCGAAGAAGTCGACGACTTTTTGTTGGTCGTAGATGATGCGGTCGGGCTTGCGGCTGACCTTGATGCGTTCGCGGACGAAGTTGCGTTTGTTGCGCTCGAAGAGGTCCATGACGCGGTCCTTGAGGTCGATGGTGTCGACGAGGTGTGCCTGGTCACCGTGGATGTAGCAGTAGTAGAGGTTGGCGTCCTCGGGGATGGGTCGTGAGTTGGGGATGCGGACGACGGTGGAGGGTGGGGGTGTGGGTTTTGGGGTTTGATCGAGGAGTGCTTCGAGGCGGGCGATTTCGTTGAGGATGGTGTCGGTTTTCTTTTTTTCGGCGTCCGCTTCGGTTTTGGTTTTGGCGGCGAGTTCGCGGAGTTTGTTGAGGTCGAGGAGTTTGGTTTTGTTATCTTTGAGGGATTTTTCCAGCAGGGAGATGTCCTGTTCGACCTGTTGGATGAGTTGTGGTGTTGGGGCGGGTGCTTTGAGGAGGTCCTGTTGTTTGGTGATTTCCTTTTGGAGTTGTTGTTGTTTTTGTTGGGCAGCCTCGATTTGTTCCGGGGTGGCGGGTTTGAGTTCGCCGAGGAGTTTTTCGACGGTGTTGGAGACGTCGACCTGGAGGAGGATGAGGATGAGGATGAGGACGGCGACGACGTTGGTGAGCGCGTCCATGAGGGAGTCGAGGTTGACTCCGCCTTCTTCGGTTTTTTTCCTTCTGGAGGCCATGTTTGATCAGCGTGGGAGGGTCAGCGCAGGAAGAGTGAGAGGTCGATCTCGCCTTTGGTGGGGATGGGGAGTTTTCCGGTGCGGAGTTGGAATTGGTTTTCGGCCCAGCCTGCGGCTTTGACGTAGGTGGGGTGGCCATCGGTGCGGATGAGGAAAAGGACGAGGCTGTTAGGGTTTCCTTTGGCGGCGTTGAGGACGTTGTTGAGGGCGGGTTCGGTGCCGATGGCGGCGGTGGAGATGGGGGTTTTCTTGCCGCCTTTTTCGAGGATGGCGACGCCGGTGGCGTTGCATTCGATGAAGATGAGTTTGGTGTCGCGGTTGATGCCGGAGCCGCCGGGTTGGATGAGGACGGGGGCGGGTTTTTCGTCGGGTTTGATTTTGCGTGCTTCGAGTTCGGCTTTGAGTTCGGCGAGTTTTTTCTCGAGGGCGGGTCGTTCTTTTTTGAGTGCGGCGATCTGGTCGATGAGTGTTTCGACGAGGCGTTGGAGTTGTGCGTCGGAGTCTTTTGCGTTGGCGGGGTCGTTTTCGGCGAGTTGTTTGCGGAGTACGATGCGTTTGTCCTCGAGGTCCTGGAGTTTGGCTTGGGCTGCGCCTTTTTGTTTGAGTTCGGCGCGGGCTTTTTCGAGTTGTTTTTGTGAGTCGGAGATTTGGCGTTGGATGGCGGCGTGTTGTTTGGCGCGTGCGAGTTCCTCTTCGCCACGGCCGGCGGTTTCGTTGGCCTTGATGTCGCTGATGAGTTTGATCATCAGGGTGAGGATGCCGATGAGGCAGGCGAGGATGCTGAGGAAGGGGAAGAGGCTGACGCCAGAGCCGGCCGCGTTGGAGGTTCGCCGTGACATGTTAGATAATTACTGGGAGCGGAGAGATGGGTGGTGGATCAGCGGGAGAAGAAGCCTTTCTTTTGGATGATGATTTTTTCGCTGCCGAGTTTGGAGAGGGTTTCGTTGAGGGATTTGACTCCGTCTGATAGAGAGGCGAAGTATTGGTTGAGGTTTTCTGCGGGTTTGACGAAGGCGTCGCGGGTTTCGGAGGTGAGTTTGTCGATGGCGTGGGAGAAGGTGCCTTCGACGCGGGTTTGGTGTGAGTCGAGGCGGTTTTTGAGGGTTTCGCCGGCGTCTTTGAGGAGTGCGGTGGCTTCTCCGAGTTGGGTGAGGAAGAGTTCGTGGGCGCGGCTGAGGGATGCGGCGAAGGCGGGGAGGCTTTCGGCTTGTGCGAGGAGGTCGTCGGTGGTGGCGCTTTTGGAGTCGTTGAGTTTCGGGAGGAGTTTTTCGTTGCAGAAGGCATCGATGACGGTGAGGACTTCCTCTTCGCGTTTCTGCATGGCGGCCATGGGGAAGGACATGATCATGGAGAGGACGAGGCCGAGGAGTGTGGTGTCGAAGGCGACGCCGAGGCCTCCTGTTAGATTGTTGATGGAGGCTTTGAGGGCTTCGGGATCGGAGGATCCGGTGGAGAGGGAAGAGACGGCGGTGGAGAGGCCTTGGACGGTGCCGATGAAGCCGAGGATGGGGATGGCCCAGAGGAAGACTTTGAGGAGGGTGTAGGAGCCGGAGATGCGGTTGGCATCGATGTCGGACTGGGCATTGAGGATGGCGACGACCTCGCTGTTGTTGTTGCGTTTTTCGAAGAGTTCGAGCCCTTTGCGGATGCGGTTGACCATGAGGCTGTCGCGGAGGCGGATGGGGAGTTTGTAGATGTGTTCGATGTAGTGGCCGACGTTGGAGTTGTTGATTTCGTGTCCGAGGCTGGAGGGGAGGATGTCGAGGAGCATGGCCTGGGACTGGCGTTTGGCCTTTTTGAGTTTCATGACGAGGATGACGAGGCCCCAAATGAAGAGGAAGACTTCGGCGTAGTTGACCCATCCGCGTTTGAGGAAGATGTCTGAGAATCCGGATCCTTGGAAGGGGACGAGGGCGAAGAGGAAGGTGGCGGTGACGACGACGGCGATGCCGAAGCTGAGGTCGAAACGGACGTTGGCGTGGTCTTCTTCGGGCCAGCCGCCGCGTTGGGATTGGGGGGTGCGGCGGGTGGTGGAGGTGGTGGCGGAGGCGGGAGTGGGTTCGGGGAGGGCCGGGATTTCAAAGCGGCCGTTGCAACCGGGGCAGGCGACGACTTTGCCTGCGTGTTCGTTTTCGGCGCTCATGTTGAGCGAGCAGTGGGGGCATTGGAATTCCATAGAGAGGGTTTCTTAGCGAGTGGTTTGGGGCGCGACTCTAGAAAGAGGGGCATTGCATGCAATCAAATTGGTGATGGGTGGGGAGGGTGTAGATTTTCCGGCTTGGAAGGCGGGGGTAGAGCGGTTGGAGTAGGGTATGGTGAATGGCAAGGACGGGGTGACGAAGTTGAGTGTGGGGATCGCGAAGGCGATTTTGCGGGACCGTGTGGTGCGGCGGAAGGTGTTGGGGTGGCTGTTGTTGGTGGCGCTGGGGATGATCGTGGTGGGGTTGTGGTTGATTGATGGATGGTTGGGCGGGGGAATTTGGAGGTTTTTGCTCTGGTGGGGGGCTTGTGTGGGGCTGACGGGGTTTGTGATGTTGTTCGCGTTGTATGATGCTTTGGCGGTGGTTCGGGAGGAGCGGGGTGGGAACGGGGAGGGCGGGTGATTTGTTTGGGGAGACTTGGGGCTTTTCAACGGGGTGGGGTTTTTGCAGGTTGGGGGCATGCCAGATGGTGCGTCTTCGACGGTTGTGATTCTTTTGGCCTCCTGTGTGGGGCTGTTGTTTTTACTGCTGTTGGCGGTTTTGAGGTTGGGAGGGCGTTTGCATCGGATCGAGATGCGGATGGTGGAGACCACGGTGGCGACACCTGAGATTCCGGCGATTGCTCCTGGGTACTCGGAGATTTCTTCGGGTGGGGCGTTTGAGACTTTTCTTTCCGAGGATCCGGAGAGGCGGAAGTTGCCAAAAAACGAGCAGTTCAAGGCATATCGGCGATGGCGGCAGGAGAATGGGTTGAATTGGTCGAATTCGTGAGACAGGGCAGGGCGTGGGGTGAAGGGATTGCCCGGGCGGAGCTTAGTTGGCTGGACTGTGCAAATTTTCCGTTTTTTCGCATTGCATGCGGCGTGCCGCTTTGCATTCTCGCGCCGCCGAATCCGCAGCCCGGATTTATCTTAAATTCGCTTGTGAAATTTTTCACAAGCACCGATCTTCCCGCACCGAACCGCCTCCACCGCACCTGTCATGGCAAATATTTTCCCTCGCTGGACAAACCTGCTTCCCCTGAAAATCGCCGTTTGTGCGGGCACCGCAGCGGGTGGCGCAGCTCTTGCACTCGCCTATTATGCGACGCCAAAGGCGCAGGTGGTGGGTTACCAACCGGCTCAGCCGATTCCATTTTCGCACAAAATCCACGTGGATCAACTTGGGCTCGATTGCCGCTACTGCCACTCGTTTGTCGATGTGGCGGGTCACTCGAATGTCCCGGGGAACAACACCTGCTGGAATTGCCACCAGCACGTGCAGCGGGAGAGCCCAAAACTGCAGCCGCTGCGCGATCGCATGGATGCGACCCTGAAGCACCCGGATTTCGGCAAGCCGATCGAGTGGGTCCGCGTCCATAAAGCCCCCGACTATGTGTATTTCAATCACTCTGCACACGTGAACCGTGGGATTTCCTGTCAAAGTTGCCACGGCGATGTGGATCAGATGGAGGTCGTCTACCAAGCCGAGTCGCATTCCATGGGCTGGTGTTTGGAGTGCCACCGTGCTCCGGAGAATCACCTCCGCCCGCTTGAGGAGGTGTATAATTTCAACTACGACGCAGAAACTTACATTTCGAACAATCCGCAGCTTGGGGTCAAAACGACCGAAGAGCTGGGTCTGAAGCTCAAGGAGCAATTCAATGTGAAGCCCAAGGAAGCTTGCGCCACCTGCCACCACTGAGCCGTCGATTTTCTTTTCAACCACCCATTTCCCGCAGTCGAACATGAGCAAGCGCATCTGGCATCATCCCGAAGTTCCCGCCGACGAAACCACCGTCGCCTGGCGCAGTGCGGGGCAGCTTGAAGACACCCCGGAGTTCCGCCAATGGCTGGAACGCGAGTTTCCACAGGGAGCTGCCGAGATGACCGATGAGACCGAGGCTGAAACGTCTCGTCGCTCGTTCCTGAAGTTGATGGGTGCCTCCACCGCGCTGGCGGGTTTCGGTATGGCCGCCTGCCGTCGCCCGGAAAAACATCTCGTTCCCTACAGCCAGGCCCCGGAGTGGGTGATTCCAGGCAAGGCGACGTACTATGCTTCCGCGATGCCGCGCCCTCACGGCGTGACCCCACTGGTGGTGACCAGTTTCGAAGGCCGTCCGACCAAGGTTGCTCCCAACCGCCTCCACCCGGATGCGGAAGGCACCGATGCTTTCGCCCAAGCGTCGATCCTCGATCTTTACTCGCCCTCCCGCTCCAAGGCCATTCTCGGCTCTGGCAAGCCAGCCAAGCGCTCCGATTTGGAAAAAGCGCTCGCCGAAATCGCGAAAAACAAGTTCGCCAAGATCGGTTTCCTCTTCGGGGCCGATGACAGCCCCACCCGCAACCGCCTCCGTGGCGAGCTGAAGAAATTTACCAACGCCCGCTTCTATCAATACGAAGCCCTCATCGGCGAGGCCGCGAAAGCCCTCGGCGATGGCGTGAAACTCATCCCTGATTTCAGCAAGGCCGACCGCATCGTTTCCCTCGATTGCGACTTCGTCGGCACCGACCTCGTCGGCCCTGTCCAAGGCTTCTTTGAGCGCCGTAAGCCCGAAGGCAAAGGCTACGCCAACGCCCCCGACGAGACGACGATGAACCGTCTCTACTGCGTTGAGGCCGCCTACACACTCACCGGCGGCATGGCCGACCACCGCCTCCGGATCGCCGCCAGCCAGGTTGTGAAAATCGCCGCGCAGATTGCTCGTCGCCTTGCCTCTCCGGAACTCGTCAAGGACCTTGAGGTCCTCAAGGACGACCACCAGATCAAGTGGGTCCAAGGCCTCGTTGCAGATCTCGAAGCTAACCGCGGAAAATCCATCGTCCTCGCTGGATCCCGCCAACCCGCCGCCGTCCACCACCTCGCCCTCGCGATCAACCTCGCCCTCGGCAACATCGGCGAAGGCAAACCGCTCACCGCCGTCACCACCGGAAACACCGGACTCGGCACCATCAGCGACCTCAAAGCCGCCATCGACGCCAAAGAAATCGACACTCTCGTCCTTCTCACGCCGTCGAACCCGCTCTACGACGCACCGGCCGACCTCGATTTCGCCACCAGCTTCAAAAAGCTCAAAACCAGCATCCACCTCGGCCAACGCACCGATGCCACCGCCCATGCCGCTACATGGCACATCCCGGCCGCGCACTACCTCGAATCCTGGTCCGACGCCCGCAGCACCAGCGGCATCCACACCGTGGTGCAGCCGATGATCCTGCCGCTTTACGACGACTGCGTTTCCGAGCTGGAACTGCTTCTCGCCCTCCTTTCCGACGAAGGAAAACTCATCAACGGCGAAAGCGAGGAAGGTGCTCCATCCCCCGCCTACACCGCCGTCCGTGAAACCTTCGCCGCCATTGCCGATGGCGAGGCCGCATGGAAAAACCTTCTCCGCGAAGGATTCCACGCCGGCTCCAAATACGAACCCGCTGCCCCGAAACTCGCCGGCACCGTCTCCGCAGACATCGCTGCCGCCGTCGTTGCAGAGCCCACCAAGGACTCCCTCGAAGTCATCTTCGCCACCGACTCCTCCGTTTATGACGGCCGTTGGATCGACAACGGTTGGCTTCAAGAGTCGCCCGACCCGATTTCCAAGCTCTCCTGGGACAACGCTGCCCTCATTGCTCCGAAAACCGCGAAAGCCCTCGGCATTTACGACGAAATCATCGCCACCGAAAACAAGCGCGCCCTCGGCTCGCCCGACGGCGAAGGCGAAAACCGCAAATCCCCGCTCATCAAGGTCAAGGTCAACGGCAAGACCCTCGAAATCGCCGCCCTCATCTCCTTCGGCCAAGCCGAAAACACCATCGTCATCCCGCTCGGATACGGCCAGGGTTACAACGAGGAAAACCAACTCGGCATCAACCCGATCAACGCGAGCCACGTCGGCCTCGTCGGCGTCAACCGCGGCTTCAACGCCTACCCGCTGCGCACCGCCAAGACCCCGTATCTCGCCACCGGAGCCACCGCCTCGCTGCTCAAGAAAAGAGCCTATCCCGTCGCCCTCGTTCAGGAACACGGCTCCATGTATGGCCGCGCCCTCGCCCGCGAAATTTCGACCATCGAAAGCAAAGACCACAAAGGCGACTTCCAAGCACAGCTCGCCAAGGTCAAATACCAGGGCAACGACTCGCACGCCCCGAAAAACATCTACCTCTACAAGCCGGAAGACCGCGATGGACAGCCGCTGATCAATGACCTGCTCCACCAGTGGGGCATGTCGATCGACCTCTCCTCCTGCATGGGCTGCAACGCTTGCCTCGTCGCCTGCCAGGCCGAAAACAACATCCCGATCGTCGGCAAGGAACAAGTCGCCAAAGGCCGCGAAATGCACTGGATCCGCATGGACCGCTACTTCGCCACCCAGGAATACGCGCTCGATTCCCATGGCAACAAAATCAAGGACGAGAAAACCGGCGAGTATCAGAAAAACCCCGAGTGGGTCCGCGACAACCCGGCCTTCGTTCCCCAGCCCGTCGCCTGCGTTCACTGCGAGTCCGCCCCTTGCGAAGTCGTTTGCCCGGTCAACGCCACCGTCCACACCCCGGACGGTCTCAACTCGATGGCCTACAACCGCTGCATCGGCACCCGCTACTGCGCGAACAACTGCCCCTACAAGGCCCGCCGCTGCAACTGCTTCGACTACAACAAGCGCAACCCGCTCATCGCCCACAACCTCAACAAAGGTCCGCTTGGCGAAACCAAGGTGGGCGATGCTCCACACCTCCAGCGCAACCCGAACGTCACCGTCCGCATGCGCGGCGTGATGGAAAAGTGCACCTACTGCGTGCAGCGACTCAAGGACGCCGTCATCCGCCAGAAGCGCGGCCAGAAACAGGAAGCCCTCATCGCTGGCAAGCCTTCCACCGAAATGGAAGTCACCACGGCCACCCTCCGCATCCCGGTCGATTCAGTGAAAACCGCCTGTCAGGACGCCTGCCCCGCCGAGGCCATCACGTTCGGAAACCTCCTGGACAAGGAAAAATCCGCCCTCGGCCGCAGCAAGGAGATCGCCCGCAATTACGACCTCCTCAACTACATCGGCACCCGCCCGCGCACCAGCTACCTGGCCCGCGTGAAAAACCCCAACAAGGACATGCCCGACGCCCCCTACGTCGGCAAGGCCACCGTCCACATGGTCTGATCCTCCGCCTTTCCCAACCGACTTCCTTTCCCAGAAACATGGCCACCACCTCCCACACCGCTTCGGAGAACCAATCGGGTGTCAAACTCCCGGTCCTCGAGCGCGAGAAGCTGATCCTCAACGATCGATCCTACAATTGGATCACCGAGCGGATTTGCGGCGTTCTCGAAAACCGCCAGCCCTTCCTCTGGTGGCTGCTTTTCATCCCCTCTGCACTCATCGCCGCCATCGGCGTCGGCGGCGGACTCTTCCACCTTGTCTCCACCGGCGTCGGCGTCTGGGGTAACACCAACCGCGTCATGTGGGGTTGGCCCATCGTCAACTTCGTCTTCTGGATCGGTATCGGCCACGCCGGAACCCTCATCTCAGCCATCCTTTTCCTAACCCGGCAAAATTGGCGAACCTCCATCAACCGTGCCGCCGAGGCCATGACCATCTTCGCCGTGATGTGCGCGGGCATTTTCCCCGCATTCCACGTCGGTCGCGTCTGGTTCGCCTGGTTCCTCGCCCCCATCCCGAACGCCAACGCCATCTGGCAGAACTTCAAATCCCCGCTGCTGTGGGACGTGTTCGCCGTTTCCACCTACTTCACCGTCTCGCTCATCTTCTGGTTCCTCGGCATGGTGCCCGACCTCGCCACCATCCGCGACCGCTGCAAGCCCGGCCTCCGCAAAATCCTCTACGGCATCTTCGCCCTCGGCTGGCGCGGCGGAAACCGCCAGTGGAGCCACTACGAAATGGCCTACCTCCTCCTTGCGGCCCTCTCCACCCCGCTCGTTCTCTCGGTGCACTCCGTCGTTTCGTTCGACTTCGCCACCTCCGTCGTCCCCGGTTGGCACACCACCATCTTCCCGCCCTACTTCGTCGCCGGCGCCATTTTCGGTGGCTTCGCGATGGTCCTCACCATCATGGTCCCGGCCCGTTTCATCTACGGCCTGCAGGACCTGATCACCATGAAGCACATCGACAACATGGCGAAGATCATTCTGCTCACCGGCACCATCGTCGGATACGCCTATCTGATGGAGCTGTTCGTCGCCTTCTACTCCGGCGCGATCTACGAAATGGACGCCTTCAAATTCCGCATCGCCGGACCCTACTGGTGGGCCTACGCCGCCATGATGTCGCTCAACGTCCTCTCCCCACAGGTCTTCTGGTTCAAAAAATGCCGCGAAAACCTTTGGGTCATCATGATTGTCGCGATGTGCGTCAACGTCGGCATGTGGTATGAGCGGTTCGTCATCATCGTCACCACCCTCGCCCGCATGTGGCTCCCCGGTGATTGGAAAACCTTCTCACCCTCCCCGCAGGACCAGATGCTGTTCGTCGGCACCATCGGCATGTTCCTCGCCCTCTTCCTGCTCTTCCTCCGCTTCTTGCCCTGCATCAACATCGCCGAGGTGAAATGGACTCTGCCACAGTCCGATCCACACCACGAAGACAAAGAGGAACATCCCGATGCCGGAACCACCTCCATTCCCGCCTATCAGAAGGAACTCGCCGAGGCGAAACCCTGACCCACCCATTTCCAATCCCCAATCTCCTTTCCAAAAGTGAGCACCACCCGCAAACGAGTTTACGGCTACCTCGCCGAGTTCAAAAGCGCCTCCGCCCTCTACAAGGCCGCGGAAAAAATCCGCGACGCCGGCTTCCGCAAATGGGACTGCTACTCGCCCTATCCGATCCACGGCCTCGACGGTGCAATGGGCATGAAACGCTCCATCCTCCCTTGGTTCGTCTTCTTCGGCGGCATCACCGGCACCGCAACCGCCTTCACCCTCGCCTACTCCACCCAGGTCGTCATCTACCCCACCGTGGTGCAGGCCAAGCCTGTCAACATCTTCACCATCCCCGCCTTCTTCCCGGTGATGTTCGAGCTCACCATCCTCTTCTCCGGCTTCACCGTCCTCTTCGGCCTCCTCGCCCTGATGAAATTGCCGCGGTTCAACCACCCGCTCTTCGCCAGCAAGCAATTCCACCGCGCCACCGACGACGGCTTCTTCATCGCCATCGAAGCCCGCGACCCGAAATTCAGCCCCAACGCCACCCGCGACCTCCTCTCGGAAATCGGCGGATCCAACATCGAACTCGTCGAAGAAGAGGAATCCTGATCGCGATCTAAAATCTCAAATTTCAAATCACAGATGCGCTACTTCTTCCTAGCCTACGCGATCATCGCCGTCCTCGTCGTCGGCATCTTCGGACTTCGCGGACAAAAGTTCGAAAAGCCACCCATCCAGCTGTTCCCGGACATGGACCAGCAGGACAAGCTCAAGGCACAATCGAACTCCGACTTCTTCTCCGATGGCGTCGGCTCCCGCCTCCCCGTCCCCGGCACCCAACCCCGCGGCTTCAATGAGGAAGGCCTCCGCGAAATCGGCGGCATCCCCGAATACGAATTCGGCGGCGGCACCGGATACTACTACACCGGCCACGTCGGCGACTACTTCGGCACCGGAATGCCGGAAGAACTCGAACTCACCCCAGAATCCGCCACCGCCCTCATCCAGCGCGGCAAGGAACGCTACGGAATCTATTGCGCCATCTGCCACGGCCCCGCCGGAGACGGTGCGGGCGTCACCAGCAAATTCGGCGTCCCCGCCATCGCCAACCTACACCTGGATGCCTTCAAAGGCGCCAGCTACCCCGACGGCCGGATGTTCGAAGTCATCACCAAGGGCAAGGGACAAATGGGTGCCTACGGCGCCAACATCCCGGTCCGGGACCGCTGGGCCATCATCGCCTACGTCCGCACCCTTCAAGCGGCAAAAGCCCCATAACCCAGCTCTAACAATCACTTTCCCAATCCGACCGAGATGGCCCACCACCACCACGTCACTTCCGCAGACATCGCCATCCATGGCGATCACTTGGACAACTCGAAAGTTGCCAAGCTGAAGACCATTGCCCTCGCCATCGCCGTCATCGGCACGCTGGCCAGCGTCTACATGCTCTTCTTCGCCTCGAACCAAACCAAAGGCTCCTTCGCCTACTCCTGGCTCTTCGCGTTCTACTTCTTCCTCACCCTCTCCATCGGCGGGTGCTTCTGGACCCTTCTCCACAACGTCTCCAACTCCGGTTGGGGCACCTCCGTCCGCCGCACGTTCGAAAACCTCGGCTCCACCTACCCATGGATGTTCCTCTTCGGCATCCCGTTGCTCTGCCCGCAGGTCCAACAATACCTCTACGAGTGGATGAACATCCACCGCGATGCCACCGGCGACGTCAAGGAACACCTCCACCACGCCGACCACCTCCTCTACAACAAGTACTGGTACATGAACTACCCGTTCTGGCTCGGCCGCTTCATCTTCTTCGGCGTCGGCCTCAGCCTTGTCATCATCGGCTTGCGCAAGCTTTCCACCGCTCAGGACACCGACCCGAACCCCGGCGTTGAGCGCCTCTTCCGCGCCCGGTTCCACTCCACCTACACCCTCATCATCTTCGCCCTCACCATCACCTTCACCGGTTTCGATTTCCTCATGGGGCTCGATTACAAATGGTTCTCAACCATGTGGGGCGTTTACCTCTTCGCCGGCTCTGCGCTCAACTCGATGGCCGTCATCATCCTCGTCAACGCTTGGCTGAAAAGCAAAGGCCACCTCAAACACGTCGCCGGCCCCGAGCACTTCCACATCATGGGCAAGCTGCTCTTCGCCTTCACCACCTTCTGGGCCTACATCGCCTTCTCGCAGTTCTTCCTCATCTGGTATGCCGGCATCACCGAGGAAACGTCCTACTTCCTCATCCGCAACACCGGAAACTGGAACACCGCGATGATTGCCCTCGTCTTCGGCCACTTCGTCATCCCGTTCGTCATCCTCCTCCAAGCATGGCTCAAGCGGAACCCGAAAACCCTCTCGATCATGGCCATCTACACCCTCTGCATGCACGTGCTCGACCACTACCTCATCACCATCCCCGAGCGCGGTGTTTCACTCGGCGGCACCCACATGAGCAAAGGCGAAGCCTTCGCCGGCCTCGGCCCGATCACCCCGACCATCGATGGTGCCTTCTGGGGAGACATCCTCGCCTTCGTCACCATCGGCGCCGCGTTCATCTTCTTTCTCGTCCGCGCCCTCGGCCAACATTCGCTCTATCCGAACCGCGATCCGCGCATCCTCGAATCCGCGAACCTCTCCAACTGATTTCAAACCACCCGTCCAACCCTCCTTCCACGCCACATGGACCCGACCCGCGACAACCCGATCATCCGCTTCAACACCTTCTGGTGGGGCATCGGCACCTTCATGATCTTCGCGTTCCTGCTCGCCATCATCTGGGCCTTCGCCAAACGCGATACCCAAACGCCTGAAGACGTCGCCGGCGTTGCCCGCAAGGAAATCCGCGCCGAAATCGACCGCGCCCAAGCCGAAACCCTCAAGTCCTTCGACATGGAAAAAGCGATCCCCCAAGTCGCCGCCGCCCTCGCCTCCAGCAAACCCGCCGCCGTCGAAAAACCCGAACAAGTCGTCCCCGGCTCACCCACCGCCCAAGCCCTGAGTGAAGCCCCGGCCGTCGATGTTACTGCAATCGATGCCCCCGCCGCCGATCCCGATGCCCCCATCGACCCTGCCGTCATGGAAATTGGAAAAGCCCAATACATGCTCTGCGGTGCCTGCCACGGCCAAAATGGCGAAGGTGGACCCGCTGGCCCTCCGCTCGCCGGCTCCGAGTGGGTCACCGGACCAGTCTCCAACCTCATCCGCATCCAACTCCGCGGCCTCATCGGTCCCATCACGGTGAAAGGCGTCGTCTACGACCAGTTCCCCGCCGGCATGCTCCCCATGGCCTATCAGACCGACGAACAGATCGCCGGCGCGCTCACCTACGTGCGCAACAGCTTCGGAAACAAAGCCTCCGCCGTCACTCCAGACCAAGTGAAGGCCCTCCGCGGCGAAGTCGGAAAACCCCAGCTCACCGAAGCGGACCTGGTGAAACCCTGAGCCTCAATCCATTCATCTTCCCATCACGATGTCATCCGTCCAACCCTCCACCACCGCCGAAGATGCCTTGCTGCGCTCGGGCATCGACCGCTCGCTGCGCCATCCGGTGATGTTCTTCATGACCAGCGGCGCCGCATGGCTCGCCGTTTCGATCATCCTCGGCATCATCGGTTCTACGAAATTGCACTCCCCGGAATTCATGGACGGTTGTGCCTGGTCCACCTACGGCCGCGTGTTTCCCGCCCACATCAACGCCTTCATCTACGGCTGGGGCTTCCAAGTCGCCTTCGCCGTCATCCTCTGGATCATGGCCCGCCTCTCCCGTCAGGAGTGCCGCTCCGCCGGAATCATCCTCACCGCCGGCCATGTTTGGAACTTCGGTGTCAGCCTCGGCGTCCTCGGCATCCTCGCCGGATACGGCACCGGCATGCCATGGATGGAATTCCCCTTCTTCGCTTGGCCGGTCCTGCTCATCAGCTACATCGCCATCGTCATCTGGTCCTTCATCCAGTTCCGCGTCCGCCCCGTCGGCCACGTTTACATCTCCCAATGGTACCTCCTCGCCGCCGTGGTTTGGTTTCCATGGATCTTCATCACCGCCAACACGCTCCTCCACTGCCTCCCCGGCCATCCGGTGATGGGTGCCGGCATCAATGCCTGGTATAAATCCGCGCTGATCTTCCTCTTCTTCACCCCCGTCGCCCTCGGCACCGCCTATTACCTTGTCCCCAAAGTCACCGGACGCCCCGTCCAGAGCTACTCTCTCGCCAAAGTCGGATTCTGGTCGCTCGCCGCCATCGCTCCCTGGGCCGGCATGCAGAAACTCACCGGCGCCCCCATCCCCTACTTCCTCCCCTACCTCGGCGCCGCCGCCACCATCATGATCGCGCTGCCCGCCGTGTCCGCCGCATGGAACCTCCTCCGCACCGTCAGTGGCGCAGGCGAAGTCGCCGACCATAGCCCCTCGTTGCGCTTCACCATCGCGGGAATCGTCGGATTGCTCGTCATGGCCTTCGCCGCCGTGTTCCTCAACATCCCGGGCAAAACCCTCGAACTCACCCAGTTCTCACTCTCCGGCTACGGCTTTGAAATCCTCGCCCTCTATGGCTTCTTCAGCTTCGTCATGTTCGGTGCCGTTTACTTCATCGTCCCCCGCGTCACCCGCCGCGAGTGGATCTCCCGCCGCCTCATCAAGATGCACTTCCTCTTCTCCGCCTACGGACTCGTCACCATTGCCCTCGTCGCCCTCTTCGGCGGGCTCCTCCAAGGCGTTGGACAAGAAAACTGGAAAGAACCTTGGGAAAACGCCGCCGACTTCGCCTACCCCTACGCCATGGCCACCACCGTCTCCTGGGGCTTCATCCTCTTTTCCAACTTCTTCTTCTTCATCCACCTCACCCTCATGTGGCTCCGCCTCGGCCGCCGCAGCTCGCACCCGACCCTCCTCGTCGCCCATCACGGCGGTAGCCCCCACGGCCCGGAAGGTGATATCGACAACGCCGGCCCCGCCCACGCCCATTAACCTTTCAGCCTCTCAGATCTTATCCCCATGAGTCTCCGCTCCTTCATTCTCGGCCTCTCCGCCTGCTTCGGTTTTCCGTGGCTGATGGTCGTAGTGGTCCCGTTCCTCAAAATGCGCGACATCGAGCCCATCCCGCTCGTCGATGACACCGGCGAAACCATTGGCGTCTTCAACCCCAAACGCACCGGCCGCATCGCCGACGGTTCCAAAATCTACGCCGAAAACGGCTGCTACCTCTGCCACACCCAAGTCGTCCGCCCCACCTACGCCGGCAACGACCTCCAACGCCCCGACTGGGGTGGCCTCAAAACCGATGAAGGCGACACCCGCCGCGAAA
This sequence comes from Verrucomicrobiaceae bacterium, assembly GCA_005787565.1. Lineage (GTDB taxonomy): Bacteria > Verrucomicrobiota > Verrucomicrobiia > Verrucomicrobiales > Akkermansiaceae > Luteolibacter. The sequence goes on along the minus strand of SYAP01000104.1, from coordinate 9,437 downwards.
CCAACGCCTTCGACTTCCAAGGCGAATCCTTCGCCCACATCGGCGTCGCCCGCCTCGGCCCCGACCTCTCCAACGTCGGCCGCCGCGTCGAATCCCTCTACGCCAAAGGCACCGACCCGGAAATGTGGCTCTACTCCTTCCTCTACAACCCCCGCGCCGAAGCCGAACGCCGCCGCTCGTTCTGCCCGTCCTTCGCCTTCCTTTTCAAAGAAACCAAAGTCACTGGCGCGCGCTCCGAAAAAGCCCTCCCCGGCGTCGGATCGGAAACCACCCAGATCCTCCCCGGCCCCGATGCCGAAGCGCTCGTCTCCTACCTCCTCTCCCTCAAGAAAGATCAGGAAGTCCCCGCCCCACTCAATTTCGCACCGGTGAAAACCGCTGCCGCCGCCCCTTGAATTTTCCCCAAGCTCATCCATTTCTCAACCATGTCCCCGTCCAACCAGAAGCCAGACCTTGATGAGTCCATCAACGTGACTCAGGCGCATGGCCGGCTGATCCGCGAGGCAGCCGCCGCCGCCCGCGAACACCGCATCGCAGACAACGGCCGCGAACCGGTTTCCCTCGGCGTCGTCATCGCCTGTGGCTTCGTCCTCCTCATCGCCGGTGCCGTCCTCGGCGATGCCGGAACCCTCTTCTCCTACAAGTCAACCTTCCGCGACGGATACGTCCGAGCCTCCGCAGAAGGTGCCGGCGATAGCGGCCCCGTCCCCAAACCCGCCCTCGAAGCCTTCATGGCCAAAGGCGCGAAAGTCTACACCCGCTGCGCCAGCTGCCACGGCCCGGATGCCAAGGGCGATGGTGCCAACTACCCATCCCTCGCCGGCTCCAAGTGGGTCACCGGAGACACCCAAACCCTCTCCATGATCATCCTCAACGGCCTCGTCGGCCCCATGAGCACCGGCAAAACCTACGGCGGTGCCGGCGGCATGCAGGCCCAAGGCGGCGGCATGGCCCCGGAAGAACTCGCAGGCGTCATGACCTTCCTCCGCAACAGCTTCGGCAACAGCACCGGCGACGTCGTCACCGTGGAAATGGCCAAAGCCGCCATGGAAATCTCCTCCAAACGCGAAAAAGCCGGCACCCAGACCACCGCCGAGGAGATCACCTCCGCCCACGCCGTTGCGCTTCCCGGTGATTCCATCGACCCAACCCTTCTCGTCGATCCCAAAACCCTGGCTCCCACCGCAGCTCCCGCGCCCTGATCCCCAACACCCTCTCCACCCGCGGACCAAGAAACCCGCACCAACCGACTCTCAACACGCACTCCATGAGCGCCCACGCCACTCCCCACACCGGGCACGATGCCCATCACGACGATCATCACCACGATCCCGGCTTCCTCCGGAAATACGTGTTCTCCACCGACCACAAAATGATCGGCATGCAGTATGGCATCACCGCCATGCTGTTCCTCGCCTTCGGGTTTTACTTGATGATGGTCATGCGCTGGAGCATCGCCTACCCCCACCAACCTCTTCCGGAGTGGATGAGCTGGGTCTTTTCGGATGGCTGGAAATCCCGTTGGCTCCAGGACGGCAAAGTCACCGGTGAGACCTACAACATGTTCGGTGCCATGCACGGCACCATCATGGTCTTCCTCGGCATCGTCCCCCTCGGCTTCGGTGCCTTCGGAAACTACGTCACCCCGCTCCAGATCGGCGCCGTCGACATGGCGTTCCCGAAACTCAACATGATGAGCTACTGGATCTACCTCGCCGGCGGGCTCATCATGTGCGCCTCGTTCTTCATGGAATCCGGTGCCGCCAAATCCGGTTGGACCAACTACTCGCCCCTCGCCGGTTTCGCCGACGGGCAAATCGTCAACCAATGGCTCGCAGGCCAGACCCAGTGGCTCGTCGGCCTCGTCCTGCTGATCACCTCATCCCTGTTAGGCTCCGTCAATTTCATCACCACCATCATCAACCTCCGCGCCCGCGGCATGACCTGGATGCGCCTGCCCTTCTTCGTCTGGGCGATGCTCGTCACCGGTTTCCTGCTCCTCCTCGCCTTCCCGCCGCTCGAAGCCGCAGGCATCATGCAACTGATGGACCGCGTGGCACACTCCTCCTTCTTCATGCCCTCCGGCCTCTTCACCAAGTCGGAAGGCCTCGCCGATCTATCAGGTGGCGGTTCGCCGCTCCTCTATCAGCACTTGTTCTGGTTCCTCGGCCACCCCGAAGTGTACGTGCTCCTGCTCCCGGCCATCGCCTGCGTCGCGGAAATCATCCCCGTCAACACCCGCAAGCCGCTCTGGGGATACAAATCGATGGTCTACTCGGTCCTCGTCCTCGGTTTCCTCTCCTTCATCGTTTGGGCCCACCACATGTACCTCACCGGCATGGGACCCGTCGTTTCCACCTGGTTCCAGGTGACCACCGTCCTCATCTCGATCCCATCGGTCATCCTGCTCACCGCCATGATCATCTCGCTCTGGGGCGGCTCCATCCGCTTCACCCCGCCGATGCTTTGGGCCTGCGCCTTCATCCCGATGTTCGGAATCGGCGGTCTGACCGGTTTGCCACTCGCCTTCAACCTCGTCGACCTCCACCTGCACGATACCTATTACGTCATCGGCCACTTCCACTACGTCGTCGCCCCCGGCATTCTCTTCGGCCTCTTCGCCGGCGTCTATCACTGGTATCCCAAGATCACCGGCCGCTTCATGAGCCCCACGCTGTCCCACCTTCACTTCTGGCCCAGCTTGGTATGCATGAACCTCATCTTCTTCCCCATGCTCGTCCAAGGTATGGCCGGTTTCCACCGCCGCTGGTACAACGGTGGCGATGCCTACCTCGCCAAGGCCGCCGATAGCGTCAACGTCTTCGGAAACACCGTCCGCGACCACATCGACCTCAACATCATCATGTCATGGGGCGCATGGGCCCTCGCCGTCGCGCAAATCCCATTCTTCATCAACCTGTTCCTTTCCTGGAAAACCGGCAAGAAAATCACCAGCGACAACCCATGGAACGCAACCACCCTCGAATGGGCCACCCCGACACCTCCGGGCCATGGAAATTTCCTCGAAGAACCTAGCGTCTATCGCGGTCCCTACGAATACAGCCGTCCCGATTGCGATGAGGATTACCTCCCGCAGTGGGTCGCCCCCAAACGCAACGAACCCGCAGAACCCGTTGCGGACAAGCACGACTCCGCCCACTGATGTTCAGGGCCCTGAAAACTGAAGACTGAACACTAGCTAACTTCTTAACATGGAAATTCCCTACATCGTTACCCCGCGCAAGGACACCGGTCTGACCAACTCGAAGATCGCCATCTGGCTGTTCCTCGCGTCGGAAGTCATGCTCTTCGGCGGCTTCTTCTCGGCCTATGTCTTCCTGCGCATCGGAGCGGATTATCCATGGCCCGAGCGCACGCTCCCCGTCCTCCCCGGTTTGATCAACACCTTCGTCCTGATCGGCTCGTCCGTCACCGTCGTTTTCGCATGGGCATCCCTCAAACTGCGCAACTGGCGGAAATTCCAACTCTACATGGGCATCACCGTCGCCTGCGCCGCGATCTTCATGGTCCTCAAAGGCGTCGAATACAGCGTCAAGTTCAGCCACCAGGCCGTCCGCCTCACCGACTACACCGTCCTCGAAGGTCACCTCGGTTACGAACTCAAGGAGGGTGCCGATTCCCACCACCCTAAAGCCGAAGACTACGAAAAGGACCACAACGGCAACAAGATCGAAGAAAACCGCATCCGCGTCGAAACCTCCGCCCTCACCTTCAACACCCTCCGCTTCTACAAACCATGGATCGCCGACCTGCTCGATCAGGCAAAACACCATGGCGACGCCAAAATCACCCTCACCGGAGACATCAAAGGCATCAAAACCGAAGGCGGTAAGGAAGAAGTCCTCTTCAAGGCCGGAACCCCGCTTTCCGTCGACCTGTTGGAAGAGATCCAATCCCTCCACCTCGCCGCGCGCTCCCACAACAGCGCCCTCCGCACCGCCGCATCCCGCGTCGAATGGGACAAAGCCCTCGCCGCCAACCCCGACAAGCAAGGTTGGGAACTCTCCTCCGAGGTCAACGTCGACATGGAAGCACTCAAGCCACGCTTTCTAACGGAAATCCAGAGCGTTCCCTTCAAAGTCGAACCCGCCACCCGCTTCATCTTCAAACCCCGCGACATCCGCGAAGCCGCCACCCAGTCCCGCCTTCGCGATGACACCGTGGTCGATGGCAAGCTGCTCGAAAGCCCGATGGTTTTCCACAACCTCGACGCCATCGACTTCCAACACCTCGTCATGAAGGCAGAGGAAAAGGGCATCGATCCCCAAATCGCCATCCAGAATTCCTGGATCATGAAAAACAGCGAGTTCGCCCGCAAAGCATGGGAATGGCACAACAAGAAAGTCGAAGCCCTCGAAAAACGCCTCATCGCGGACTACGGCTTCGAAGCCGATGGCAAAACCCCGAAGCGCGAGCCCACCCACAAGGAGCGCTATCGCCTCGGTTGGAAAGAACTCGCCAAAATGGCTGAAGACGGTGGCATGGCCAAGCTTTCCTTCGCCGACAAGATGAAGGAGGAATTCATGGGGCCGAACTACGCCGCCCGCACCGAGAAAACCTTCCCCCATCTATCTGTTCCCCGCGAGCAGATCGGCTTCGCCTCCAAGTTCGCACCCGCCTGGAACACCTACTACGCCATCTATTTCACCATCACCGGTCTCCACGGCCTCCACGTCGTCGGTGGTGCCTTGGTCCTCGCGTATTATCTTTTCTTCGGTCGCAAAATGTATGACGCCAACCCCGAATGGCTCGCCAATCGCGTCGAAGTCGGCGGTCTCTTCTGGCACTTCGTCGACCTCGTCTGGATCTTCGTTTTCCCCATCCTCTATTTGATGTAATCCCGGCGATTTCAAATCTCTAATCTCCAATCTCCAATCTCTTTTCCCATGGCCGATACTCCCGAAGCGATCAAGAAAGCCACCCGGCTCTACCTCATCATTGGCGGCGCGTTGTTCGTAGGCACCGTCCTCACCGTCCTCGTCGCCACGGTCGAAGCCCTCGACATCGGTCGCCACGGATTCGACATGGCGGACTGCATCCTCGGTCTTATCATCGCCACCGTGAAGGCCTCGCTCGTCGCCGTGATCTTCATGCACTTGAATCACGAGAAAAAGGCGATCTACTGGATTTTCGGATCCGGCCTCGTTTTCGTCTCTTTCATGGCTGCACTCATCGCCCTCGCGAAAGGTGATCCGCAGGAGGACCCGCTCTTCTACGATGGCCGCCCCGCCCTTGAGGAAAAGGCCGCCGAAGAATCTGCCCCGCCAGTCGAAGCCGCTCCTGCGGAAGTGGCACCAACCACCGCCGCTCAGCCCTAACTGCTAACCGCCATGTCACTCAAAGGATTTCACATCGTCTTTGTCACCGTCAGCACCTTGCTCTGTGCCTTTCTAACGGCGTGGTCCTTTCTCCTCGCGCCGGAGCCGTCCACGATGTCGCGCGCGCTCGGCTTCGTCGGTATCGCCGGATTGATTGTGATGCCGATCTACGGCGTCCTTTTCTACCGCAAGGCCTGCAAAATCCTTCTCTGAGATTTCCCTGATATTCCCTCCCCAACCAACCGAACCATCATCCCATGATCACTCTCGCTTGCTCAACCTGTCAGGCCAATATGGCCGCCGGTGGTGGAGACGCCGCCGGATGGTCCATCATGTTCCTCCTCATCGTCATCCTCAGCATCCTTACCGGCGTGGTCTTCTTCCTCGCCCGCCTCATGCGCCGCGATGCCGCTGCCCTCGACCCGGAACTCTGCGACGACTACGTCCGCCCGCAGCCTTCCCGCTAACCGTCCGTTCCGTTTTTTAAATTTAGCATTTCAGCATTTCAGTTTCCACCACCATGAGCCTCCTCGAACACATCGGCCTTCCTGAAAACTACTCCGCCCACGGTGGCCAAGTCGATCACATGATGGAAGTCGTCCACTGGTTCATGTTGGCGCTTTTCGTGGGTTGGACGCTCTTCTTCCTTTTCTGCCTCTGGCGCTTCTGGCACAAACGCAACCCCAAGGCCTCCTATGAAGGCGTGCAAAGCCACCTCTCCAGCCACATCGAGATCGGTGTGATCATCATCGAGGCCGTCCTGCTCCTCGGCTTCGCCTTCCCGCTCTGGGCCGAGCGGGTGGACACTTGGAAAGACGTCCAACGCATGGACCCCGTCCGTGTCCGCGTCGTCGGTTGGCAGTTCGGTTGGACCTATCACTACCCCGGTGCCGACGGAAAATTCGGCCGCGTCGACCCAGCCCTCATTTCCGGCACCAACGACCTCGGCATCGACTACACCGACCCCAACGCCCTCGACGACTTCACCGCTCCCACCCTCAAGCTTCCGAAAGATCGCCCCGCCGTTCTCAACGTCGGTTCCAAGGATGTCATTCACAACTATGCCATCGTCCCGATGCGCATCCAGCAGGACGCCATCCCCGGCAAGGAGATCCCCATGTGGTTCACCCCCGTCCGCACGCTTGAGACCTTCGTCATCTGCGGCCAGCTCTGCGGTGAAGGCCACGGCAACATGGTCGGCACCCTCGAAGTCATCGAAGCCGCCGACTTCGACTCATGGGAAAAATCCCAAACCGAAGCCGCCCTCAGCGCCAACAAGAAGTAATCCCGCCGCCTGATGGCAGACACCATTGGGTTAACGGGATCCGCTTCTGATCTCATCAATCAGCTCACCCGTGTAAAGGTGCGCGCCATTTTTCTGCAGATGATTGTAATCATAGTAGTAATGGTGGTCTCTGTATTCCGGAACGGATGAATCAAACTCGAACACCGTGCCATACCCATTGAGTTGCCGCTCCAATCGTTCCTTGAAACCATCGGTTGCGGGTCTGAAATTGGGCGTGATCGCAACCACCAGGTCGAGCTGATTCTCCCGGCACAAAGAGACGAATCCATCGAACGCCGCCACTTTGGGCGTCAATTCTCCGTCCGTTGAGTAGGAGTTCGGCGTGTCATCATATTGGAAATCGAGGCCCGGTTTCTGGTGGTCCAACAACATCGATCCGCAAGGCAGGATGAAATCCCGCTCACTGAACTGCTTTTGTTCCATGAACAGAAAGGATCGGTTGATCTGGTGGGAAACAAGAATCTCGTTGAAACCCCACTTCTTTTGGCCTCTGCGCACCAATTCACTCCGAATCGATGGATACTTCACCAAAGGGAACAGCCGATCCAACCGGAAATCCAACGATACGGCCTCCTTGAAGACATCGGCGTCATCGACGACCAGGACAATGGTCGAAGGCTTCGTGTTCTTCCGATGCCCCAGCACCTCCCGCAACAGATACTCATGAAACACGATGTGGGAACCCGGGTAGGAAAGGTTGTAGCAGGATCGGTTCAGAGATTCTTCAATCTGATAGGCCACAACACTTCTCGCCCCGCGTGAAGAGCCGAAAATCAGGATATCCGCATCGATCTGCCCGACCACGATTTGTTCCAAGCGCTTGTCCACTTCAAGCTTCGGAGAGTGATTCCTGACGGGAATCAGAATCTTGTCAAAAACAAGAAAGCCGACACCGAAGCAGAAAATCTTAATCAAAAAGGTCCTCATGTTAAAACTGGAAGTAAATGAAATCCTGTTCCTCTCCTGCCAAGACAATCAAGCTCATGAAGAGGGCCATGTAGAACATCCAACGAACCGGCCGATACCACTTCAGTCCGAGTTTCTCCAGGGCATGCTGGTTTTCCCTGCCCAACCATTCCAGGATCATCATGAAGCACACCGAATAAATCACCAGGTTGGCTTCATGCGGGAGCTGCAGTGGCTTGAATGTGTCCTTTGCGAAGATCCCAGTGATCATGTCGCACGCATGTCCAACATCCCTTGCCCGGAAAAAGATCCAACCGAATACGGTCAACAGGAACGTCGTTAACATGGCCACAAGCTCACGCAGCGTCGGAAACATCCTGCCTTGCGCAACGACGGACGAAACTGGTGACTGGGGTTTGATCAGCAAGGCGGGAAGAAACAGCACGGCGTTCAGGACTCCCCATGCGATGAAGGTCCAGTTGGCGCCGTGCCAGAATCCGCTCACCGTGAAAATGATGAAGGTGTTCCGGATCTTGCTGCCAATGCCCACTCTCGATCCACCCAGTGGAATGTATAGATAGTCTCTGAACCACGTTGACAATGAAATGTGCCAACGCCGCCAGAATTCGGCAATGCTTCTGGAGAAATATGGAAACGCGAAGTTCTGCATCAAACGGAATCCAAACAACCGGGAAACACCAATCGCGATGTCCGAGTATCCCGAAAAGTCTCCGTATATCTGAAACGCGAAGAACAATCCGCCGGCAAGAAGCATGCTCCCGGAGTAGTCTTCGGAGTGATTGAAGATCAGATTCGCGTACTCCGCGCAGCCATCGGCGACGACGATTTTTTTGAACAAGCCCCACAGGATCTGGCGCATCCCATCGACGGCGTTTCCATAGTCAAACACCCGGGGCTTGTGGAACTGAGGCAACAAGTTTGACGCCCGCTCGATCGGCCCGGCAACCAGTTGGGGGAAAAAGCTGACAAAGGCGAAGAAGGACACCGGCTCGGTGCAAGGCTCGATCTTGCGTTGATAGATGTCGATGGAATAGCTCAGGGTTTGAAAGGTGTAGAAGCTGATCCCCACCGGCAGGATGATCTCCAGCCGGGTCGGCTCAATGGTCTGGCCGAGCCAGGTGAACGCGCCCGCAAAGCTTTCGATGAAGAAATTGAAATACTTGAAGAAGCCAAGCAACCCGAGGTTCACGACCAAACTGGCGGTGATCCATATCCTTCTTTTTGCCTCGTCATTCTCTCTACCGAGATTCAGGCCGATGAAATAGTCCAGAGCCGAGCTGAAGGCGATCAGCGATAGGAAACGGTAGTCCCACCATCCATAAAAGAGGTAACTGGCGGCAACGATCAGGCCGTTCTGCAATTTGAGGTTCTTGTTTGCGAGAAACCAGTAGATCCCGAAGACGACCGGGAGAAAAATCGCAAACTCGATTGAATTAAAAATCATGATCTTTCAAAATCAACCGATCCATCCGTGGCGTCCTGATGGACAGAGGCGTGGACAAAATCGAAATCAGATGGACTCCCGATACCTCGTTCCAAACCACCCGGCGGGAGGGTAGCCACCGCCCAACCATTGCCAAGGTCATTTTGAGCACGGCCTGCATGGCAGAGAACAGAAGCCAAAGGCCGAGCGAAGCGCGGGGGAATGACCCAATTGCGCTGAGGCAGTACAAAAATAAAAAGAGACACAATTTTTACTTGCCGCCTGCCCTGCTGCCTGTGATGGATTGGTCATGGCGCGGGCGCGATGGATTGTTCCTTGGGCGGATTCGGAGACGAAGCCGGCGATTTATCATTGCATCTCTCGGGTGGTGGATCGGCGGTTGGCGTTCGGGTCGGAGGATAAGGAGAAGTTCCGGATGTTC
>SYAP01000103.1 GCA_005787565.1 Verrucomicrobiaceae bacterium | reverse complement strand
GTCCGCGAGGATGCCGTTGAGTTGGTTGCGGGCGAGGAACTGGAGCCAGCGGAAGCCTTCCTGTTGATAGGAGCGGAGGTCGGCGCGGACGGATTTGGGGATTTCGCGGAGGGGGAGTGAGTCGAGGTTTTTGAGGCGTTTGGAGAGCTCGGCGAGGGCGCGGGTGGTTTCGTTAGAGGCGAGGTTGAGTGCGTCCGCGGCATCGGCGGCGGCGAGGCGGTCGATTTTGAGTGGTCCGTCGGGGTTGGTGTGTCCTTGGAAGAGGTGGGCGACCTGGTGGCAGATTTCGATGAAGCGAGCGGAGGGGAAGCGGATCACGCCGTCGGCGGGGTCATCGCAGGGGATGATGAAGTGTTTGGGGAGGCGGGTGGGGATTTGGGTGAAGGGGGTGTGGTCGTCGTCCTCGTCGTAGAAGTCTAGGTCCTCGTCTTCGTCTTCATCGATGGGTTCGAAGTCGCCAGCATCTTTTGTTAGATAGGGTGTTGGAGTTGGAGGTTCGGGGGTGGTGGGTTCCTCGTAGGGGAGAGCGTTGAGGAGGCCGCTTTCGATGGCGGAGGCGATGTGCGGGATGAGGCTGATGCGTTTGCCGTTGATTTCGGTGCTGAGGTCGAAGCGGAACCAGTCGATGCCATCCTGTTCGATTTCGGGGTTGAAGTCGGTGATTTCGTGGACGGTGAGGCGTGCGCTGGGGGCGATTTCGATGGTCCAGCCGAGGGATTTGAGTTGGTCGAGGGCGCCGGATTCGATGAGGTCGAGCCAGGCGAAGTAGTCGGAGGGGCCGGGGTCGCGGGTGATGACGGCGCGTGGGAGGGGTTGATCGAAGCGGTCGTAGGGGAAGGCTTCGTCGAAGGGGATGAGGCCGAGGGGTTTGAGTTGGTTTTCGCGTTCGAGTTCGGCGGCGGGGTTTCGTTTCCAGAGGATGCGTTTGCCGTCGAGTTTGGCGATGTGGCAGGGAGAGGCGGCCTTGCCCATGGCTGTTAGAGGGGGGCTATCGCCGTAGGTGAAGGTGATGAGGCCGAGGATGAAGCTTTCGAACTCGCCATCGAGGGAGACGGTTTTTTGGAGGATCCTGAGGTGTGGGGAGGGTGGGGAGACGGGGCGTTCGATGGTTTCTTCTGCGCCGGGTTGGGGGAGGAGGGGGGCGACGAGGGAGAGGCGTTCGGCGACCTGGGGGAGTTGGGTGACGGGGATGACGGGGGCCTTGCTCCAGGTGTTGAGGATGGAGGCGGGCTGGTTTCCTTCTAACAGACCGATGGTGCCGGTGTTGGGATCGAGGTAGCGTGGTGGGATGGTGTGGAGGATGACGATGTCCTCGCGAGCGGTTTGGAGGATGGGTTTGGCGTTGCCGTTTGGCATGAGGTCCCAGGTGGCGTCGGCTTTGACGGGTGGGCCGAAGGTGACTGGGTTCCAGGTGCGGTTGGCGGGGTTGAGCTGATAGAGATGGCCGGTGGCGTGTGCGGCATCGAAGAGGTCCTCCCAATCGCCGAGTTCGAGGCGCATTTCGTGCCAGAGGGAGTATTTGCGGAAGCGTTGGTGATAGAGTGATGCGGGGATGAAGTCCTCGCGGGTCATGTATTTGGGCGGCTTTGTGGGGTCTGCGTTGGCTTTGGTGTCGGTGATTTCGAAGGAGTCGTCCTTGAGGATGCGGCCGACGCGCATTTCGAAGAGCCAGGAGGGGTTGGAAGGGAAGGGTTGGAGGACGATGCAGAAGGCGAGGAAGCGTTTTTCCTGGGTTTTGGGTTTGGCGGAGGAGGGTGAGGGTTTGGATTCGGCCTCGGTGGCGAGGGCGAGTTGGGCGAGCCAGGAGGCGATGTTAGAGTCGAGGCGTTGGGGTTGCGGGATGGGAGTGGTTTTGACCGGAGAGGGCATGAGTGTCTCCAGGAGGTGGATGACGAGGGCGGCGCTGTGTTTGCAGAAGAGGCCGACGGGGCAGGTGCATTCGGCTTCGATTTTCCAGCTGTCGCGATTGGTGAAGAAGCCGACGCGGGTGAGGTAGGGGCGGCTTTGGGTGCCGTGGACCTTTGCCTCGACGATGACGCCATCGCCGGGGAGGTGTTCGACATCCTGATAGATGATGGAGGATGCGGTGGCGTAGTCTTCGGCGCGGCTGAGGCTGCCGCGGTCGAAGCCGCGTTTCCAGAGTCCGGATCTGAGCCATGAGGCGAGCCCGCGTTCCTGTTGGATGGCGGCGAGGAGCTGGTTCATGGGTGGGGGTTCCGGGGTATCAGTTGGCGACGATGTTGAAGATTTTTCCGGGGATGAAGATGATTTTGCGGATGGTCTTGCCTTCGAGGTGTTCGTTGACTTTGGGGCTGGAGAAGGCGGCGGATTTGGCGCCTTCCTCGTCGATGTCTTTGGAGACCATGAGGCGGTCGCGGAGTTTGCCGTTTACCTGGACGACGAGTTCGATTTCGTTTTTGACGAGGGCATCAGGGTTGTAGGAGGGCCAGGTGGCTTCCGAGAGGAGATGGGCGGGGCGATTGAAGGTGGCGGCGATGCGGGCGTGGACTTCTTCGGCGAGGTGGGGGGCGAAGGGGTTGAGGACGGTGATGAACTGGATGAATTCGTTGAGGGGCACGACATCGACCTGGGTGAAGGCGTTGGTGCAGATCATCATTTGTGAGATGGCGGTGTTGAAGCTGAGCTTCTCGATGTCTTCGCCGACTTTCTTGATGGTTTCGTGGACGACGCGGAGGAGTTCCTTGTCGGTGCAGGGGACGTCCTGGATCTTGGGTGAGATCTGATAGGTTCCGTCCTGTTGTTCGTCCATGGCGACGCGCCAGACGCGGGCGAGGAAGCGTGAGACGCCTTCGACGCCTTTCATTTGCCAGGGTTTGACCTGTTCGAGGGGGCCCATGAACATTTCGTAGAGGCGGAGGGAGTCCGCGCCGTATTCTTTGACGACGTCGTCGGGGTTGACGACGTTGCCGCGGGATTTGGACATTTTTTGTCCGTCTTCGCCGAGGATGAGGCCTTGGTTGACGAGTTTCTGGAAGGGCTCCGGGGTGGTGACGTGGCCGAGGTCGAAGAGGACCTTGTGCCAGAAGCGGGCGTAGAGGAGGTGGAGGACGGCGTGTTCGGTGCCGCCGACGTAGAGGTCGACCATGCCCGTGCGGGGGCTTGGGATTGATGATTGTTGATTGGTGATTTTTGATTTTTGATCGGGCGTGGACCAGTAGGCTTCGGCTTCGTGGGAGATGAAGCGGTTGGTGTTACGGGGATCGCAGTAGCGGAGATAATACCAGCAGGAGCCGGCCCATTGGGGCATGGTGTTGGTTTCCCTAACAGATCCGTCCGGGAGGTTGACCCAATCGGTGGCTTTGGAGAGGAGGGGATCGGGGGTGCCGGAGGGTTTGTAGTCGTCGAGCGGCGGGGCGAGGAGCGGGAGTTCGCTTTCGGGGATGGCTTGGTGGTGGCCGTTTTTCCAGACGATGGGGAAGGGTTCGCCCCAGTAGCGTTGGCGGGAGAAGAGCCAGTCGCGGAGTTTGAACTGGATGCGGCGTTTGCCTTTTCCGTTGGATTCGAGCCAGTCGATCATTTTGGCTTTGGCATCGACGGTGGGGAGGCCGTCGAGGAAGCCGGAGTTGATGGCGATGCCGTGGTCGGTGAAGGGGAGGGTGGTATTGGACGGATCTGACGGATTGGACGGATCTGTTACGACTTGGGGAGTGGGGAGTGAGAATTTTGTGGCGAATTCGAAGTCGCGGTCGTCGTGGGCGGGGACGGCCATGATGGCACCGGTGCC
>SYAP01000102.1 GCA_005787565.1 Verrucomicrobiaceae bacterium | reverse complement strand
TGTTGCTCTTCTTGTTGGCGGCGCATTTGTTCCTCTTGCTGCCTGCGCATCTCTTCCTCTTGCTGGCGTTGTTGCTCTTCTTGTTGGCGGCGCATTTGTTCCTCTTGCTGCCTGCGCATCTCTTCCTCTTGCTGGCGTTGCTGCTCTTCTTGTTGACGGCGCATTTGTTCCTCTTGTTGCCGACGCATTTCCTCTTCCTGTTGGCGACGCATTTCTTCCTGTTGTTGGCGTTGCGCTTCCTCTTGCTGGCGACGCATCTCTTCCTGCTGTCTCATTTGCTCCTGACGGGCTTCTTCCATTTCCTTCCGCTGTGCTTCTTCCTGTTGCTCGCGCATTTTCTCTTCCTGCTGGCGGCGCATTTCCTCCTGTTGTTGTCTCATCTCTTCCTGCTTGGCTTCTTCGATTTGGCGCTTGCGCGCCTCTTCTTCGTGCATGCGTGCGCTCTCTTCCTTCTGGCGCTGGATCTCTTCGAGTTTCTCCCGAATCTGTTGGCGCATCTGCTCCTCCTTGCCAGGCTTGACGACCTCGGGTTGTTCGGGTTCACGCATCGGGCGCTCCGGTTCCTGCGGGTTCTCTTGAGCCGGAGGGTTCACCGGCTGTTCCGGGGCCTGAGGCTCGGTCGCTGGTTTTTCCTGCATGGATTCCTTCGGTTCCGCCTCCGGAGTGGCAGGTGGAGTTGGGCGTTGCGACGGACGTTCGCGATCCGGGCGCTGGACCGGGCGGTCCGGCATGGGGCGTGCGGGAGGTTGTCCGGCATCCGGAGCATCCGGATCGCCTGGTGTTAGGGGGATGGGCTGTTGGGTGGGGCGTTCACGATCCGGTCGTTCGCCCGGACGGTCGGGCATGGGGCGGACGGGTGGTGTCGGAGGATTTTCCGGATTCTCCGCAACGGGTGGAGTGGCGGATTCGGGATCCGCAGGTTGCGGGCGGTTGTTTCCTGGGCGTTCACGTTCCGGGCGATCTACTGGTGGTGTAGTAACCACTGGCGGGACTTGCGGTGGTTGCGGTTGTGCGTCGGGACGGCCCGGTCGTTCGCGATCCGGACGCACGGCGATGTCGGTGGGTTGGGTGCTTGCATCGCGGGTGATGCGTTCGATTTCGGCACGGTTGGATTCGAGGATTTCGCCACGGCGGCGATCAAAGGTGTTTCTTCCGCCGAGGCGTTCGATTGCGCGGTTGGCCTCGCCGCGTTGTTGCTCGCGGGTTTCGCGGAAGCGGTTGGTGATTTCGGGGTTGAGTGCGTTTTCACGTTCGACACGGACATTTTCGAGGCGATCACGGACGCGGCCCGGACGGAGTGCGGCGTTCCAATTGGCGTCGACATCGGGTGCGGTGAGTCGGAGGCGGTTGCCGGAAATTTGCGGGCGGAAGCCGAGGGGGTCGCGCCCCGGGCGGCGATGGTGATCCACCTCCAGCTGATAGAAAGGGAAGGGGCGGCCGATGCGTTGGGAGATGCGCTGATAGGCGGGGCCACCGCAGATCACGCGGTTGTCACGGAAGTGGATGTTGGTAATGTTGTTGGTTTGCCGGATGAAGATGATGTTCTGGTTTACCGGCAGGCAGTGGCGGTAGGCAGGTTCCGAGAAATGTTGGACAGAGACGAATGAGAACCACGAGGAGCTGATTCCGAATCGCGTCTCGACGGACGAGTCCCAGTGGTGCCCACGCCAACCGAGCGTTTCCGGAGGAAGCGGTGCCCAGCCGATGTGGCTTCCGCTTTCGCGCCAGCAAACCCAGGACGGCGCCCATTCGTTTCCGGGAACCCATACCCAACCGACTCCGCGCAGAAGCGCCCAGCGGCCGTAGTGATAGCAGGCCCAGCCGAAAGGTTCTTCGGAGACAAAGGTCCAGCCGCGGTCGGTGCAGACCCAGCGACCCCGGGTGTAGGGGCGCCAACTGGAATCGCGGACCACGACCGGTTGCCAAACGTAACCGTAATCGGCGGTTTCAAACCACGAGCCGTATGAGGCGAGGGAGTCGTAAAACATCCCGTAGTCGGCAACGGGTAGGCGTTGGGTTTGTGGGATCACCGGTGCCTGGCTCCATGAAGGAAGTGCCTCGCGTCCTGCGATTTCGAGTTCGCGCCCTTGAAGGAGTTGCTCCCGCTGTGCGATCGCGTCCTCTTTGCCTGTTAGATCCTGCTGAAGTTGTTCCAATCGATTTTCGCGGTCAGCGAGCATCTGTTCACGGTCGGCAATCGCCTGATTTGCTGCCTCGGCCTGCGCGCCTTGGAGACGCTCCATTTCGATTCGCTGCTGCTCGATGGCCATGCGTTCGCGTTCAATGGCTTCGCGTTCGGCGGCGAGTTTGCGGTCTTCTAGTTCCTGTTCGAGCGCTTGCTGGCGTTGAACGGCATCGTTTGCCTGCTTTTCAAGCTCCTCCAAGCGCTTGCGGGTTTGTTCGGACTGGCGGTCGCAGCCAGTGAGGGTCAGCAGCAGCGAGGCGGCGAGAGGCAGGGCATAGCGGGGTTTCATAAAAATGCGGCGATCTGGCTCTAGGACGCGGAACGTCTCAAGCCTATTCAATCAAATCGCGGAACAGTGCCGCGGCAAGCCGTGTACACGGATTGACCGTCAGATTATTTGTCTGGTTTCGCGAGCCGCGCCTTGATCGCATCTTCAAGCACCACGGTGATCGAGGAAAGCGATTGGGAGCCTGAAGCCGGTGCGTCGAAAATGGACCCATTGGCTGATGTGTCGTTGCCGTTCTCCGGTCCGGGCTCGATGAGCATGACGTAGCGGGGAAAGCGGCTGGGCAGCCAAAGGATCTGCGAGACCTTCACAAAGCGGCGAACCAGTTCCTCGATTTGCGGGCGGAGGTCTTCCGGGATGGTCGTATTGAGAGTGATTTTCACGTGAGGATTGCGTTTCGCAGCACGCCTGAACGATGCCGGAGAACTGCTATAGCCCGCAAACGATGTGGATGCGAGAAGATATGCGAAAATCGGTGAATCGCCCACTAGGAACAGGATTCGGGAAAAGTCCGGCGTTCACTCAATCTTCTTCGATGCGAGAGCGATCTGACTCCTTCTGATTCGGCGCACGAAGCACCGCGTCCGGATCAATCCCGGGATCGTCCACTGAAAGCCAATGACAGGCGATCAACTCGGCGATTTGAAATCCATATCCCGATTCTTTTGGCACACGCTGTATTCTCACCCGCAGGCGAATCATCCCGCCAGGATCCTGACTTTTCAAACTCGAGCCATACACCATGACTCCGTCTCTTCTCGCGCGAAACGCTGCATCGATCAACCGCCCTTCGCGAGTGTCCGAGGTGACTAAGATCTCTGGCGAGCCGGGTCCTTCATCCTTCGGGTCGCCAAATCTCGGCGCATGCAACACCAGACTGATAGGATCCCCCGGCTTGCGCTCCTCCGCCAAGCGCTCACGGGCCAACAATCGGAATTCTCCCTCGGACTCACCATCACCCGCCAAGAAAAGTGGCCACGGGTAGTCGCTCTCCCGCACGAAATGAGGCCAATCAATCCGCCACTCGTCCTGCTCCTTTCGAAAAACCACCTCGATTTCCCGGCCCTGATCATCCGTCCAGCGTGTCTCGATCGCATTTTCCTCCGGCAACCGCAAAACCCCGGAGCCACCGAAACGCAGCGTCCCAGGATCGACCTTTGCCACAGGATTCAGCGCGTAAAACCGAGCCATCCTGCTGGCCGTCCGAATCGGGGAAAACACGAACTGATTCCGCTCCTCAGGTGCCGAACTTTGCAGAAAACCCGTCAGCGCTTGTTGGCATTTTGGCAGTGCATCCTCCAAAAACGCCATCGACTCATCCGCACCCGTCCCGGCGAAAGTGTTTCCCCCATCCGTATCCACCCGCTCCGGCGCATCGCCACTAAACGGCCGCACGATCAGCACAATCGCCATCAGCAGCACCAACCATCCGCCCACGGTCTTCCACACCATCCCGTTAGACCGCCGTTTCCGCTCGCCGTGGTTCTCTACCGTTCGCTGCTCCGGAACAACCTCAGGGACCGACCTCTGCCTCAGGGGCTTTGTCGCAATCGCCGCGCTCACCAACTGCGTTCCTAGCGAGGGATCCTTGCCGCACTGCGAACAACGCCGATCCCCGACATCGCCTAGCGCCGCGCGGAACAGCGAACCACAGCGGCCGCAATGAAACCATGATGTAGCTCCGGAATTCACAGTGAAAATTCAAGGGGTTACCCACTCATGAAACAGAAACTCCGAAATGATCCACTGATTTGGCAGGGAACCCGGCGGCGCTGCTTCGATGCGCAAGGTGACCGGCACCGTGGTCGCATCCGCCGTCAGAATCAACCCATCATCAAAAATTTCCCCAAGCGCCTCATCCGCCACCCCACCCCTCGCCGCATAACCCCACAGCAACGTATCCTCATTCGGTGAAAAAAGCTCCAGCGCCCGGAACTTCTCCTCCGGAAAATTCAGCGTATGGAACTCCCCCTTTCGCGCCCACACCCGCACCAGTCCACCCTTGCCACGACCCTTTGCCAAATCCGCAAACGCCGTCTCCGAAACCCCGGTCGTAGCCTCCCAGTCAATCCGGATTGCCCCCTCCTCCCGCACGAAATACACCCGAAAGACCTCGAAATCCGGCCGGTAGCCGATCATCACGCCAAACCCCCGCCCCTCCGTCTCGTTCATCTCCCATGACGATGCCACATCCGGCATCCATCCCGCCGGCGCCTGCCATCCCTTCCACCCATCGCGCACCTGCGCCGAAACCCGCTCCGCATCCCGCAACAAAGGCAACACCTCACCCACCTCGGCGGCCGTCGCATACTGTGCCAACACCCGCCTCGCCTCTGTTGCCGATTTTCCATCGAAATCAAACCCCGCCACCGGATCGACCGCCTCTTCCTCCACCAGCGCCAAGCCCCCGTCCTCCTTCCCCACTTCATCCCGGCCAACCAAAAACGGCTGCACCGTCAGCCCAACCAAAAGCAGCCCTAACACACCGATCCCCCACACCCACATCCACCCCCTCGCCTGCTTCTGCGCCACACCCCACTCCTTGGCCTCTGCCGAAAACCTCCGCCGCACCCGTGGCGGCGCCGGGGAAAACTCCGGCTCCGTCCGCTCCGGCACAAACCCCCGCAATGGCTCCGCCGCCTCCAACCGCACCACCTCCGTCACGATCTCATTCACCTCAAACCCCTCAACCAACACATCCGTTTCCTCCTCCACCTTCCCCCACTTCCCCTTCGCCCCGCCATCAATCACCAAAACCTGAACCGACCCCTCATCCTCAACCACCGCCGCCGTCACCTCCGCCTCCACCTTCCCCCGCGCCGCCTTGTGCAATCGCGGCTCGATCACCCCCCGTGGAGCAATCCGCAACCCCTCCCCATCCACCGCCACCGGCCCCGTCGCCCTCGCCGCATCCCCGGCATCCGCCAGCAAATACCGCGAAAGCACCTCGCTGCCCTCAAACGCATCATCCCACTCCGCATCCTCCGCAGGCGGCGGTGCATGATTGTTAGGATCTTCCAGCGGGTGGCTCATCAAAATCGTCCGCACAAACTGCCGCCTCAGCACGCACCATGCAAGCGGCGATCAAAACCTCCGCTCCACCGCCGCATCCAGCGCCTGCTCCACCAATCGCGCCGCCAGAGCCTCCGTCGCCCCATCCAGCCGCTGCACCGCCGCCTTCAAAACATTCGCCCCACCCCCCGCCATCGCCGCCCGCACCGCCGCCGCCGCCGCCTCGATCTCCTCCCGCTCGCTTCCCCCCGCCAACCCTGCCCCCAGCGCCGCCTCCACCGCCGGCAGCAGCTCCTCCGCTTTCATCCGCGCCTCCGTGAAAATCCGCTCCGCCATATCCTCAAACGCGTGCTCCACCGACGCCCCCACCATCTCACCCACCGCCCCATCATCCACATCCACCGCCGCGCTCTCGATCCTCACCACCGTATCCTTGCCCGTCGCCGTATCCCTCGCCAACACCTCCAACATCCCATTCTCATCGATCCGGAACTGCACCCCCACCCGTGCCTGACCCCTCGCCGCCGGCTCGAACTCCACCTCAAACGCCCCCAACTCCCAATTGTCCCGCGCCATCTCCCGCTCCCCCTGAAGCACCCGCACCCGCATCCCCCGCTGGCCATCCGCCGCATTCGTAAACATCTCCCCCGCCTTGCACGGAATCGT
>SYAP01000101.1 GCA_005787565.1 Verrucomicrobiaceae bacterium | reverse complement strand
GAAGACGATGGCGTTGGGTGGGGTGGCCACGGGCATCATGAAGGCGCAGGATGCGGCGAGTGCGATTGGCATCACGAGGTCCTTCTGCGGCATGCCGAGCTCGATGGCGAGTGTGCCGAAAACGGGAACGAAAAGTGCGGCGCAGGCGGTGTTGCTGGTGAGTTCTGTTAGGAAAATGACGAACAAGACCACGGATGCGACGATGATGAGGAGCGGCCATCCATCGACTGCGGAGCCTAACAGTCGGGCGAGGTGGAGGCTTGCGCCGGTGTCTTTGAGCAATGCGCTGAGGCCGAGGCCGCCGCCGAAGAGGAGGAGCACGCCCCAATCGGTGCCGCGTTCGATTTCGCGCCAGCGGACGACGCCCGAGAAGACGAGGACGATCACGGCTGTTAGAGCGATGAGGGTGTCGAAGGAGTTGGTGATCCCGAAGGCGGGTGCGAGCCAGGTGCTGGCGATCCAGCAGGCGGCGGCGGTGAGGAAGACGGTTAGAGTGATTTTGCGCGGGGTGTTGAAGGAGAATGGTTCCATTTCCATGCGGATGGTTAGGTTTCGATCCGGGCGGCAGCAGAGGAAGAGTGTGAAGACCATGAGCGGCATGCCGAGTAGCACGCAGGGGATGCCGAATTTCAGCCAGTCGGCGAAGCTCATGCCGAGGGCTTCGGCGGCGATGCCGTTGGGCGGGCTGCCGATGACGGTGCCGAGACCGCCGACGCTGGCGGAGTAGGCGAGGCCTAACAGTAGGAAGACGGTGTTGCGGGGATTGAGGGTTCCGCCATCGATGCGGGCGAGGAGGCCGAGGGCGAGCGGGATCATCATCGCGGTGGTGGCGGTGTTGCTGATCCACATGGAGATGAGGGCGGTGGCGGCGAAGAGTCCGCCTGCGACGGCGAGGAAGCGTCCTTTTGCGGCGCGGACGAGGCTTTGTGCGATCCAGCGATCGAGGCCCTGGCGCGACATGGCGGCGGCGATGGCGAAGCCGCCGAAAAAGAGGAAAATGAGGGGGTCCGCGAAGGAGGTCATGGCGGATTTCAAATCCGACACGCGGAACAAGGTGGCGAGGACCGGCACCATGAGTGCGGTGATGGCGAGGGGGAGTGCTTCTGTTAGCCAGAGGAAGGCGATGCAGGCGAAGATGGCGAGCCCGTGCCGGACTTTCACGGGATCGAGCCCCGTGCCGAGGTCCGCGATGGGGAGGAAGTTGGCGGTGAGAGCAAGGATGGCCATTGCGATGGCGACGAGGACGATCCGCCGTTTTGGGCAGAGTGGTCCGTCGCCTGCTTCGGCGGGTGGTTCATCGCGCGGGCATTGCGATGATGGAGAGGGTTCGGTGTGCATGTTCCGGTCCGGTGGTTTCCACAGGCTGTCGGATTTTCATGCCGTTTGGCAAGGATCATGCCGTTTGGCAAGGGCGGTTGATCAAGGATCAGTGACCGCGCCAGAACGCGAAGGCGCAGACGAGAACGGCGGCGCCGTAGGCGAGTCCGCCGAGGCAGAGGATGCGCCAGCGTGCTTGTGATGCGGTGGCCCAGGTGACGGCATCGCGGAACAGGTAGGGCATGCCGACCCAGAACATTGATTTTGTTAGAAGGGCGTAGGCGAAGATCGGGACGAGCAGGCGGGAGCCGGGATCTTTGAGGAATGCGGATTCGAGGAGGGGAGAAGCGGCCATCAGGCCGCAGACTCCGAGGGCGCGGACGGCGAGGAAGTCGCGGACGCTTATGCAGACCCAGACGTAGGTGAGCGGGACGAGGATGCGGAGGAGGCCTTTGGCGCGGTTGAATTCACCGAGGTCCATGGCGAGGGCGCTGAGTTTGCCGAGGCCGGATGGGGCGATGAGGAGCCAGAACCAGGCGAGGCCGATGCCCAGCAGGATTTGTCCGGCGAGGACGTTTCGTGGAAACTTGCGGAGAAACGCCTGTGTTTCCGCGGATTTCACGAGCATGAGGGCATGGCTGGCGATCAACCAGATCGCCAGGACAAGGCCGGTCGTGAAAAGCGGCAGCCGCTCGTATGGGTGCATTGGATCCATGCCGCCCCCGGACTAGGGGGGGCGGGGAGAACATTCAAGCGCCAACTTGGGTTGTGGGGCGGGCGGGAGGTTTCCATGGAGGAAACGTCGGGGATTTCGCGAGTTGGTGTTATTCCTTGGCGATGAGGATTTCGCCGTAGGAATCGGTTCCGCCGTCGGCTTTGATTTCGGCCCGGAGGGAGATTTTGGCCGATGGGTCATGGTTCGCGACGGAGAAGCGATAGAGGGTGTGGACGTTGGAGGTTCCGGTGTGGCCGGGTTGGTCATGTTGGGCGATGATTTCCTCCCCGCGGAGGAGGGTGACCTTGCGGAAGTCGAGGCGATGGGTGCCGCGGGTGTATTGGAACTCGAAGCTGTATTCGCCGGGGGCGGTGATGCCTTTGCTGACGTCCCATGTTTTGGTGACCCAGTCGGCTTGGAGGTCGGCCGGGCTCCATTCGGCGATTCTAACAGGGATGGGTAGTGTTGTGCCGGGCTGTTTGAAGGCGATGGGGAGGGGCTCGATGGATTTCCAAAGGCCGCGGGTGAAATCCGGAATGTTGACGGGTGCGCTGCCCATGGCAACTGATAGAGAGGAGAGTTCGAGGATGGAGCTCCATGAGGCGGCGTCGTAGACGACGCTGTCCGGGGTGATGCCCTGGCGGATGCAGTCGAGGTGGCGCCAGTTCATGACGAAGTCCATTCCGCCGTGACCGCCGCCTTTTGCGCGTTCGGCGAGCTTGGTCCAGAGTGGGTGGGTGTAGAGTTTCCGCATGCGGGCGAGGTCTTTTTCGCTCAGCCAATCGTGGGATCCGCCGGCATCGAGGCGGTATTTCCGTGGTTCTTCGAGGGCGAGACGAGCGGGGTAGTCAAAGAAGGTGCCGCCGGTGCCGGAAAGGGCGTTGATGCGGCTGTAGGGGCGCGGGCTGATGATGTCGTGCTGGATCATGATCGTGCGGCCGAGTTCGGTCTTGATCATGGAGGTGTTCATGTCGCCGCAGATGTATTTTTCCTGGTCGTGCTTGCCGTTGTTAGGGTGGTGTTTGTCGCGCCAATCCGTGAGGCCGGTTTCCAGGGAGCTCATGGAAACGAGGAGTTTGAATTGGTCGCCGCGGCCGATTCCGAGGTATTGCGCGACGGGGCCGAGGCCGTGGGTCGGATAGAGGTTTCCGTCGTATTGTGAGTGGTAGTCGCGCCGCCATGCGCCTTCCGATCCGAGGGAGTAGAGCATTCCGCGAAGGTCGTGGATGTATGCGCATTCGGCGTGGGTGAGTTTTCCGAAGACGCCTTCGCGGACCATGTTGAGGACGAAGAGTTCGTTTTCGCCGTAGCAGCAGTTTTCCAGCATGACGCAGTGGCGTTGGGTGCGTTCGCTGGTGTCGACGAGTTCCCAACATTCTTCGACGGTGACTGCGGCGGAGACCTCGACGAAGGCGTGTTTGCCTTGTTTCATGGCGGCGACGGCCATCGGGACATGCCATGCCCATGGGGTGGAGATGTAGACGACGTCGATGTCGTCGCGCGCGACCATTTTCTCCCAGATGTTTTCGTTTCCCGCGTAGACTTCGGGTCTTTTTCCGCTGGCTTTGTGGCAGCGATCGGCGGCGTTGTTCGCGCGGTCGGCGATGATGTCGCAGACGGCGACGACTTCGGTGAACTCGATGTTGAGGGTGTCGTTGACGTGGGTCATGCCACGGCTGAGGCCGATGTGGGCGACGCGGATTTTTTGGAGGGGTTCGGTTGTTAGATTGTGGACGGGCTTTTGTCCGGAAGGGCGGGGGCGGGAGTTTCCGATTTCCGGGCGGATGGTGGTGCCGGAGGGGAGGGTGACTGGGCCGGCGGCGGCTTGGGCGCTTTGGGAGCCGCCGAGGAGGCCGGCGAGGGAGGTGGCGAGGCCGCCGAGGGCGGTTGTTTTCAGGAGGTCGCGGCGGGTGCTGTCCATGTGAGGGGATGGCAACGACGGGCGGTGGGCGATCCTTTCATGGGATGGGTGGTGAGTGTGGTTGGTTGGGAAGTTTGGATGGGGTGTGGATTTTGCTTATGGGCGTTTGAGGTCTCTTAGGCTCCAGAGTGTGCTGGATGCCGGCTTTCCGTTGCCTTTAAGTTTTCTTGCGCCGTCCTTGCGGTTTGGGCCGAAGCGTTCCCTGGCGTTTGCGAAGGCTTCATTGACGAAGGTTTTGCTGCCGATCACGGCTCCATCGGTGAAGTATCTCAAGCGGTGGCGGAGCATGGCGGCGAGGTCCAAGTCTGGCAGGATGGTGCCGATTTCGTCCGCTTCCAACATTTCCGCGGTGTTCAATTGTGGTTTTGGTTTTGTGGGTTTTTTGGCGGGTGTATTGGCGCCATTTTTCTCGAGGGCGAGGCCCATCAGTCTTCGATAGATGGTTGAGGCATCTTTCCATCGGCTTGAATCGAAGGTGGCACCGTGGTGGGCGAGGCATGCTCTAACAAGGCCTTCGCGGGCTTTTTTGCCGTTTCCTTTTGGCCCGCCGCCGATGGCTTCGCCGTAGCTGGACCAGCGGTATTGTGCGGGATCGCTGACGATTCCTGCTCTAACGGGGTTGAGGTCGATGTAGGCGGCGATGGTTCTTGAGGCGAAGCCGTCCTCGACGATGACGCTTTTGAAACGTGCTTCCCAGAGATGGCCGGTGCGTTTGTGTTTGGAGTTGTGCCATTGGGTGTAGCGTTGGAGGAAGGCTTGCATGAATTGGGAGAGGTCGTGCATGCGCCGGGTGAAGCGGCCGTGGATGGCAGCTAGGTGGGCGGTTGGGTTTTTGACGATGCCGTTGGCGATGTCTTTGCGGGCGTCGGCGAGTTCTTTGGCGACGAGGGCGACTTTGGCTTCGGAGTGGATGGATCTGAGGCGGGTGAGCAGTTGGTCGTCGGTGAGGCCGTCCGGGGGGTGGGGTGTGATTTCCAGAAGCAGGTGGATGTGGTTGCTCATGAAGCAGTAGGAGAGGATGCGGTTGCCGGAGAAGGTTTCATACATGCGCATGTGGGTGCGGAGTTTTTCCTTTTCGTCGGGGCCGAAGGCGAAGCGGCGGTCGACCACGCGGGAGAT
>SYAP01000100.1 GCA_005787565.1 Verrucomicrobiaceae bacterium | reverse complement strand
GGGTGAGTGCGGGGGCGGGGTGTTGGGGTTTGTAGCAGGAGCCGAAGGCGAAGCGGGTGAGGGTGAGGGAGGGATCGACGGTGGGTGGGGGGCGGTGGTCGATTTCGGGGGAGGGGTCTTTGTGGCGGGCTTCGGTGGGTGCGGAGGTTTTGTTAGAGGGTGGATTCTGCCATTCGAGTTCGATGAGGACGGCGGCGTGGTCGCTGGGGAAGGTGCTGGTTTCGCGGGGGAGGGTTGCGGTTTTCCAGTTGTTAGGGAGGGTGGTGGCGCGGATGGGTCGGAGGCCCGGGGTGGCGGGTTGGTTTTTGAGGTAGAGGCGGTCGATGCGTTCGGGCGGGTCGGGGAGGTTGGAGTTTTCGCGTTTTTCGAGGAGGGGGCTCCAGGTGTTTCCGGGGTGGGTGACGGGGTTGGGGTGGATGGAGCGGTAGGCATCGGTGAAGCCGGCGGATTCTAACAGGCGGCTGACGGGGAGGGGGAGATTGCGGCGGTGGGGGTGGAGGGCTTCGGTGGCGGCGGTCCAGTCGAGGTGTGAGGGGCAGTTCCAATCGCCGCCGATGAGGATGGGGAGGTCGGAGTCGAGCTGGTGGAGTTCGTCGATGCGCCAGAGGAGGTCCTGGGTTTGTTTGTAGCGTGAGGAGGAGGAGGTTTCGACGGCGAGGAGTTCGGCGTCGGTGGCGTTGGGGTGGTCCTGGGAGTGCCAGGGGAGGTAGTTTTTGGAGTCGATCCAGGTGGACCAGGCGATGAAGCTTTGGTTTCCGGGTGTTGTTAGAGTGGCTCCGACGCCGTGGAATGAGGCGTGGGTGTGGGTTTTGGAGATTTGGAAGGGAGTGACGATGCAGAGGTGTGCGCTGTCGGATTGCCATGCGTTCCAGCCGAGTTGGGTGGCGGTCCATTGGCCGAGGGTTTGGGTGTTGTCTTGGAGTTGATAGGATTCCTGCCAGAGGATGAGGTCGGGTTTGGTGTCGCGGATGAGTTGGAGGACGCGGTTTTTGCCTTCGGGGCCGTAGGGGTTTGATCCGCGTTCGGTGTTCCAGAGGAGGACGCGGATGGGGTTTGCGGCGAGGAGTGGTGTGGCGAGGAGGGCGAGTGCGAGTGGGGTGAGGAGGCGTGGGATCACCAGGATTTTACGCGGCGTGGTGGGCGTGGGTGTCGGGTTTTATGGGGTTTGGGTGATTTCTTGAGGATGGTTTTGAGGCAGAGGATTCCGATGGCGAGGAAGGGGAGTGGGAAGAGGGTGAGGAGGTGGTGTGGGGAGGGTTTTGCGTTGAGGCAGGCTTTGGAGGGATTGGTGGGGTGGACGAGGCAGGTGATGCGGGTGCCGGGCGGGTAGGTTGCGATGAGTTTTTCGGCGGTGGAGAGGTTGCCGGCGGAGTTGAGGTCTGCGGGGGTGATGCGGTTGTTGCGCCAGGTGCGGCCGTTGAGTTGGTATTGGTAGCAGATGTCGGCGTGGTGGTTGGTGGATTTGGAGGTTTCGGTGGTGCGGATGGTGCTCCAGATGATGGTTGCGGGGGTTTTATTCCAGGTGGGAGTGATGCAGAGGCCGATCCAGACGGGGAGGGAGAGGAAGAGGGTGAGGGCGGCTCCTACGCCGCCGAAGAGGATGGCGATGGGTGGGAGGACTTTGCGTGAGAGATCTTCGGTTGGGGAGTCGCGGTGGCGGTGGGCCTGGATGATGGACCAGATGATGCAGAGGCCGAAGATGGAGAAGGTGAGGGCTCCCCATTTGGGTTTGGGGCGGATGAGGACGGCGCGCGAGGGGTCGCCGCCGGGGAGGAAGCAGCGGGTTTCGGGGTTTTTTCCGATTTGGAGGGCGAAGCGGATGCCGTCAGCGGCGTTTTTCCAACCGGGGATGCCGAGTTGGGTGCTTTGGTGGGTTTTTCCGTTCCATTCGAACTGATAGAGCAGTTTGGCTGAGAAGGGCGGGTTGGTGTCCGGGTTGTCTGTTAGGTCGCATTGGAGGACCCGGCATTTGGCGGAGGGCCAGAGACATGGTGCGAGGGACGGGACTAACTGATAGAAACCGACTCCGACGAAGAGGAGGCAGACGAGGATTCCGAGGGCGAGGGTGGCCGGTGGGGCGACGTAGGCTTCGGGTTTGACGCGTTGCCAGCGGGTCATCGCGATGATGGTGGATCAGGCGATGGTGAGGACTTTTTCGACGATGCGGCGAGGGTTGGGGAGTTGCTCGTTTTCGACGTGTGGGGAGTAGATGGCGGGGGCGTCGATGGTGGTGACGCGTTTGATGGGTGCGTCGAGGTAGTCGAAGGCGTTTTCTTGGATGATGTGTGAGACCATGGCGGAGACGCCGCCGAAGCCTTTGGATTCATCGATGAGGACGGCGCGGTTGGTTTTCATCACGGATTTGATGATGGCGTCCTGATCGAGGGGGCGGATGGAGCGGAGGTCGAGGACGTCGCAGGAGATGCCGTGTTCGGCCTGGAGGGTTTCTGCGGCGGCGAGGGCGTGGAGGACGGAGCGGCCGTGGGCGATGAGTGAGATATCGGAGCCTTGGCGTTTGAGGTCGGCGAGGCCGAGTGGGATGACGAAGTCGCCTTCCGCGGGGTCCGGGACTTCGCCGGTGGTTCCGTAGAGGAGGACGTTTTCCATGAAGTAGACGGGGTCGTTGTCACGGATGGCGGCTTTGATGAGGCCTTTGGCATCGGCCGGGGTGGCTGGGACGCAGACTTTGAGGCCTGGGAATGAGGCGAAGAGTGCTTCTGGGACGTGGCAGTGGGTGGCGCCGACGTTGTTTCCGCCGTTGGCGGGACCGCGCATGACGATGGGGACGTTGATGAGGCCGCCGGACATGTAGCGGACGCAGGCGGCGTTGTTGACGAGTTGGTCGAAGGCGACGGAGTGGAAGGACCAGAACATGAGTTCCATGACGGGGCGGACGCCGAGCATGGAGGCGCCGATGCCCATGCCGATGAATCCTGCTTCGGAGATGGGGGTGTCGACGATGCGTTTGTCGCCCCATTTTGCCCAGAGGCCTTCGGTGACTTTGTAGGCGCCGTTGTATTGGGCGACTTCCTCGCCCATGATGACGACGTTGGGATCGCGGGCGAGTTCCTCGTCGAGGCCTTCGCGGATGGCTTCACGGAAAGTGAGGGTGCGTGACATGGTGGATGGAGATGCTGTTAGGCTGGAAGGCTTGGGCTAGGGCTTGTTAGAAGCGTGTTAGAAATCAGTCGTTGAAGAAGTGGCGGCCGATTTGTGCGGCCGGGGTGTTGTGGTCGGTTTCCCAATAGACGTCTGTGGAGATGTCAGCGATGGTGGGTGCCGGGGATTCTTCGGCGAATTTGACGGATGCGGCGGCTTCGTCCGCGGCGGCTTTGCTGATGGCGTCTGCGGATTCTTCGGTGAGGAGGCCTTCGTTGATGAGGCGTTTGCGGAAGAGGGTGATGGGGTCGTGGTTTTGTTTGTAGTTTTCGATTTCCTCGGGGGTGCGGTATTTCTTGGCGTTGGCGTCGGCGACGCTGTGGCCGTAGTAGCGGTAGGTATCGATTTCCAGAAGGGTCGGTTTGTGTTCCTTGCGGGCGCGCTCCATGGCGATGTGGGTTTTGGCGCGGACTTCGTAGATGTCGGAGCCGTTGATGACGTCCCATTCCATGTCGTAGCCTTCGGCGCGTTGGGCGAGGCATCCGCGGAAGGAGGAGGAGCGTTTCTGGGAGGTTCCCATGGAGTAGCCGTTGTTTTCGATGATGTAGACGACGGGGAGTTCGAAGAGGGCGGCGATGTTGAGGGATTCGTGGAAGGCGCCCTGGTTGACGGCACCATCGCCGAGGTAGCAGAGGGAGCAGCCTTCGAGGCCTTTGTATTTGAGGCCGTATGCGAGGCCGAGGCCGAGGGGGGTTTGGCCTGCGACGATGCCGTGGCCGCCCCAGTAGTTTTTGTCGGGTGCGAAGAAGTGCATGGATCCGCCTTTTCCTTTGGAGCATCCGGTTGATTTGCCGAAGAGTTCGGCCATGCATTCGTTCATGTTCATGCCGACGGTGAGGGCGTGGGCGTGGCAGCGGTAGGCGGTGATGTTGTGGTCGTTGGGTCCGCAGAGTGAGAGGGTTCCGACGGCGACGGATTCCTGGCCGATGTAGAGGTGGAGGAAGCCGCCCATTTTACCGGCGTTGTAGTATTTGAGTGCGGCCTGCTCGAAGCGGCGGACGCGGACCATTTGGTTGAACAGCTCGACTTTTTGGTCCGGGGTCATGGACTGGTTGATCGGGGACCCTGCGAAGTCGAGGTGGGGAGCGGAGGCGCTGGTCATGGGGAGTGGGAAATCGTGGGATTAGGGAATGGCGGGAGTGCGGGCAAGTCTTATCTGGCGGGGGAGGGAGCTTGTGCTGGGGAGGTGGAGGGGAGTTGCCAGCGTGCGGCGAGGAGGATGGCGGTGAAGATGAGGTTGGCGGCGATGGAGTTGCGGAGGAAGACCCAAGATGGGATGGGGGAGTTGGGAGGGCCGGACCAGAGGGATTGCCAGAGGCCGGTGGTGGATTTGGCGTAGGTGGGATCGCCGATCCATGCGGCGCCGTTGGTGATGAGGTGGAAGGTGATGGCGGCGAGGAGGGAGCCGGTGAGGATGAGGGCGGGTTTGCTGGATGGGGTTTTGAGTCCGATGGCCCAGGTGGCGATGAAGGCGAGGAGGGTGGTTAGAAAGATTCCTGCGCTGAGGTAGGAGGGGTTTTCCTGGAGCACCGCGGGGAGCGGGTAGGTGAGGAGCCAGATGGCGAGGGGGATGGCGAAGCCGCGACGGCTGCCGACGAGCCATGCGCCGCAGAAGAAGAGTGCGGCGAGGGGCTGGAAGTTGGGGAGGGTTTCCGGGAAGGCGCTTCCGAGGATGCGGAAGGCGAGGAGGATTTCGAGGAGGAGGGCGATCGGGAGCCAGCGCTGCATGGGGGGAGGTTGCAGCAATCGACGGACCCGGGCGAGGGGAATTTTCAGGGTTATGCGGGTGGATCGGTGAGGTGGTGGGGTGTTTTGGGGTTGGTTGGGTTTACCATTTGAGGAGGTGGGTGATGGCGGCGCGGAAGGCGGTTTCCAGGATGGCGGCTTCGGAGTGGGTGATGGGGATGGTGACTTTGCGGAGGGATTTGTCGGCGGTGGTTTGGCGGGAGATGGTCATGAGGTAAGGGGCGCGTTCTGGATCGTCGCGGGAGGTGAGTTCGCAGGCGCTGGATGCTTTTTCGGATTGGTGGAAGAGTTTGGCTTGGGGGATGCGGCCTTGGAGGACGGCGAGTGCGGAGCCGAGGTCTGAGAGGCCCCATTTCATGGTGATTTTGTTTTCCCAGTCGAATTGTTTTTCTCCGGACTGGGGTGCGCCGTCGACGAAGACGCAGGCTTTTTCGCGGTTGAGGCCGAAGCGGATGACGGCTCCTTGGCCGCGGCTGTTGGGTTTGTAGATGGCGTATTCCTGGTTGAGGCGATCGGGGGAGGATGTGGTGGTTGTTGTGTTCATGGGATGGTGGTGTTTGCGGGGGTGATTTGAACAGTTTTCGAACAGTGTTCAAGAAGAAAGTGTTCGGGTGATGGGTGGCGGAGGGGGTTTTGGGATGGTTGGGTTTTTGCTTTTTTGATGGGTTGGGAGTGGGTATGGGGTGGGGGTGATGAATTTGGATGAACTGGTGGAAGCGGCTTGGGGTGTTCGGGATCGGGCTTATGCGCCGTATTCGAAGTTTCATGTGGGTGCGGCGTTGTTGGCGAAGGACGGGCGGGTTTTTTGCGGGTGCAACGTGGAGAATTTGTCGTTTGGTCTGACGAATTGTGCGGAGCGGGTGGCGGTGGGTGCGGCGGTGGCGGCGGGGGTGCGGGAGTTTGAGCGGGTGGTGGTGGTGGCGGATACGACGGTTCCGATTTCTCCGTGTGGGGCGTGTCGGCAGGTTTTGGCGGAGTTTGGGGTTCCGGAGATTGTGTTGGTGAACCGGGTGGAGCGGTTGGTTTTCCGACTGGAGGAGTTGTTGCCGAGGGCATCGGCGGGGATTTTGGATTCGGCGGATGGGAAATGATTTGTTCCACGTGGAACAGCTTTAGCCGGAGGTTCGGGGCTTGAGCATTGGTGATGGCTGGGTAGATTGGGTGCCTGCCCATGTTTCGCTACCCGAAGTCTTATGATGTGATTGTGATTGGAGCCGGCCATGCCGGGGTTGAGGCTGCGTTGGCGGCGGCGAGGTTGGGTGCGGAGGTGGCGGTGTTGACGCAGAACTTGGACACGGTGGGTCAGATGTCGTGCAATCCGGCGATTGGGGGGTTGGCGAAGGGTCACATGGTTCGGGAGATTGATGCGTTGGGTGGGATCATGGGGTTGAACACGGATGCGACGGGGATTCAGTGGCGGATGTTGAATGCGTCGAAGGGTCCTTCGGTGAGGGCACCGCGTGCGCAGTGTGACAAGAAGGCGTATCAGTTCCGGATCAAGCGGGAGTTGGAGGCGACGCCGGGGATTGATTTGCATCAGGGGAATGTGGCGGATTTGCTGGTGGAGGATGACCGGGTGCGGGGGGTGACGACCAGTTTGGGGATGGAGATTTCGGGTAGGTCGGTGGTTTTGAGTGCGGGGACGTTCATGCGGGGGTTGATGCATGTGGGGTTGCGGAATGAGAAGGGGGGGCGGATGGGGGATGCGACGTCGACGGTTTCGGATGCGTTGAAGCGGTTGGGGTTTGTGGTGGATCGGTTCAAGACCGGGACGCCGTGTCGGTTGAACGGGCGGTCGTTGGATTTTTCCAAGTGTGAGCGGCAGGGTGGGGATGAGCCGGTTCCGAAGTTCAGCTTCATGGCGGACACGTTGGAGCGGGGGGAGGATGATTTGTTTACCTTGAATCCGTGGGGTGATCCGACGTTCCACGTGGAACAAATGCCGTGTTGGATCACTTACACGAACACGGCCACGCATGAGATCATTCGAGGGAATTTGGATCAGTCGCCGATGTATTGTGGGATCATTGAGGGGGTAGGGCCGAGGTATTGTCCGTCGATTGAGGACAAGGTGGTGCGGTTTGCGGAGAAGGAGCGGCATCAGGTTTTCCTGGAGCCTGAGGGTCGGCACACGTTGGAGTATTACGTGAACGGGGTTTCGACGTCGTTGCCGTATGAGGTGCAGATGAATTTTCTGCGGACGATTCCGGGGTTGGAGCGGTGTCAGATCCTGCGGCCGGGATATGCGGTGGAGTATGATTATTGTCCGCCGACGCAGTTGCATCCGACGTTGGAGACCAAGCGGGTGGAGGGTTTGTATTTTGCGGGGCAGATCAATGGGACATCGGGATATGAGGAGGCGGCGGGTCAGGGTTTGATGGCGGGGGCGAATGCGGCGTTGAAGGTGATGGGTAGGCCGGCGTTTGTGTTGGGGAGGGATCAGGCGTATCTTGGGGTGATGATTGATGATTTGGTGACGCGTGGGTGCACCGAGCCGTATCGGATGTTTACGTCGCGTGCGGAGTATCGGTTGTTATTGAGGCAGGACAATGCGGACCAGCGGTTGACGCGGTTGGCTGGGGAGTTGGGTTTGGCGTCTGGGGAGCGGGTGAGGCGGGTTGAGGAAAAGTGTGCTGCGCTTTTGGAGGCGGATCGGTTTGTGCGTGGGGCGGTGCATGAGGGGATCCGGCTGGATCAGTGGTTCCGGCGGAGTGAAAATTCCTGGTCGGATTTGCCTGAGGAGATCCTGAAAACGTTCCACGTGGAACTTTGGCCGTTGATTGAGACGGATTTCAAGTATGAGGGGCACCTGGGCAGGCAGCAGACTCAGATTGATCGCTTGGCGAGGATGGAGACGAAGCGTCTTCCTGCGGACATTGATTTTTCGGCGATTCCAGCGTTGAAGAAGGAGGCTCAGATTCGTTTTTCGGAGATCCGGCCGGCGACGTTGGGTCAGGCTGGGAGGATTCCGGGGATCACGCCGGCGGACGTGGGGATTTTATCGGTTTATTTGGAGAAGCGGGAGAGGGAGGTGGTTGAGCCGGGCTGAGGGGGGGTGGTGGTTCAGCGGATGGAGCAATCGAGGTCGGGGAATGCCACTTTAACGGCTTGTTTGAGGGTTTCGGCTTCCGGGGAGGCTGCGGGGCTGGGGTTGATGGTGACGGAGCTGGCCATGGAGCTGGTGGGTGAGGAGTAGATGCTGACTTCGAGGTTGTCCGAGCCATCGACGAAATCGAGGACGATGAGATCGTTGTAGGGGGGCTTGCCGGTGACTTTTTCCATCCAGTCGCCGAAGGGGCCGAGCTGGGCGGCGCGGATTTCGCTAGGGATTGAGCGCATTTCCGAGAGGCTCCAGCCGGCGGGCAGTGATGTGGTGCGCAGCATGTTTTCGACGGCGTGCTGGGGGTATGGGCTGGTGCGATGGGATTTGAGGAAGGCCATGGTGCCCAGGAGCAAGGCGATGAGGAGGGCGGTGATGAAGATTTTCTTCATGGATTGGGTGAAATGGCCTTGAGGTTAGCGAATTCCGGAGGGAAAGGCGAGAGGTTAAATTCCAGCGATTTGGCTTCCACCGTGGCGGGAGTTGTTGGATTTTTGATCAGACATGCGACCGGTATCCCGCTTTTTCATCATTGTTTTGGGGCTCTTTGCGACTTTGGAGAGCGTGTTTGCGGAAGGGGAGAAAGCGCCGGCCAAGGCGGGTGCGCCGGGGTGGGTGGAGGAGTATCGTTTGGATTTGGATCGTCCTTTTGACGAGGACAGCACGTCGGATGGGGTGCATTATCATTTGATCGACCAGCAGACGAACCAGGGGACGGACGAGTTTTATCGGCGGGTGGTGTATCGGTTGCTGACTCCTGATGCGGTTGAGGAGAATTCGAGTTTATCGTTTTCCTACAAGGCGGAGGACACGCAGTTTACGTTGAACCGTTTGACGATTCATCGTGATGGGAAGGCGTTGGATCGGTTGGGGGAGCAGGAGATTCGGGTGTTGGAGAGGGAGTCTTCGATGGAGGAGAATTTGTATGACGGGCGTAAGTCCGCGCATTTGTTGTTGGAGGATATCCGGGTGGGGGATGTGGTGGATTACGCGTATACGATGAAGGGGTGGCCGTCGGCGTTGGACGGGCTGTTTTTTGATGAGGCGACGTTGCAATACAGTGTTCCGCTGGGTGCGTGCCGGGTGAGGCATGTGACGGGGGCAGGGAAGCCGTTTCACTATCGGGTGCATGGGAAGAAGTTCGAGCCGAAGGTGATGGAGGAGGGAGATACGAAAATTTACGTATGGGAAAGTGTGGATTTGGCGGCGAATCGGCGTGAGGATGACACGCCGGATTGGCATTGGTATTTTCCGAAGTTGGAGATGAGTGAGTTTTCCGAGTGGTCCGAGGTGGTGGAGTGGGGGATGGGGAGGTATGATTTGGGGCAGGGGTTGGATGGTGAGATTGAGGAGCGGATTTCCGAGTGGAAGGAGTTGCCGGTGGAGGAGCGGGTTGCGGAGGCGTTGAGGTTTGTGCAGGGGGGGGTGAGGTATGTTTCGATGGCGCTGGGACCGCACTCGTTTCAGCCGTATTCGGTGGAGCAGATTTGGCGGAGGAAATTCGGTGACTGTAAGGACAAGGCGCTTTTGTTGGCGACGATGTTGAGGCGGTTGGGGGTTGCGGAGGCGTGGCCGGCGTTGGTGCATACGGTGGATGGGCCTTCGCTGGATCGGGCGCTGCCGGCGCCGACGTGTTTCGACCATGTGATTGTTTTGGTGGAGATCGACGGGCGAGACTACTGGCTGGATGGGACGCGGTCGGTTCAGTATGGGCCGTTGTCACAGATTTCCGGATGGGATCATGGCTGGGCGCTGCCGTTGAGGGCGGGTCAGGATTCCTTGAAGCGGATGCGGGCGCAGGCGTATGAGGCGTCGACTACGGAGGTTTGGGAGGAGTTCGAGATTGCGGATTATGGGAAGGCGATTGGTTTGAAGGTGAGGACGGAGTTTCGCGGAGCGGAGGCGGATTCGGTGCGGAGGTATTTCGCTGGGGAGCCTGTGGGTGAGATCGCCGACTCGTATTTGGAATACTATCAGAAGATTTACGCGGGGACGCGGAAGGTGGCGGATCCGCGGATGGAGGATGATCCAGAGAGGAATGTGGTGATCGTGCATGAGTCGTATGAGATCGATGATTTTCTGAGCAAGGAGGAGGACTTCTATGAGGGGGTTTTTTCGGCGGATGTGGTGAGCGGGGAGATGTTTCTGGTGAAGGCCCAGGAGCGGACGATGCCGTTGGGAGTTGAGTATCCGAACAATTGCCGCCAGCACATCGTGGTGACGTTTCCGGAGAAGCCGGAGATTGAGGATGAGGAGCGGGCGATTTTCCATGCGGGATTTGAGTTCAGTTATGATGCGGTCCTGAAGGGGAGGAAGCTGCATTTGACGTATGATTTCCGGACGTTGAGGAATCACGTTACGGCGGAGGAGTTTGATGAGTATCGGGAGAAGATCCGCGAGGCGTATGATCTAACGGATTATTTTCTCGATGTGCCGGTGTCGTTGGTGGAGGGGACCGGGGAGGAAGTTGAAGTGGAGGAGGATCCGGGAGTGGATGAGGAGGCAGAGGAAAAAGCGGTGTCCGAGAGGCGAGTTGCGTTGCAGATTCTCGGGGTGGGTTCGACTCTGGCAGGATTTTTGTTAGGTGTGCTTTTGGTGGTGCCGTGCTGGTTCCTGAAGCCTGGGCAGAGATGGCGTGGACGAGTGGCGGAGATTGGGGGGCCGACGGGGTTGGGCGGGTGGCTGGTGCTGCCGATGATCGGGCTGTGCGTTTCGCCGGTCCGCTATGTGGTGGTGACGGGCTCCGGGTTGCAGGTGATTTTCGGGATCGAGGATCCGAGCAATTTCAGCGGGCTTTGGTATTTTACGGTTCTAATCCAATTTCTGGCTCAGGGATTTTTCCTCAGCGTGTTGACTGGGTTGGCGGTGTTGTTTTTCGCCCGCCGCTGGATTTTGCCGAAGGCTTATGTGGTGATGTTGATGATGATGACGGCCTATAGTTTGTTAGATCTGGGTTTGTGCGTGGCACTCGACCGGCAATATCCTGAGGATCCGCTGGTGCCCGAGGCGAGCGGGGTTGCGGTGCAATCCGTCATCGCAGCGATGATCTGGATTCCCTATTTCATGAAGTCGAGAAGGGTGAGGAATACGTTCACGCGAGGGGCAGGACGTGGTGTGGGGCCGCCGCCGTTGCCGATGGTGTGAGGTGGTGGTTCAGGCGTGGTATTCCTGGATACTTTTGACGTTGAAGTCCTTTTCCTTGAGGGAGCGCATGGCTTTGACGGAGGCTTCTGCGGCGGAGAGGTTGGTGGCGTGGGAGATTTTCTGGGCGATGGCGGTGGAGCGGATGAGGATTTCGTCGGCGCGGGATTCGTGGGTGCTGGGGGTGTTGATGACGAAGTGGATTTCGTGGTTTTTCATCATGTCGATGACGTTGGGTCGCGCTTGTTCGAGGACTTTGTAGACGCGGTTGGAGGGGATGCCTTCGTCGGTGAGGCGTTGGTGGGTTCCGCCGGTGGAGTAGACTTTGAAGCCGAGTGCGATGAGGTCGCGGGCGACGGCGACGGCGCGGTCTTTGTCTCTATCAGAAACCGAAAGGAAGACGTTGCCGGAGGTGGGGAGGGGGTTGAAGGCGGAGATTTGAGATTTGGCGTAGGCCATTCCCCAGTCGGGATCGATGCCCATGACTTCGCCGGTGGATTTCATTTCGGGTCCGAGGACGATGTCGATGCCTGGGAAGCGGTTCCATGGGAAGACGGCTTCTTTGACGGAGAAGTGGGGTGGGATGATGGTTTCGGTGTAGCCGAGGTCCTTGAGTTTTTCGCCGACCATGATTTTGGCGGCGAGTTTGGCGAGGGAGACGCCGGTGGCTTTTGAAACGAAGGGGACGGTACGGGATGCGCGGGGGTTGACCTCGATGACGTAGAGTTGCTCGTCCTTGAAGGCGAACTGGATGTTCATGAGGCCGCGGACCTGGAGTTCCTTGGCGAGGTCTTTGGCGGCTCTAACGATTTCGGCCTTGATGGAATCGGATAGAGAGAAGGCGGGGATGACGCAGGCGGAGTCTCCGGAGTGGATGCCGGCCTGTTCGATGTGTTCCAGGATGGCGCCGACGACGGAGGTTTCGCCGTCGGAGATGCAGTCGACGTCGACTTCGGTGGCGTTGTCGAGGAAGCGGTCGACGAGGACGGGGCGTTCGGGAGAGGCGGTGACGGCCTCGCGCATGTAGGTGGAGAGTTCGGAATCGCAGTAGACGATCATCATGGCGCGGCCGCCGAGGACGAAGGAGGGTCTGACGAGGACGGGGTAGCCGATGCGGTTGGCGACTTCGAGGGCTTCGGCTTCGTTGGTGGCGGTTCCGGCTTCGGCTTGTTT
The DNA here is from genome assembly GCA_005787565.1 of Verrucomicrobiaceae bacterium. Classification (GTDB taxonomy): domain Bacteria; phylum Verrucomicrobiota; class Verrucomicrobiia; order Verrucomicrobiales; family Akkermansiaceae; genus Luteolibacter. Next base: position 236 of record SYAP01000100.1, on the reverse strand, counting down.
GAGGTTGAGCTTGTCTAACAGCGCGGAGAAGAATTTGCGGTCTTCGGCTTGTTCGATGGATTTGGGGGAGGTTCCGATGATGGGGACGCCGTGGCGTTCGAGGTCTGCGGCGAGGTTGAGGGGGGTTTGGCCGCCGAACTGGACGATGACGCCGTGGGGTTGTTCCTGATCGCAGATGTTGAGAACGTCTTCGAGCGTGAGGGGCTCGAAGAAAAGTTTGTCCGAGGTGTCGTAGT
>SYAP01000099.1 GCA_005787565.1 Verrucomicrobiaceae bacterium | reverse complement strand
GGTGATCGAGGCGAGGCGTGAGAGGTTTCCGCTGGCGGGGTTGGCGGGGAATCAGGGGCGGGAGTTTGCGGAGTATACGTCGGCGAGTTTGACGACGAAGGGGAAGAGGTCCTGGACGTATGGGAAGATCGAGGTGAGGGCGAAGTTGCCGGAGACGCGGGGAACTTGGCCGGCGATCTGGATGTTAGGGGAGAATATGGATGAGGTGGGTTGGCCGACGTGCGGGGAGATCGATATTATGGAGTTTGTGGGTTATGAGCCCGGGGTGGTGCATGCGAATGTGCACACGCGGGGGTTCAACCACATGAAGGGGAACGGCCGTGGGAACAATACGGCGTTGCCTGAGGCGAGCAGGAAGTTCCACGTGTATTCGGTGGAGTGGACGCCGGAGTTGATGGAGTTTTTCGTGGACGGGAAGAAGTTTTTCGAGTGTCCGAACGATGGGAAGGGTGTGGATTCGTGGCCGTTTGATGCGCCGCATTATTTGATTTTGAATCTGGCGATCGGCGGGGCGTGGGGCGGGTTGAAGGGGATCGATGCGGAGGGTTTTCCGCAGCGGATGGAGGTGGATTATGTTCGGACGTTCGAGGCGGTGAAGTGATTTCTCAGCGGCTGATGTCTGCCTGATAGAGGAGTTTGAATCCGCTGTTGTGGAGGACGGAGACGGCGAATTCGTAGTCTTCGACGTGCATGGCGAGCATGGAGTGGCCGGAGGGGCCGGGCATGAGGGCGTAGGCGAAGTCGATGTTGGTTTCGGCGACCATGAGGATGTCGAGGCACTGGAGGAGGCTGGGTCCGGACTCGCGCATGGCGATGACGACGAGTTCGCAGTTGGTGTGTGGGATGCCTTTTTCCATGAAGATGGATTCGGCGGCATCGGGATCTGAGACGACGATGCGTGCGACGGTGGCATCGCGGGAGTCCTGGACGCTGAGGCCGATGACTTCGATGTTGGAGATTCGCAGCAGTTTGACGAGGGCGGCGAGTGCGCCGACGCGGTTGGGCAGGAGGACGGAAAATTGGCGGACGGGTTCGCCGTGATCGATGACGTTGGTGGGGTCCATGGGCGTGGAGTTTGTTAGGTCAGCCGCGGGGGCCGCGGAGTTGAATGGTTTGGACGGTGCCGTTGGTGGTTTCTTCGATCACGAGTTGGTTGGGGCGGACGTCGGTGATAAGGAATTCGGTTCCGTCGATGGAGCGGAAGCGTTGTCCGGTGGTGGCGGTGTAGCGTTGTCCGGTGGTGGTGTCTTCGACGAGTGCGATGGGGTCGTGAGCGGCGGAGGGGATGCCGGAGATGAGTTCGCGGGTGGAGCCGGTGGAGGAGTCGCGGATTTCGACGACGGAGACTTCGACGGGGCCGGCGGAGGAGTCTTTCAGGTCCTGCATGCGGCGTTGGAGTTTGACGACGACGAGGCGGGAGTTGGGGATGGTTTGTCCTTCGCGGACTTTGATTTCGCGGGGTTGTGGGCCGGCGATGAGGATGGTGGCGGTTTCGGCTTCGACGGTGCGGACTTCGATGGGGAGTTCGCGCTGGCGGTAGTGGCGCATGACGAGGGGCGGGGCGACGGTGGCGGCTGCGGAAGGGGTGGTGGATTCCGATGGAGGGGTGGGGTTTTCCTGGTTTTGGCCGGCTTCCGGAGCATCGGGGGTGTTATCTGCGGCGAGGGGTTGGCGGGTGGGGGTGGGTTGTTCGGCGCGGTCGGGTGTGGGGTTGCTGGTGGTGGGGCGACCGATGACTTTTCCGGCGAGGGGGACGGCGGGTTGGCGGGTGGGGTTTTGTGGAAGAGCGTCAAATGCACCGCCGCCTTGGCCGGGGATGGGGGCGTTCCATGGGACGCGCGAGGGGTTTTCCGGGGCTGCCGGTTCGGTCGAGGGATCGGATTCGTTGGCGGCGAGATCGGGTGTTAGGGCGGGGTCGGTTGGGTCGGAGTCGGAGGTTTCGGGGTTGGTGGGTTGTATGTCATCGGTGGTGGGGATGTCGATGGCGGCTTCGTCGACGAAGCGTTCCATTTCGTCTGCGATTTGTTCCGGGGTGTTGAGGGCGAGTTCGTCGGGGAGGGGGGCGCGATTGATGAGAGCGGCGATGTCTTGGTGGCCGGCGTCGGTGGCGAGGTCTGCGGCGGTTCTGCCATCGGCGTCGATGGCGAGGCGGCTTGCGCCGATTTCGACGAGGAGTTCGGATGCTTCGAGGTGGCCGTTTTGGGCGGCGAGCATGAGTGGGGTGCGGCCGTCGGGCATGCGTGCGTAGACGGATGCGCCGTAGTTGGTGAGGGCGTCGATGGCGGGGCTGTTTCCCATGAGGGAGGCGACGAGGAGTGCTTTGTCGAGGTCGTCGCGGTTGTAGGGTGCGAGTTCGGCGAGGGGGCCGACGGCGCTTTCGCGGACGGCGATCATGAGAGGGATGTAGCCTTCGTGGTCTTGGGCGAGTGGATCGGCGCCTTGGCGGAGGAGCCATTTGATCATGGAGGTTTGATTGCCGATGACGGCGGACATGAGCGGGGTGCGTTCGGCAGCGCCGCGGTGGTCGATGGCGATGCCGCGGCTGAGGAGGAGGTCGGCGGCTTCTTCGGCGCCGTTGGCGGCGGCGATGTGGAGGGCGGAATCGCCGGATGGGTCGGCGGTGAGCGGGTCGAAACCGTTGGCGAGGAATTTTTTCATCGCGGAGGTGTCATTTTCGCGGGTGGCTTGGAACCAACCGTCGGTGGTGAATTGGTATCCGGCTTCGCTGAGTTCGGATTTTGCGGCTTCGGATTTGGGTTTGCAGGCGGGGGTGAGGAGGGGGAGCGGCACCAGGAAAAGTAGGGCAAATAGGTGACGAGGCTGCATGGGAAGGAGGATACTTTGGGTTTCTTAAGTATTCAAGCCGTAACCTTGGTGAAGAAAAGAGACGATTTTGTTCAAACATGGCTTGATTCCCCGGATTTGGTCGTTAAAACCGCCCCCCCTTCATGTCCGAACCGACCCCGACACTGAAAATCGCAATCCCGAAAGGCAGTTTGCAGGAGCCGACGATCGAGCTTCTGTCGAAGGCCGGGTATGAGATTTATGTTTCGTCGCGCGGGTATCGCCCGACATCGAATGATGCGGATCTGGATTTGTATTTGATCCGGGCGCAGGAGATCGGGCGGTATATCGGGCAGGGTTTCATTGACTGCGGGATTACGGGGTATGATTGGGCGTATGAGTATGGGGAGGAGTTGGTGGATTTGGCGGAGCTTCCGTATTCGCGTGCGACGGCGCGGCCGACGCGGTGGGTTTTGGTGGTTCCTGAGGATTCGCCGATCCGGAAGCCTGAGGATTTGCAGGGCAAGCGGATAGCGACGGAGGGGGTTGGGATCACGCAGCGATATTTGAAGGAGCGCGGGATTGAGGCTGAGGTTGAGTTTTCCTGGGGAGCGACGGAGGTGAAGGTCCCGGATTTGGTGGATGCGATTGTGGACGTGACGGAGACGGGGAGTTCGATCAAGGCGAACCGTTTGCGGATAGTTGACACGTTGTTGACCTCTTTTCCGCATTTCTACGCGAGTCCAGCGGCTGCGGCGGATCCGTGGAAGCGTGAGAAGATGGAGCGGATCGCACTGTTGTTGAAGGCGGCGCTGGGTGCGCGGGGCAAGGTGGGTCTGAAGATGAATTTGCCTGAGGCGAAACTGGAGGATTTGTTGGAGAAGCTGCCATCGTTGCGGCGCCCGACGATTTCGCAACTTTCCGAGGACGGATGGCTGGCTGTCGAGACCGTGATTGACGAAACGGTTGTGAGAGACATCATCCCCGACCTCAAACGTTTGGGTGCCGAAGGCATCATTGAGTATCCGCTGAACAAGATTGTTCCCTAGATTTTTTTCTCACCGCAACCAACCCCTAAAGCAACGCCATGGGCTCCATTAAGAAACGCCGTAAAACGAAGATCAACAAGCACAAGCGCAAGAAGCGCATGAAGCAGAACCGCCATAAGAAGCGTCTCCGCTACAAGTCCTAAGCCGAAGGCTTGATTCGACGTTTTCAATAGCCAGAGATCCGGTCCGCCGGATTTCTGGCTTGTTGTGTTTGTGAGGTGGGATAGAGGTAGATGCTGAAATTGAAGGGGGTTGAGGGTGGGGATGGGTTTTGAGGGTGGGTGGCGGTTTCTCAGCCGAGGTTTTTACGAACTTCGCTACGGTGGAGAGAAGAGGGGGAGGGCTTCGCTCGGTTCATTGGCAGCGCATGGGCTTGCCGACGAGACGTCGGCGTGCCCGGGAGGGGGCACTTTGGGCACTTTGGGGAGGGTTTTTACCATTCTACCATTTGCCGGTTTCGGGGTTCCAGGTGGTGAGGCGTTTTTGGATTTCTTCGGGGGAGACGTCTTCGACGTGGGTACAGATGGCCCAGCGGAAGCCGAAGGGGTCGAGGATTAAGGAGCTGCGTTCGCCCCAGGGGTAGGTGGTGCAGGGGCGGAGGATTTCGGCGCCGGCGGCGGTGGCTTGTGCGGTGAGGGCATCGCAGTCTGGGACGTAGAGGTTGAGGCTGAGGGGGCAGCCGCCCAAGGTTTTGGGGCTGTATGCGCCCCATTCGGGAGCTTCATCGCAGAACATGACGATGGAGTCGCCGATTTGGAATTCGCCGTGCATGACGCGGCCGTTTTCATCGGGCATTCGGAAGCGTTCGACGGCGTTGAAGGCTTTCTGATAGAAGGCGAGGGCGTTGTTGGCGCCGCGGAGGTTGAGGGAAGGGGTGAGGGTACGGTAGCCTTCCGGTATGCCTAGTGTGTTCATGGTGTCTGATTCCGAACATGGAAAGGGTGAGGGGTCAATGCCGGGGAGGTGTCTGGATGGAGATGAAGCGGCAGGGAATGAGTTGCCACGGGTTGATTGATTGGCTTGGATGGCGCGGCCATGGCCGATGATCCTGCGGTAAAGATTTCCCCACAAGCGCCGTCGAAGGCGATGGTTTTTGTGCGTCGGACGACGAGCACGTTGTTGTTGTGGGGATTGGTGACGGCGGCGTTCGCGAGCATGAAGGCGTGGGCGTATTTGGGGTTGATCGGGGGGCTGACGGTGATTGCGACGTTGGAGTATTTCCGGATGTTGCGAGCGGGTGGGGTGAAGTGTTTTCCGAGGTTCGGGATGTTGGTGGTGTTGGGGTATTGCGCGGTGTTGTATGTGCCGCTGTTGCGGGGTGGGGCGGAGGTGTCGGCGGAGTTGGATGCGATGGCGGTTTTTGTGGTGATTGCGGGGGCGTTCGCGTTGCAGTTGAGGCATCCGATTCGGGGGATCGAGGCGTTGGTGGCGGTGGCGGCGAATGTGATGGGGTTCATTTATGTGGCGTTTCTTTTCAATTTCGCGGCGAAGCTGGTTTTCATGGTGGATGGGAAGGGGGAGGTGCCGGGGGCGTTTTTGTTGTTGTGGTGTCTGGCGGTGACGAAGTTCACGGACATGGGGGCGTATTTGGTGGGGTCGATGGTGGGGCGGCATAAGATGATTCCGCATGTGAGCCCGGGGAAGACGTGGGAGGGATTCGGCGGGGCGTTGTTTTTCTCGCAGCTGGCGGGGTGTGGGCTTTACGCGATGTTTCCGGGTGAGTTGGGGGTTTTGCAGAGCTGGGGGCACGTGGTGCTGTTAGGTTTTCTGCTGGCGGTGCTGGCGGTGATCGGTGATTTGGCGGAGAGCGTCGTGAAGCGGGCGCTGGAGGCGAAGGATTCGGGGCGGATGTTGCCGGGGATCGGGGGGGCGCTGGATCTGGTGGACAGCATCTGTTTCACGGCACCGGCCTTGTATTTTTATCTCAAATGGGTCCTGTTGCCTTCCGCATGACTGAACATCGCAAACGCCGGGTGGTGCTGTTAGGCTCCACGGGATCGATCGGGACCTCGACGTTGAAGGTGGCGGCGGAGTTGTCTGACCGGATCGAGCTGGTGGGTTTGGCGGCGGCGACGAGTGTGGAGAAACTGGCGGTGCAGGTGAGGGAGACAGGGGTGCGGGAGGTGGCGATACATGATGCGACGAAGGAGGCGGAGTTGCGGGCGTTGTTGCCGGCGGGGGTGAGGGTTCATACGGGGACGGAGGGTTTGGTGGCGTTGGCGACGATGGCGGAGGCGGATGTGGTGTTGGTTTCGATTGTGGGGACGGCGGGTTTGCATCCG
>SYAP01000098.1 GCA_005787565.1 Verrucomicrobiaceae bacterium | reverse complement strand
GTTTTGTTGTGGGTGTGGGTCGAGGAGGCCGGGGGGGAGGGGGGTGGTGATTTCGATGGGGATGGGTGGGAGTGGGGTGGGGGAGTCGAGGAAGTCTGTTAGGTTGTGGGGGCCTGGTTCGAGGCCTTGGATTTCGAAGTCGTAGCGGAAGCCGTCTTTGGCGGGTTTGACGTCGAGGATGCGGACGACGAGCGGGGGTTTGCGGTCGCGGCGTGGTTTGGGTTTGAGTTCGGGGCCGGGGAGGTAGATTTCGCGGATTTCGAGGGGTAGGCCGACGCGTTGGGAGGGGACGGGAGGGGTGTCCTGCGCGGGGAGCGAGGATGTTAGAAGGAGGGTGGCGAGGAGTTTCGGGATCACTGGCGGTTGCGGCGGGAGGCGGTTCCGCGGGAGCGGAGGAAGTGGCGGAGGCCGCCGAGGAAGGGGGTGCCGAGGCGGATGACGAAGTGGTCGAGGGAGGATTTTTTGAGTTGGGTGGTGAGGGTTTCGGTGGTGGAGAGGAGGTTTTTGCCGTGGGTGAGGAGTTGGCGGCCGGATTCGACTTCGCGTGCTCGGAAGAGGCCTGCGCCGGTGAGTTTGTCTTCCGCGGGATCGCGGAGGACGAGGCAGATGGTGTCGTGTCGTGCGCTGACGAGGCGGAGGGTGGGGATGGCTTCGGGGTCGTGGAAGTCGCTGAGGACGATGAGGAGCGAGCGTTGGGTGAGGGAGGGTTCGAGGGCGAGGAGGCGTTGGCCGAGGAGGGTGGGTTCGTCGAAGCGCCAGGTGCGGAGGGAGTGGAGCCACTGGAGGAGGACGTCGCGGGAGAGGCTGGGTTTGATGGTGATTTCGCGGCCGCCTGCGCCGAGGATTCCGACTGGGGAGACGCGGTCGAGGCAGGCGAGGGCGATGCCGCCGGCGATTTGGAGGGCGATGCCGTATTTGCCTGGGGGTTGGGAGGCGAGGGCCATGGAGGCGGAGGTGTCTAGGACGAGCCAGACGGGCATTTGTTTCGGGGTTTCGAATTGTTTGACGTGGGGTTTGCCGGTGCGAGCGGTGACGCGCCAGTCGATGGATTTGACGGGGTCACCTGGTTCGTAGCGGCGGGATTGGACGTATTCGATGCCTTGGCCGAGGAAGGGGCTGCGGTCTGTGCCGTAGCTGAGGCTGTCTGCGAGGCGTTTGACCGCGAGGAGGAATTGGCGGCGGTCGAGGGGTTCGCAGGGGATGGAGGTTGGAGATTTGATAGGGGGATTGGGGATGGGGATTTGGGATTTGGGATTTGAGATTTTATGAGATGGAGGCTTCGAGGATTTGGCGGAGGACGGATTTGGGGGATTTGCCTTCGGCGAGGGATTCGTAGGTGAGGCGGATGCGGTGGAGCATGACGTCGTCTGCGAGGGCGAAGAGGTCTTCGGGGACGACGTAGTCGCGGCCGTGGAGGAGTGCGCGTGCGCGTGAAGCTTTGAGGAGGGAGATGCCGGCGCGAGGGGAGCAGCCGAGTTCGAGGTCCGGGTGGTTGCGGGTGCGTTCGACGACGTCGACGACGTGTTTGAGGAAGACATCGCTGACGTGGATGGCGTTGGCGGCTTCCATGGCGGCGACGAGGTCGGCTTCGGTGCCGATGGCTTGGCCGCGGATGAGGTCGAATTCGGTGCGTGCGACGGCGCCTGAGCCATCGCGTTTGACGCCGAGTTTGAGGTTTCTGCGGAGGATTTCCTCTTCTTCCGCGGGGGATGGGTAGTTGAGGCGGTGGCAGAGCATGAAGCGGTCGAGTTGGGCTTCGGGGAGTTCGAAGGTGCCGCTTTGTTCGATGGGGTTTTGGGTGGCGATGACGAGGAAGGGGACGGGGAGAGGGAAGGATTGGTTGCCGATGGTGACTTTGCGTTCCTGCATGGCTTCGAGGAGAGCGCCTTGGACTTTGGGGGCGGCGCGGTTGATTTCGTCGGCGAGGAGGAGGTTGGTGAAGACGGGGCCTTGGTGGGTGCGGAAGCCGCCGGTGCGTTCGTCGAGGATTTCGGAGCCGATGATGTCGGAGGGGAGGAGGTCGATGGTGAACTGGATGCGGCGGAAGTGGAGGTGCATCGCCTGTGCGAGGGTGTTGACGAGGAGGGTTTTGGCGAGGCCGGGCATGCCTTCGAGGAGGAGGTGGCCGCTGGTGAGGAGAGCGATGAGCATGCGTTCGACGACGACGTCCTGGCCGACGACGATGGTGGCGACCCGCTCGCGGATGGCTTGGAGGTATTGGGTGGTGCCGGCGATCGGGGTGGGGGTTTCAGTCATGCGATGGAGATTTGGTAACTGCCTAACTGAATGCCTGAAGGGGTCCGCCTTGTCTGCCATAAAAGCGCGGGGCGGGTGGGTTTCGGAAGGGTTTTGGGGGATTTCGTGATTTCACGTATGGACGGATGAGGGGGAATGGGGGCAGGTTTGAAAAGTTGGCGGTGCAGTTTTTAAAACTTTACCTTTCTTAATAAAATTTTACGTTTTTTGTCGTGAAACGAATTTTCCTCCTCCTCATGCCGGTTCTCTGCCTCGCGGGTGGAGTGGTTTCGTGTTCGAATCAGGTGAAGGCGAAGCATCCGGTTTCGTATCGGTTTGATCATGGCCGGACGGCGATGTTGAAGAACGGGATGGCGTATGCGCCGCGGAGTGCGCCGGCGGAGGTGAAGCGTGCGATTGCGGCGGGGAACCGGTTGCAGGGGATGCCCTACAAGTGGGGAGGTGGGCATGCGCGGCACGTTGACAGCGGGTATGATTGTTCGGGATCGGTGTCTTATGTTTTGCGGAACGCGGGTCTTTTGAATGGGTCGATGCCATCATCGGGGTATTTCAATTATGGCAAGAAGGGAGCGGGGAAATGGATCACGTTGTATGTGCGCCGGGGTCATGTTTTCATGACGGTAGCGGGGTTGCGGTTGGATACGGGCGGGCCCGGGGGTCGGTCGGGTCCGCGGTGGCGGGTGGAGACGCGGCAGGGAGCGGGGCATGTGATGCGTCATCCTTCGGGGCTTTGAAGGGCGGCGGCGATTTCGTCGAGTGAGGTGAAGACGCGGTCTGCGGCGGAGAAGTCGAGGACGGAAGTGACTCGGTTGGGGACGGCCCAGACGGGCATTCCGGCGGCTTTGGCGGCGTTGAGGCCGTTGATGGAGTCTTCGATGACGAGGCAGGTGGAGGGATGGAGCGCGAGGCGTTTCGCGGCTTCGAGGAAGAGGTCGGGTGCGGGTTTGATGAGTGGGGCATCGCCGCGGCAGACGATGTGGTGGAATTGGTCGAAGAGGTTGAGGCGGTTGAGCCAGCCGTCGACCCAGTGGTGTGAGGAGGAGGAGACGACGGCGCGTGGGGTGTTGGATTTTCCGAGTTGGGCGAGGAGATTGATTGCGCCGGGCATGGGGCCGGAGCCTTCGAGTTGGGCGAGGATTTCTTCCTGGCGGCGGGCGTCGAGGTCGTGCCAGTCGAAGGCGAGTCCGGAGAGTTCCTCGAGGTGGGTTTTGGGTGACCAGGTGGCGAAGTCGGAGCCGATGCAGCGGGTGTAGATTTCGAGCGG
>SYAP01000097.1 GCA_005787565.1 Verrucomicrobiaceae bacterium | reverse complement strand
CAGCGTTGAGGCTAACAGAAGAATGCCAGCTCCGAGGGCCCGGGAGAGCCTTGGGACGGATGGTGTTGATTTTTTCATGATGGGAATCCGAAGGTTGTTCAACCTGCGGAGGAAGCATCTTGCTGGCCAAAGAGAGGTCCGCAGGATTGCCCTACGAGGTGGATGAGCCATTCCATGATCCGATCAGAGTGCGCATGAACGTGTTTCATGCGCGCGGGTTCCGCACGATCCCTGACGGAGGGGAGTGTGGCGGATGACCCTTTTCCAGAAGTCCCAGAGCTGGGGTGGATTGCGGTCTGTTAGAGCGGACGATGCCGCGAAGGATCGATGCCTTACTTGAGTTCCTTGATGCGGAGGTTGCGGAACTTGTAGGTTTGGCCTTTTTCGCCGTGGTGCTGGATGCCGATGACGCCGCGAGCGTCCTTGTCATCGTGGATGTCGGTGGTGACGACGCCATTGACCTCGATCTTGATGTGGGTGCCTTTGCAGGTGATGCGGTAGGTGTTCCAGTCGTTTCGTTTGAAGGCGTCTCCGGCGCGTTTGCGGAAGGCGGCCTCGCTTTCGGTGTTGCCCTTGATGGGGCTGATGAACCAGGTGCGGCGGCCCTCGTCGTAGAGTCCGCCGGACCATTTGCGTTTGGCGTCGCCATCGACCTCGGCCTGGTATCCGAAGACCTTGTTCGGCTCGGCGTGGGCGCGGAACATGAAGCCGCTGTTGGCGGTGCCTTGCGGGAGGAGGATTTCGCCTTCGAAGATGAAGTCGCCGTAGGTTTGTTCGGTGACGAGGAAGAACTTGCGGTCGCCGGTGAGGTGGATCTCGCCATTGACGACTTTCACTTCGCCCCAGGTGTATGGGTTTTTCCAGCCGGTGGTGGTTTTCCCATCGAAGAGTGGTTTGAAATCCGGTTCTTCGGCGGAGCAGGAGATGAGGGTGGTGGCGAAGGCGATGAGGAGGGTTTTGGCCGTCATGGGTGGAGGATTAGTGGAAATCCGACGGACACGCAAGGATCACAGGCGGAACCCGAATTTGCGGGATGGGGGTGGGGAGGGTCTTGGTGGATTGGGGTGTTCTCGGAATCATCCGGAACTGAGGAATTTTCACCGCAAAGACGCCAAGTTCGCCACCACCGACAAAGACAGCGGCATCACCAACGACGCCAATCTCTGGGACACGGAGACCGTGAACAACCTCAAGTATCCGCTGGAGCTGTTCCTCGGGACAGTTGCGGTGAGTTTGGAGACAAACCGCGTCTTGTCGGGGCTGGAGATTGATTAAGATTAGAAATCAACCACAGATGACACGGATGGACACAGATGAAGAGGAGCAGGGTCCATATGCTCAACTATCTGTGTCCTCTGTGAAATCTGTGCTTCAATCTACGATGCGTCTTGAAAAGGTTTGTGTGGGAGGGCAGGAAAGAAATTAGAATTTCAACCACAGATGGCACGGATGGACACAGATGAAGAGGACGCGAATCGATCTCCCAACGCGGATCTCACCCAGATCGTGATCGGGGCGGCGATGAAAGTGTTGAACACGCTGCGTCCCGGTCTGGATGAGAAACTCTACGAACGGGCCCTGGTGATCGAGCTGACGAAACAGGGCATCCGCTGCGAGCAGCAGAAACAGTACGAAGTCTTCTACGACGGACAACTCATCGGCACTCTGATCCCGGATTTAACCGTCGAAGACTGCCTTATCGTCGATCCCAAGGTGGTCACCGGTTTCAACGAAAGCCACATCGCCCAGATGCTGGGTTACTTGAACATCACGGGACTCAGAACCGCCTTGCTCCTCAATTTCAAGTACGTGCATCTCGGCATCAAACGCGTTTCGAATTGATCAACCACAAAAGGTTAGGAGAGGCACAAACGATTGAAATGCTTCTTGCCGCAATCGAGGGCGAAGAAGAGGAGAAGAAGCGAGGTAGTGGCGCTTCATGAATTTGGGGATTGGTCGATGCGGGAGGCTAGGGTTCGGAGGGTGGGGGATTCGAGGAGGGTGGCGGAGGGGGAGGGAGGGGACTAGTCTCTGCTGGATGGGGGGCTATGGTTTATGCGGGATGGAGGGATTTTCACCGCAAAGACGCCAAGTTCGCGAAGCCGAACGGATGGGAGATGGTTTGTTTGAGGTGGGGTTGGGAAGATTTGGGGAGCCTTCTCTCGCTCTCTTGGCGAGTTCTCGGTTAGGTGGCCCTCCAGAAAATACTTCCCCTCCCACCCACACACCTTAACCTGCCGGAAATTCATGACGCCCCTCCTATCGATCCTCGCCGCCTACCGCAGCAAATCCCAAACCGAGCGCGAAAAGGGCACCTACTTCGAGGAACTCATCCGCACCTACTTCCGCTATGAGGCCACCTACGCCGACCTCTATTCCGACGTCTGGCTCTACGCCGACTGGGCACGGGAAATCGGCACCCCGGAATTCGGATTCTCCGCCAAAGACACCGGCATCGACCTCGTCGCCAAAACCCGCGGCACCGAGGAATTCCACGCCATCCAGTGCAAATGCTTCGCACAGGACCACCGCGTCCGGAAGTCCGACATCGACAGCTTCTTCACCGCCTCCGGCCAAAAGCCCTTCACCCAGCGCATCATCGTCACCACCACCAACGACTGGAGCGAAAACGCCGAAAACTCCCTCCGCAACCAAACCCCTCCCGTCTACAAAATCGACCTCCTCGACCTCGAAAACTCCCAAATCGACTGGGCCAAATACCAACCCTCCGCCCCGCCCGTCCTTCGCCAGAAAAAACAACTCCGCCCCCACCAGACCAGCGCCCGCACCAATGTCCTGCTCGGCTTCCAGTCCGCAGACCGTGGCAAGCTCATCATGGCCTGCGGCACTGGCAAGACCTTCACCAGCCTCAAGATCGCCGAAGAAGTCGCCGGAAAAAACAAGCGCATCCTCTTCCTCGTCCCCAGCCTCAACCTCCTCTCACAGACCCTCACCGAGTGGACCCAGGAAAGCGCCGTCCCCCTCCACTCCTTCGCCGTCTGCTCCGATGCCGAGGTCGGCAAAAAGCGCAACAAGGACGAAGACATCGTCGAGACCTTCGCCCACGAACTCCGCTACCCCGCCACCACCGATGCCAAGCGCCTCGCCGAGGAAATGCAAAAGCGCCACGACGCCCAGCACATGAGCGTCGTCTTCTCCACCTATCACTCGCTTGATGTCATCGCCCGCGCCCAACTCCTCCACGGCCTGCCGCCCTTCGACCTCATCATCTGCGATGAAGCCCACCGCACCACCGGAGCCACCTTCGATGACGACAAGGAAAGCAACTTCGTCAAAGTCCACGATGCCGATTACCTCCGCGCCGCCAAGCGCCTGTACATGACGGCCACCCCGCGCATCTATGCCGATACCGCCAAGGCCACCGCCGAGAAAGACAACGTCGCCATCTGCTCCATGGATGATGAGTCCATCTACGGCAAACAATTCCACGTCATCACCTTCTCCGAGGCCGTGGAGCTGAATCTCCTCACCGACTACAAAGTCCTCGTCCTCACCATCAGCGAGGACCACATCAACGCCCGCCTCCAGAACCTCCTCAAAGACGATAACAACCAGCTCAAAGTCGATGATGCCGCACGCATCATCGGCTGTTGGAAAGCCCTCGCCAAGCAAGGCATCAGCCAGGACCTCGCCTCGGATCCCGCGCCCATGAAGCGCGCCGTCGCATTCTGTCAGGTCATCGAGCGCCAGACCGGCAGCGGAAAACACAAGGTCAGCTCCAAGCAGATCGCCTCCATGTTCCAGAAAGTCGTCGAAGCCTATCAGGCCAAGGAAGACTCGGACATCTCCCTCCTCTGCGAAGCCGCCCACGTCGATGGCGGTATGAACGCCAGCCAGAAAGAGGAAAAACTCAACTGGCTCAAAGCCGATGCCCCGGAAAACACCTGCCGCATCCTCTCCAACGTCCGCTGCCTCTCCGAAGGCGTCGATGTCCCCGCCCTCGATGCCGTCCTCTTCCTCACCCCGCGCAACTCCCAAGTCGATGTCGTCCAGTCCGTCGGTCGCGTCATGCGCCGCACCCCGGATGGGAAAAAGAAGCTCGGCTACGTCATCCTCCCCGTCGTCATCCCCGCCGGGATGGAGCCGCACGATGCCCTCAACGACAACAAAGTCTACAAAGTCGTCTGGGATGTCCTCCAGGCCCTCCGCTCCCACGACGACCGCTTCGATGCCTTCGTCAACAAGCTCGACCTCATCGGCAAGGACAACCGCAAGATGGAAGTCATCGCCATCACCGACAAGATCCAGAAAAAGTCCAAGAAAAGCACCACCACAAGCAATCAGGACGCCGGGAAAAACCAATACACCGTCGGCGAAGCCGAAACTCCCTACCGCGTCCAGGTCCAACCCGAACTCCAATTCAACGTCGGCGAACTCGAACGTGCCCTCTACGCCAAAGTCGTCAAAAAGTGTGGCAACCGCAGCCACTGGGAAGATTGGGCAAATGACATCGCCAAAATCGCCAACACCCACATCTCCCGCATCACCGCCATCGTCACCGATCCCGCCAACACCCGCGAAGTCGCAGCCTTCCAAGGCTTCGCCAACGAACTCCGCGACGACCTCAACGACTCCATCACCGATGCCGAAGTCATCGAGATGCTCGCCCAGCACCTCATCACCAAACCCGTCTTCGATGCCTTGTTTGAGGACTACAGCTTCGCCAGCCACAATCCCGTCTCCCTCGCCATGCAACACGTCCTGGAAGTCCTCCAGGAACACCGCCTCGAAAAAGAAGCCGACACCCTCGAAAAATTCTACGCCAGCGTCAAACTCCGCGCCGCCAAGATCGACGATGTCGCTGCCAAACAAAAAATCGTCGTCGAGCTATACGACAAATTCTTCCGCAATGCCTTCCCCAAGATGACCGAGCGCCTCGGCATCGTCTACACCCCCGTGGAAGTCGTGGACTTCATCATCCACTCCATCAACGACCTCCTCCAAAGCGAATTCGGCCAAACCCTCGGCAGCAAAGGCGTCCACATCATCGATCCCTTCACCGGGACCGGCACCTTCATCACCCGCCTGCTCCAGAGCGGCCTCATCAGCAAGGAACAGCTCCCGCACAAATACAAACACGAGATCCACGCCAATGAGATCGTCCTGCTCGCCTACTACATCGCCGCCATCAACATCGAAGCCGTCTATCACGCCCTCGTCGGCGGAAAATACGAACCCTTCCAAGGCATCTGCCTTACCGACACCTTCCAGCTCTACGAAAAGGGCGACCTCATCAGCAACCTCCTAACCAACAACTCTGACCGCCGCAAACGCCAGAAAGCTCTCGACATCCGCGTCATCATGGGCAACCCGCCGTATTCTGTCGGACAGGATGACGCCAATGATCAAAATCAGAATATCGCTTATCCGGACCTCGATCAAAGCATCAAAGAATCCTACGCAGCAAACTCGAAAGCCACTCTTAAGAGTGGACTCTACAACTCGTATATACGCGCATTCAAATGGGCAGAGGAAAGGATTAAATCTGCCGGAATTATCGCATATATTTCAGGAAATGGTTGGTTGGATCGCTCGTTCGCAGACGGACTGCGCAAATGCTTCCACGGATCATTCACGAGCATCTATATCGTAAATCTCCGAGGAGATGTGCGAAAAAATATGTTTACGAAAGGGAAGGCGCGCGAGGGAGAAAACATCTTCGGATCGGACTGTATGAACGGAATTTCAATCACGTTTTTGGTAAAGTCTCCAAACGGCCCTCAACCCGGAAGAATTCGTTATTTTGATATCGGTGACGACCTGAGGACTGAACCAAAGAAAGCTGCGCTTACCGGACTGAGAAGCATACTCAATCACCAAGCGGGCATAGTTTGGCGGGAAATTTTGCCCGACAAACACAAT
>SYAP01000096.1 GCA_005787565.1 Verrucomicrobiaceae bacterium | reverse complement strand
GTGTTTGTTTGTCGAGGACGTGTCCGATTTCCACGAAGTGGGTGAACATCACGATGAGGACGGCCATGCCGCGGAAGCCATCGAGCGCGGTGAAGTGTTCCCCGCGGGCGTTGCGGAGCGGGGTGAGGTCGGTGGCCTGCATGAGGTCAGGCGACGGCGGCGTCGATCTGTCGGTCGACGTCCTCGCGGAGGTTTTCGATGATGTAATCCTGGCGGTGCGGGGTGTTTTTTCCCATGTAGAAGGCGAGGAGTTCCTTCACGCCTTTGCCTTCCTCGTATTCGACGGGGTCGAGGCGCATGTTGGGTCCGATCATGAATGAGAATTCATCGGGTGAGATTTCGCCGAGGCCTTTGAAGCGGGTGATTTCGGCGTTTTTGCCGAGTTTGGCGATGGCTTTGCGGCGTTCGTCCTCGTCGTAGCAGTAGATGGTTTCCTTTTTGTTGCGGACGCGGAAGAGTGGGGTTTGGAGGATGTAGAGGTGTCCGTCGCGGATCATTTCCGGGAAGAACTGGAGGAAGAATGTGAGAAGGAGGAGGCGGATGTGCATGCCGTCGACATCGGCATCGGTGGCGACGACGACTTTGTTGTAGCGGAGGGAGTCGATGCCGTCCTCGATGTTGAGTGCGGCCTGGAGGAGGGCGAATTCCTCGTTTTCGTAGACGATTTTGCGGGGGAGGGAGTAGGTGTTGAGGGGTTTGCCGCGGAGGGAGAAGACGGCCTGGGTTTCGACGTGGCGGGACTTGGTGATGGAGCCGGATGCGGAGTCGCCCTCGGTGATGAAGAGTGTGGATTCCTCGCGGCGTTTGTGTTTGGTGTCGAGGTGGACGCGGCAGTCGCGGAGTTTTTTGTTGTGGACCTTGGCTTGGCGGGCGCGGTCGCGGGCGAGTTTTTGGACGCCTTTGAGGTCCTTGCGTTCGCGTTCGGCGGCCTGGATGCGTTTGTGGATGGCTTCGGCGACGGGGGGATTTTTGTGGAGGTAGTTGTCGAGGTTGGTTTTGAGGAAATTGCCGATGAAGGTGCGGAGGGATTCGCCTTCGGGGGCGATGGTTGTGGAGCCGAGTTTGGTTTTGGTTTGTGATTCGAAGACGGGTTCGATGATGCGGACGCAGACGGCGGCTTCGATGCCGGCGCGGATGTCTGCGGGGTCGTATTGTTTTTTGTAGAAGCCGCGGATGACCTGGACGAGGGCTTCGCGGAAGGCGGCGAGGTGGGTGCCTCCTTGGGAGGTGTTTTGGCCGTTGACGAAGGTGTAGTATTCTTCGCCGCTTTCTGGGGTGTGGGTGAAGGCGATTTCGATGTCCTTGCCGACGAGGTGGATGGGGGGGTAGAGGGCTTCGTGTTCCATTTCCTCGCGGAGGAGGTCTAACAGGCCGTCCTTGGAGCGGAATTTCTTGCCGTTGAAGAGGATGGTGAGCGCCGGGTTGAGGTAGGAGTAGTAGCGGCACATTTTTTCCACGAAGTTTTCGCGGAATTTGGTTTTGGCGGGGAAGACGGAGCGGTCGACTTCGAAGGCGAGGCGGGTGCCGTTGGGGCCGTCGTCGCGGCGTGGGTTTTTCATGTCCACGGTGAGCTGGCCTTTGGAGAATTCGAGGGCTTTGGTTTCGCCATCGCGCCAGGCTTGGATTTCGAAGAAGTCGGAGAGGGCGTTGACGGCCTTGATGCCGACGCCGTTGAGGCCGACGGATTTTTTGAAGGCTTCGGAATCGTATTTGGCGCCGGTGTTGATCTGGGCGGCGCAGTCGAAGAGTTTTCCGAGGGGGATGCCGCGGCCGAAGTCGCGGACTTCGACGCGGCCTTGTTCGTCGATGTCGATGCGGACCTCCTTGCCGTGGCCCATGATGTGTTCGTCGATGGAGTTGTCTACGGCTTCCTTGAGGAGGATGTAGAGGCCGTCATCGGGGGAGGAGCCGTCGCCGAGCTTTCCGATGTACATGCCGGGGCGCATGCGGATGTGTTCGCGCCAGTCGAGGGATTTGATGTCGGCTTCGGTGTATTCTGCCATGGGTGGGAAATCTTTCGGAAATCCTGACTGACGGTGGCAGGGGGCGCAAGCGCGGGAATGGGGGAAGCGGGGAGGGCTCCTGGATTAGGGACGAAAAGAATTCGAACCACGGATGAACACGGATGAACACGGATCAAAAGAGACAGAATTTGGACTGCAACTGTGGTGTTAGGGCTTCCATCACTTTTCGAGTGGTGAGAAATCACTGCTGCGCCGGGTGTTATCCGTGTGAATCGACGTCCACACGGGGTTGTATCCCTCGTTCAAACGGGTTTTCTCCCTAGTGTTGGGAAAGTATGAAGCTGACAGGTGGGCTATTTGATTTCGATGTGGGTGGGGCCGCCGTTTTTGTGCCAGCCGTGCTGGGCGTGGAGGAGGCCGGGGAGGGAGGAGGGGTTTTTGGGGCCGATGTCTGAGATTGGGAGGGTGAGTTGGAGGGTGCCGTCGGGGAGGATTTTGGAGGTTTGGGGTTGGTCGGTATCGATCTGGCCATCGGCGGTGTAGAAGCGGACGGTGCCGAGGTTTTCGATGGGTCGGGCGTTTTCCGGATCAGTGGGTTTGAGGGTGAGGGTGATGGATTTTTCGTTGCGGGTGAAGGAGGTGGACCAGGTGGGGTCGGGTTTTGGGGTGTTGGCGTCCGAGGTGGCGAAGAGGGTGGCGGTGGCGGGATCGGGCGTGGGGGAATCGGCGACGGGGAGGGTGATGGTGAAGGGGATGTTGTTGGCGTGGTGGCAGCTGTTGCTGCAGCACATCCAGGAGACTTTGGCGTCGATGGTGACGGTTTCGGTGGTGATGGAGGCGGGTGGGGTGATGGGGATGATGAGGAGGGTTTCGCCGCGGTAGCCTTGGGCGGTGTATTCGGCCATTTTGACGAGTTGGGGTGCGGGCCATTGGATTTCTCCGGCGGTGAAGCCGGGGGGGAGGGTCCATTTGGCGCGGGTGGCGTAGCCGACGATGCCGGGGTGTTTCCAGTAGCTGTGGAAGCCATCCGGGGCGTTGAGGTGGAGGCCGAGGCGGAAGGGTTTTCCGGGGGCGATGGTGGAGGACTCGGAGATGAGGCGGACTTTGAGGGGGTTTTCGGCGGCGGGGGCGGTGAGGGGGAGGAGCGCGAGGAGGATGAGAAGAAGGCGAGTCATTTGGGTAGGATACGTGGCTGGGGGGGGATGTTTTCAGGGAGGGGGTCGCGTAAAAG
>SYAP01000095.1 GCA_005787565.1 Verrucomicrobiaceae bacterium | reverse complement strand
GAAGTATGATCTAACGGATGAGGAGCTGGCGGTGGTGGAGGCTTACTGGAACCGTCCGCGGGCGGCGCTGCTGATTTTGTTAGAGCCGGGTGAGGCTCCGCCGAAGTTGCGGGCGTTCTTGCGATCGCAGGGGGTGACGCCGCGGCGGGACCGGGTTGTGACGCGGATTGACGAGCGGACGGAGTCGACGGTGCGCGCGGCCTTCACGTATGGTGTTCCGTTTTTGAAGGATCTGGCGGGGCAGACGACGTTGTTCGAGGGGGCGTCTTGTTCGCTAGAGGTTCGGGAGAATCAGGATGATCTGATGGACCGGCGGATTTTTCCGATCGGGTTGATCGAGGCGGCGGAGGGGTATTGGGGTGAGAGCAAGTTTGGTGATGGAAAGGAGGCTTATGACGAGCGGGAGGATCAGGCGGCGCCGTTGTTTCTAGCAGCCGGGGTGGTGCGAGGTGCGGAAGCGGATGACCGGTTTGCGGCGGGGTCTTCGCGGATGGTGGTGATGTCGAACATTGATTTCCTGAAGACGACGCACCAGCAGGCGGCGAATTTCGATTTTCTGGCGTCGGCATCGAACTGGCTGGTGGGTCGTGAGTCGCTGGCGGGGATTGGTCCGCGGTCGATCGGGACTTACAAGATGCCGATTCTTGACGCGCAGGTGTCCTTCATCAACCGGGTGAATTTGTTTTTCCTTCCGGGGTTTCTGATTCTCGTGGGGGCCTTCATCTGGTCCTCGCGCCGTGCCTGATTCGTCATGCGATCCACTGCCAACACATTGATTCTCGCACTGCTCGCCGTTGTGGCGTGCGGATTGGCGGCGTGGCATCGGACGAAAGGCAATCTGGACAGCCTGTTCGGGGTTCCGCCGGCGGGGTTGGGGGAGCGGCTCTATCAGGATTTCAAGCCGGAGGATGTTTCGCGGATTGTGGTGACGGGGAACGGGGTTGAGGCGGAGTTCATGCGCGGTCTAACAGACTGGCGTGCGGTTTCTCCGTGGCAGGACCGGATGGATCCGCGGGCGGCGATCGGGATCATCGGATTCACGCTGGGGATGCGGGTGGAGGATTCGGCTCCGCTGGATGAGATCAATCTGACGGAGGCGGGTCTGGCGGAGGGAGTGATCAAGATTGATTTGTTAGACCGGAACAACGAGCCGTTGGCGCGATACCGGTTGGGATCGCTGACGCCGTGGAAGGCGCAGGAGGGTGAGGAGAAGACGCAGATTTCGACGGTTTTCGTGAATCCGCGGGATCGGGGGAGGAAGGAGCATGTTTACACGTGCACGGGGGATATCCTGCCGCTGTTCACAGATGGGTTGAGATTTTTGCGGGATCACCGGCCGTTTCATTTTCATCCTGCGGTGCTGGGGAAGATCCGGATCCGCGGGGCGGATGGTGAGCTTACCTTGGGTCGGGCGGCATCCAACGGTGCGTGGCGGGTGATCAAGCCTTTGGATCTGGGGACGGATCCTGCTGCGATCAAGACGCTGATCGAGGGGCTTTACAACTTGCAGGCGTTGAGGGTTTCGGATCGTGCTGCGGTGACATTGCCGACGAATGGTGCGGCGGCGGGGAGCCGGCAGATCGGGTTGACGATGTTGGGTTCGGAGGCGGAGATTTTGTTAGAGATTTTCCAGCCGGAGACGCCGGAGTCCGCGACGTCGCTGGCGACAGTGAGTGATCGGCCGGGCACGGTGTTCGAGCTGCCGCTCAAGCCGGAGTCCGGGATGTTGTCGTTGGCGGAGCTGCCGTTGGCGGTGAATGATTTGCGTGATCCGACGCTAACGAACCTGAACATTGCGGCGATCAAGGCGATCTCGATCAAGCCGGCGACTGGGACGGAGTTGGTGATTGCGAGGAATGCGCCGAAGCCATGGTCGCTGGTGATCGATGGGCGGGAGCGTGAGGCGAACGAGGCGCGGCTTTTCGAGATGCTGAAGGCGGTGACGAGCGGGCGGGCGATCGGGTTCGAATCGGATGCGGCGACGGATCTAACACCGTGGGGGTTGGACAAGCCGTTTTTGAGCCTGCGGTTTCTGGATGAGGAGAACCAGGGGATCGAGCTGAATTTCGGATTGGATGGGCGCGGGGGATTTTTCGTGAACCGGTTGGGGACTGCGACGGTGATGCGGGTGGATGAGTCGTTGGTGAAGGCGATTGCGACGCAGCCGTATGAGTGGCGATCGGGGCGGTTGTGGAATTTGAGCCGGGTGGATCTGTTATCGATCGAGTATACGCGGAAGGGTCAATCGACGCTTGAGTTGCGTTATGATGACCGGGATGAGAACTCGTGGAAGGCGAGCCGGGATGGTGTGGATCTGAGCGGCGAGATCGAGCCGGCGAGGGCGAACTTTTTGCTGACGACGCTGGAGGGGTTGACGGTGAGCCGTTGGCTTTCCACGACGGATGACGGGGCTGCGGAGGCGTTGGCGACGCCGTCGCTGAATCTGGTGGTGAACCAGAAGGCGGTGGATGATTTCGGGGATCTGGCGAATTTGCAGCGGCTGCAGTTGCGGCTGGCTCCGGTGCCGGGGGATCGGAATGTGATGTATGGCCATTTGAGCAGCGAGCCGCATTTCTTTCTGATCGACCGTGAGACGGCGGTGAAGCTGGCGGTTGATTTGTTTGGAAAAAACTGAGCCCATTTTTCGTCGTGCTTCGTTCCCTCCGGCTCATTCATTTCCGCTGTTTCGAGTCGCTGGACATCGAGGTTCCGGAGGCCGGGGTTGTTCTAACAGGAGACAACGCGCAAGGGAAGACCTCGCTGTTAGAGTCGATCTGCATGTTGGTGAGGTTGCATTCTCCGAGGACGCACCGGATGGCGACGATGGTGCGGAGTGGTGCGCCTGCGTTCGGGATTGCGGGGGATCCGTGGGGTGAGGACCGGAAGGTGAAGTTTTCGCGTGGGGAGCTGGTTTTGAAGGTGGGGGATGAGCCGCGGGAGAGCCAGTCGGCGTATCTGGCGGATGGCGGGTTGGTGGTTTGGATCGGGAATGAGGATCTGGAGTTGGTGCGCGGGCCGGGCGAGGCGAGGCGGCGGTATTTGGATTTCCTCGGGGCGCAGATTGATCCGGCGTATCGGCGGGCGTGGTCGCGGTATCGGCGGGCCCTGCGGGCGAAGAATTTGTTGTTGAAGGATGGCCGATCGAGGGATGCGGAGTTGCTTTCGTATGAGGAGGTTCTGGTGGAGAACGGGACGGTGTTGATGGAGACGCGGGCGCGGTTGATCGATGAGCTGACACCGTTGGCATCGGCGGCGCAGCGGGACATCAGCGGGCGGGATGAGCCTCTAACATTGCGGTATCTTCCTGCGAGCGGTCCGGATTTCCGGGAGTCGATTCTGCAGGCGAGGGAGCGCGAGCACCGATTGCGGCAGGCGGTGGTGGGGCCGCACCGGGATGAGCTGGATTTGCGGTTGCATGGGATGCCGGCGGCGGACTTCGCGAGCGAGGGGCAGCAGCGGACGTTGGCGTTGGCGATGAAGCTGGGGCAAGGGGCGCTGCTGGAGGCGCGGGGCGGGCGGCCGCCGATCTATCTGATGGATGATATTTTCGGGGAGCTGGATCCGGGAAGGCGGAATGCGCTGATGGGGCATTTGCCAGCGCAGGCGCAGAAGTGGATCACGACGACGCACCTCGACTGGTTGAAGGAGACGCCTATGTTAGAGGGATTGGCGAGGGTGCAGGTGAGCGGGGGGCGATGTTTGTGATGCGGGATTTACGCTTGTTTGAGGGCCTTGTTTTTTCTGTTAGGTGGGCGGACTAGCGGGTTTGAGAGCTATTTGCGGGCGCGCTGGTTTGGCCGGCGTGATTCGGCGAGGTCTTCCTCGTGGGAGATGATTTGGAGTGAGGCGTCCGCGCCGAGTGAGGCGGCGGTGGATTTGATGAGGTTGCGGATGGCGGTGGCGGTGGCGCCATCCCGGCCGATGAGGGGTTTAACGTCGGCTTGGGCGACGAGGAGCTTGCACCACAACATTCCGGGTGTGGGTTCGATGATGCGGATTTCGGCGCGGTCGGGTTGGTGAAGGAGGCTGGAGGCGAGGTATTGGAGGAAGTCGTGAAGCTGTCGGGTGAGGGATTGGATTTCCTCGGGGGTGGGGATGGGTTTTGGGACGGGTGCCTTCTGGTCGATGGATTCGGGGCTTTTCGAATCCCAATCGATGACCTTGTAGTCGGCGGCGCGTTTGACCCAACCAGCGACATCGACTTCCTGGTGGACGAATTCATG
>SYAP01000094.1 GCA_005787565.1 Verrucomicrobiaceae bacterium | reverse complement strand
CCAGTGTCTGGACGGGCATCGGGGAGGGGCGGATGAGGTTTCGCGGCTCATTCTAACAGCATCGGGCGGGCCGTTCCGGAAGTTGCCAGCGGAGGAGTTGGAGTTGGTGACGCCGGAGCGGGCGTTGAAGCATCCGACGTGGGAGATGGGGCCGAAGATAACGATTGATTCGGCGACGTTGTTCAACAAGGGGCTGGAGATGATCGAGGCGAGGTGGTTGTTCGGGATCGGGATGGAGCGGATCGATGTGGTGGTGCATCCGCAGAGCATCATTCATTCGATGGTTGAGTTCCGGGATGGGTCGGTTTTGGCGCAGTTGAGCCGGACGGACATGTGTTTTCCAATTCAGTATGCGTTGACGTGGCCGGAGCGGGTGAAAGGCGGGTTGATGCCGTTGGATTTTCCGGCGTTGGCGAAGTTGGAGTTCGAGGCTCCGAGGGATGTGGATTTTCCGGCGTTGGGATTGGCGCGGCGGGCGGGGTTGGAGGGTGGGACGTTGCCGGCGGTGTTCAATGCGGCGAACGAGGTGGCGGTGGATGCGTTTCGGGCGGGGAAGCTGGTTTTTCCGGGGATTTGGAGGTGTGTGGCGGCGGTGATGGATGCGCATGTGAGGATGGCATCGGACTCGCTGGAGGCGGTGGTGGCGGCGGATTTGTGGGCGCGGGAGGCGGCGGGGGAGTGGGTGAGAAGTTGCAAGTGAGAAGTGTGAAGTATGAAGTGACCCTACTTCGCCCGTTGGGCTACGAAGGGCGTGGGAAGAAGAGAGGGTGGAATGAGGAAGGCAGGAAGTCATGAAGGGGGATTGGAGATTGGGGAGGGAGAGTCAAAGGGCGGGAGATTGGGGGAAGGATTTTCGATTCCATTGGCGGGGTTTCTGATTCAGGGTTTGGGCATGTCCAAGCTGTGTGCGATTTGGTTTTTGGTTGGGTTGCTGTGTTTGCCGGAGGCGATGGGTTCGCCTGCGGAGGCGGCGCGGATTCAGAAGGATTATGAGCAGCGGATGGCGGAGTGGTCGTTGAAGGTGCAGGCGGCGGCGACGCCGGAGGCGCGGGGATTGGCGTGGGATAGCCGGCCGGATGCGGTGGCGACGGTGGATGCGCTGTGGCGAGTGTTAGAGCCGGCGTTGGCGGAGGAGTGGACGATTTTGCCGGCGGCGTGGTTTTTGCGGATGGCTCCGACGCTGACGAGGCCGGGGGAGCAGGGTGGGGCGGTTCCGGCGTTTTCGAAGGAAATTGAAGCGGTTCGGAAAGCTGTGGAGACGCATCATTTGGCGAGCAAGCAGCTTGCGCCGATGTGCATGGCGCTGGTGGCGAATGCGGATCCGCGGTCGTTGGCTTTGTTAGAGAAGATCCAGGGATCGCATCCGGACAAGAAGGTGCAGGGGGTGGCGGCTTTGGGTGCGGCGATGTTGTTGAAGTCGCTGGGTGATGAGGAGGATTTGATGAAGAAGCGTCTGACTTATCTGCGGAAGGCGATCATTGAGAGTGATGATGTGGAGCTGGACAACACGACGGTGGCGAAGCTGGCGGAGGATGAGCTTTATATCATCCGATATTTGAGCAAGGGGCGTGAGGCGCCGGATTTGAAGGGAGCGAACACGGGCGGGAAGCTGATGAAATTGTCCGACTACAAGGGGAAGGTGGTGGTGTTGCTTTTCTGGAGCGCGGGGATGAGTGATGCGGCGCGGGTGCTTGAGAGCTCGCGGGCGCTGCAGGCGAAGCACCGTGGGAAGCCGTTCACGTTAGTGGGGGTGAATGGTGATGCGACCGAGCAGCTGAGGAAGCTGGAGATGGAGGATAACACCTTGGTGACGTGGCCGAATTTTTCCGATCCGCAGGCGAAGCTGATGGGGGAGTATCGGGTGGGTTCGCTGCCGTTGGTGTATGTTTTGGATGGGTCGAGGAAGATCCATTATGTGGGTGCGCCGGGGGCGTTTGTGGAGCTGGCGGTGGAGGCTTTGTTAGAAGGGATGCCGGCGATTTCCGAGTGAGGGATCAGGTTACAATCCTGTCATCGGGAGGGGGTGGCAATTGTGTGGGGTGGCGTCATGTTTCGGCGGCCCATGGAGAGATTTCTGATTGATGCGATAGGTCCGTTTTTCCGGGGATACGAGAAGCAGCGGGTGAACTGGTCGAAGATTCCGTTTCTTCATTTAGCGACGCTAGGGCCGGAGCGGCGGGTGCAATGGGATCGGATTCGGGAGGACATGCGGCGGTTTGGGGATGAGGTGACGAGGATCGGGTGCAATGGTGTGACGTTGGATGATTTGGCGCATCTGGCACCGCATGCGTTGCATGAGGCCGAGGTGGCGGAGCGGATCGCGGTGTTCCGGGAGGAGTTCGATGCATTGTTCGATTTGTTGCGGGACGGGTTCGGGCTGAAGATTCATCTAACAACGGATGTGTTGCCGAGCACGCCCGCGCTGGCGGCGGGGTTGGGGAGTGATCCGAGGGTTTTGGAGGAGGTTTATGGGGAGATGATTGAGGGTTTGTTAGGTGATTTTCCGCAACTGGAAGGATTGATTTTGAGGATCGGGGAGAGTGACGGGAATGATGTGCGTGATCCGATCCGGACGAGGTTGCATTTGCGTGATCCGGAGGAAACGAACGGTTTTTTGAAGCGGATTCTGCCGACGTTCGAGCGGCATCAGCGGAGTTTGGTTTTGCGGACGTGGACGGTGGGGGCGCATCGGATCGGGGATCTGATGTGGAACCGGCGGACGTTGGAGGCGACATTGGATGGGATTGATTCGCCGCGGTTCATTGTTTCGATGAAGCCGGGTGAGAGTGATTTTTTCCGTTATCTGCCGTTGAGCGAGGCGTTCCGGACGGTGCGGCAGCAGAAGATGTTAGAGCTGCAGGCGCGTCGCGAGTATGAGGGGGCTGGGGAGTATCCGGCGTTCATCGGGAGGGATTGCGAGCGGTATGCGGAGGAGTTGTCCGGGGTTGAGGGGATGGTTGGTATTTCGATCTGGTGCCAGACGGGAGGATGGCACCGGTTCCGGCGGTTGGCGTTTTTGGAGGATGATGGACGGGATGTTTGGATCCGGATGAATGTGGGGGCGGCGATGGCGGTTTTCCGGCACGGGCGTGCGGCGGAGGCGGGTGTGAGGGAAGTGGTGGGGGAGGCGGCGGCGGGAGCGGCGGTTGCCTTGTTAGATGAGGCGGACCGGGTGATTGATGATTTGTTGTATATCGGCGGGTTTGCGAGGGAGCGGTGGTTTTTCCGGCGGGTGCAGGTGCCTCCGCTGCTGCATGTGTATTGGGACACGTTGTTCATCAATCATGCGGTGAGGAAGCTGATGAGGCATTTGGTGGAAGATGGGGAGGAGGCGGTGCGGTCGGGCGAGCGGGCGGCGGAGGGGTTTCCGAGGATGTTGGAGTTGGCGGAGGCGGCGGGGTTGCCGGTGGAGGATGTGGAGCACATGCGGGATTTCTTCGGGTTGGTGCTATTGGCGCGGCGGTATTACTTCGAGGCGTATGATGAGGGGATGGCGGAGACGATTGTTGCGGCGAAGCGGCAGTACAAATTGCGATGGAAGGGGCGGAAGACCGGGCGATACCGGGTGAAGATATCGTTCGCGCCGTTCCGGTTGAGGAGCCGGGCGCTTTCGCTGATGTTGGGGTTGTTGTTGCGGCGGAGGCAGGGATACCGGTGGATTGACCGGTGGTTCACGTTGCATGTGTTGGGGGTGTTGTTCCGGCGGTTGAAGCCGAGGGATCCGAAGCGGATGCCGAAATTTTTGAGGAAGTCGGCGATGGGGGTGGATTCGCTTTTCAAATGAAGGGATTTCGCGTGCCGAGGGGGGTGGGATCTGTTTGGTTGTGGGCATGACACCGCGCGTCAAAACGGTTGCCTCGATCACGGTCGGGAAGTTTTTCGAGAATCACTCGGAGCATCTCGGGCTGAGTTTGCAGGGGGAGAATGTGGGATTTGACCGGTTGATCAGCGAGCCGGCGATCAACCGTCCGGGGTTGGCGTTGGCGGGGTTCTTTTCGTATTTCGCAAGGAAGCGGGTGCAGGTGTTAGGGAATTCGGAGCTGTCTTATCTGAAGAAGCTGCCGGATGCGATGCGGTGTGACCGGTTTCGGCGGATGTGTGACCGGGACATTCCGTGTGTGGTTGTGGCGCGTGGGGCGACGCTTGGAGAGGATCTGATGAAGGTGGCGCAGGAGCATGGGATTCCGATTTTCGGGACATCGCAGGTGACGATGAAATTCCTGAATGCGGCGACGCTGAGGTTGGAGCATGAGTTTGCGCCGAGCGTGACGATGCACGGGTGCATGGTGGACATGCGAGGGGTGGGGGTGCTGATTGTGGGGAAGAGCGGTTCGGGGAAATCGGAGACGGCGATCGGTTTGTTAGAGCGTGGGGCGTCGCTGGTGGCGGACGACATGGTGAGGATCAAGTATGTGGGAGGGGAGTTGGTGGCGACGGCGCCGGATTTGTCGCGGGGGTATATGGAGATCCGGGGGATCGGGATCATCAACGTGGCGAACCTTTATGGTTTGGCATCGATCCGGCCGGACAAGCGGTTGGATCTGGTGGTGACGTTGAAGCCGCAGGGGGATTTGAACGAGGTGGATCGGTTGGGTTTGCAGCAGAAGACGTATGAGATTCTGGGGCAGCATGTGGTGCATGTGGAGGTGCCGGTGGGTCCGGGCCGGGATACGGCGCGGATGGTGGCGATTGCGGCGCTGGACCAGCAGTTGAGGCGTTTGGGTTACAACATGGCGGATGAGTTCAACCAGCGGTTGTTGTCGCACATGTCGGCGGGGCAGGGCAGTTAGGGTTAGGAGAGGAGGAGTTTGAGGGAGATGCCGATGCCGATGATGGCGACGATGGTTCGGACGGCGGTGGGGGAGATGCGTTGGGCGAAGTGGCTGCCGAAGTAGTAGCCGGGGAGTGAGCCGGCGACGAGCCATGCGGCGAGGTGCCAATCGACTTTCCCCCAGGCGATGAAGAGGATGACGGAGGCGAGGTTGCAGAGGAGTCCGAGCAGGGATTTGAGGGCGTTGATGCGGTGGACATCGCGGAGGCCGACGGCGGAGAGGCCGGCGAGCATGAGGATGCCGATGCCTGCGCCGAAGTATCCGGCGTAGATGGCGACGCCGGATTGGAAGGCGAGGCCGAGGGGTTTGGGTCGGTCTGGTTCGGGGATTTCGCGGCCGCGGCTGATCCAGCGGCGGATGGGGCCGTTGAGGACGAAGAGTGCGGTGGCGAAGAGGAGGAGCCATGGGACGATGGCGTCGAAGAGTTTTTCCGGGAGGATGAGGAGGAGGAGCCCGCCGGCGATGCCGCCGAGGAGGCTGACGATGCCGAGCGGGAGGATCCACTTTTTCATTTCGGCGAGGGGTTTGCGGAAGGCCCAGACGCTTCCGGGCATGCCGATGAAGAGTGCGACGGTGGAGGTGGTGTTTGCCATGACGCCGGAGAGTCCGGCGGCCATGAGGGCGGGGAACGTGAGCATGGTTCCGCCGCCGGCGACGGAGTTCATGACCGCGGCGAAGAAGCCCGCGGCGAGGACGATCCATTCTTCGGTTCCCGGCACGGGGGGAGGATGGCGGGATCAGGGGCGGGGTGGAAGCGGGATGTGCCCGGGGGATTTCAAAGGCCGGGTTTGGGTGGATTGACGGGTGGTTGCCAGGGGTGGAGGCCTTTGAAGCGGGTTTTGCGTTTGAGGACGGAGTTTCCAGCGGTGACGTAGAGGGTGTCGAGTTCGGGGCCGGCGAGGCAGAGGTTGGAGGGGGGGCGGTGGCCGTGGGGGAGGGGGAGGATGAGGTTGACGCGGCCGGGTTGGTCGAAGATCTGGATGCCCATGGCGGTGGCGACGAGGAGCCAGCCATCGCTGGTGGTTTTGAGGCCATCGGCGCGGCTGCGTGGGTCTGGATCTGCGGGTGGGAGGTGGAGGTGGTGGTAGGGCTGGACGTTTTCCAACAGTCCATCGGATTTCCGGAAGGCGGACCAGATGTAGCGGCCGTTGGGGTCGGCGATGTCGAGGCGGGTTTGGTCGGGTGTTAGGGTGATGCCGTTGACGCCGTTGCAGCGGTCGGTGCCGAGTTGTTTTTCCGCGCCGGGTGGGATGACCCAGACGGAGCGGGTGTGTGGTTCGGTGGTGTAGATGGTGCCGTCGTGAGCGACGACGAGGTCGTTGGCTTTGATGTTAGAGGCGTGGATTTTTTCGGATTTGTCGGAGAGGTTCCACGAGACGATTTCGGCGGAGCCGGAGCGGCAGCCGTAGAGGCGGCCATCGGGTCCGAAGGCGAGGCCGTTGGTGTTTCGGGAGTTTTCGAGGAAGGTGGAGACGGTGCCGTCGGGGGCGATGTGGTGGATTTTTCTGTTAGGGATATCTGTGAAATAGACGGAGCCATCGGGAGCGGTGACGGGGCCTTCGGTGAAGCCGTGGCCGGTGCTGACGACCTGCCATTCCTCGCCGGGGATGAGGAATTCCTTGGCGCGGTTGCGGCCGTCGGGGGTAGTTTTTGTTAGAGGGGTGCGCCAGTCTTTCCAGAGCCATCGGAGGGCTTGCGGGAGGATGGCACCGCCGTGTTGGTGGGAGTGCGCGCCTTCGCCCCAGGCGTGTTCGACGGGGTAGCCGGAGAATTTGAGGGCGGAGAGGACGCTTTGGTTGGCGACCCACCAATCGCCGCAGTAGATGTCGAGGTCCTTGTTTCCGTCCTGGAGGAAGATGCGGAGGGGTTTGGGTTCGGTTTTGCGGATGAGGGTAGCGAATTCATCGCCGCCACGGAGGCCGACGTAGGTGCCGATCATGGAGTAGACGCGGCGGAAGGCATCGGGGCGTTGCCATGCGACGTTGAAGGCGGCGATGGCACCGGATGAGGCGCCGCAGATGCCGCGGTGGTCGGGGTTTTGGCTGATGTTGTGGGATTTGGAGATGAGGGGGAGGATTTCGTCGATGAGGAAGGTGGAGTAGTCGGCGGACATGTTGTCGTATTCGTAGCTGCGGTTGAAGCGCGGTTGGGCGTTTTCGTTGGCAGCGGGGACGACGCCGGGATCGATGAAGAGTCCGATGGTGGGGGGCATTTCGCCTTTGGCGATGAGGTTATCGAGGACGATGGTGGCTTTGCTGGGTCCGCCTTCGTTGACGTAGGAGCCGCCGTCGAGGAAGACCATGAGTGCGGCGGTTTTGGAGGGGTCGTGATTGGCCGGGGTGTGGATCCAGTAGCGGTAGGTTGCGCCGGGGTAGGTTTTGGTGGATTTGAATTCGTGGGAGGTGGTTTTTCCTGCGGGGACGGTGGGTTGGCGGCGTGAGGCGGGGTCGACGGGGTAGGGTCCTTCCGCGAGGATGGGGGTGGCGAGCAGGAGGAGGGTGAGCGGGGTTTTCATGCGATGGGTGGGATACTCGGAAGGGGCGGGCGGGGTTGCACGATTTTTCGCGGGCGGATTTCGGGGCTTGGCGGGGCTGGGTGTGGCAAATAGAAGTCGGGCATGGATCGCCGACATTTCCTCCGTACCACCACGAGTGCCGCCCTTGCCTTTGGATTTGCTGATCGCGCCGCCGCGGCGCTTGAGGCGGAGAATGTCTATCGGAAGAACATCGGGATCCAGCTTTACACGTTGAGGAACCAGATCGGGAAGGATGCGGCGGGGACGTTGAAGCAGGTGGCGGAGGCGGGATACAAGCAGGTGGAGTTGTATGGATTTCCGAATGCGGATGCGATGGTGAAGGGTGCGAAGGATGCAGGGTTGGCGATTCATTCGGCGCATTTTGATTGGGAGTGCGTGGTGAGTCCGAAGGATGCGGCGATGTCGGATTTCGCGAAGTTGTTAGAGAAGGCGAAGGAGATTGGTTTGAGCCATCTGGTGATTCCTTATCTCGCGGACCGGGACCGGAAGAAGCTGGATGATTACAAGCGGGTGGCGGCGAACGCGAACCAGGCGGCGGCGATGGCGAAGAAGGCGGAGATCCAGTTGGCATATCACAACCATAACTTCGAGTTCGAGCCGAAGGAGGGGGGGAAGACTGGGTATGATGTGTTTGTTTCGGATTTTTCCGAGGATATGATGTTTGAGATCGATGTGTTCTGGGTGAAGGCGGCAGGGGTGGATCCTGTGGAGTTGATCAAGAAGCTTAAGGGTCGGGTTTCCCAGCTGCATTTGAAGGATTTGAAGGAGGGGTTGGCGTTGCCGACGTTCGGCGGGTTGCCTGAGGATGCGTTCCAGGAGCTGGGTGACGGGATCATTCCGATGGAGCCGATTCTGGTGGCGGCGAAGGAGGCCGGGGTGGTGCATTGCCATGTGGAGCAGGACCAATCTCCGGACGCGATCGCGAGCATCCGGCAGAGTTTGAAGTATCTGGGGACGCTTTGAGTTTCCCCTGTTAGCCGCGCATTACGGTG
>SYAP01000093.1 GCA_005787565.1 Verrucomicrobiaceae bacterium | reverse complement strand
TCATGTTGGCGATCACTTTACGGTTTTCCGCACAGAGGCGGTGATGTTTGTTATTCACAGTCAGTTTGTTGTAAAACCAGACTGAACGAATCCCCGCCTCTGACCATCTAACTTTTATTCGCTAACAATCTGAAACCGCCGAGGTTTTTGAGTGTTCCTGCGATGTTGCCGGTGAAGTCTTTCACTGACTTGGAGGCTTCCAGCAAGCCTTTGGTGGAAACCTCATATCACGGTCGATCCGGTGTTTGGCTAGTGGCCTCTTCCACGAGCACCTTCATGTGTTTCTCAATTTTCGAGACTGTCTCCGAGATAGTAGTTGCCTTGCACGACGATCGTTACTCCGGGGCTTTTGGGCATAATGTGTTTGTGACGACATGTCTCCCACTCCATCCGTGGTTCTCGTTTGTTCTCCTGCTGTGTAAGGATCAGCTTTTCGATTTCCTTCTGCGTCGAGTCGAGTTCCGCATTCGTGTTCTTGTGTAAAGATACTGCTTTTCCGTGGGGTTTGAGAGTCTGATACTGGGACTCCGGCATTCTTCGATGCGGCGGTGTGAGGCGGGCAAACATGTCGGGACTCGTGCGCGAAGGCGGTGTGAGGCAGTCGAGTACGTGGTGGGACGTGCTCGGCGGTTGTGTGGGGCTGGTGACGATGTAGGGAGAGTGCTCCGGTTGCGTCTTGCGGTCGGATGGAGTGAGTGAAATGGCCCGTGAGTTCGTGAAATCCGACTGGGACCCTACTTCGCTGAAGCTTCCTCCTTCGCTGAAACCACGGCGGACAAGACGGCGGACAAGACGGCGGAATAGACGAAGGGCAGGCAGTCGGGATACGTTAGGTGAGGGGGGGCTGGGAGAGTTGGTGGCAGCGCCAGAGGGCTCGGGGGTGGTGGAAGAAGGATTTCCAGAGGGAGCCTTTGAGGGTGTTGGAGGGGGTGCCGTCGCGGTGGAGGTAGCCGAACCATTCGCCGTGGGTGGGGTCGGCGAAATGGTTGAAGGACCAGTCGCGGAGTTGGTGGTGCCAGTGGAGGTATTTCTCGTGGCCGGTTTGGTGGTGGGCCATGAGGGTGGCGATGAGGGCTTCGTTGTGAGGCCACCAGAATTTCATGTCGTGCCAGTATTCCTGGACGGGTTTCTGATCGAGGTCGCGGAAGTAGTAGAGGCCGCCGTGTTCGGTGTCCCAGCCGCGTTGCCACATCCAGTCGAGCATGTCGCAGCCGAGTTGGCGGAGGGTGGTGTCGTTGCGGTGGGCGGCTTCCTCAAGGATGAACCATGCGGCTTCGATGGCGTGGCCGGGGTTGAGCTGGCGGCCGTCGAAGTGGTCGATGATGGAGCCATCGGGGGCGACGGTTTCCATGACGGCCTGGAGGTCGGGTTTGACGAAGAGGCGGATGATGTCGTCGAGGCATCGGTCGATCCATGCGGTTAGATCGGGGGATTCGCCGAGGTGTTTGCGGAGTTCCTGGGCGGTGACGAGGGTGATCATGCGGGGACCGATGGATTCGGTGGGTCGGGCGCCGGTGAATTTGGGTGGGATGCGGCCGGGGGTGAAGTTCCAGTCGGTGAAGCGGTGAAACCAGTGGCGGGCTTTTTGTGCGGACTCGTCGTTAGAAGTGGCGGCGGCGTGGGCGGCGAAGGCGATGGCGGCGAAGGATTCGGAGTAGGCGTAGCGGCGTTTGCGGAGTGGGGTGCCATCGCGGGCGACGTGGAAGTACATGCGGCCGTCTGAGGGATCGACGCATTTTTGTTCGAGGAAGCGGAGGGCGCTTTCGGACCAGGCGAGCCAGTCGGGGTTTTTCTCGTGTTCGAGGTAGAGGGTGAGGAGCATCCAGCTCATGCGGCCTTGGGCCCAGACGGATTTGTCGGAATCGACGAGGGAGCCATCGCGATCGAAGCAATGGAGGAAGCCACCGTGGGTTTCATCGACGGCGCGTGGGAACCAGAAGGGGATGCAGTCGTTGAAGAGGTGGTGGTGGAAGAACATGGAAAAGGAACGTTGAGCTTCCAACGTCGAACGTTGAAGTGAAGAGGGAAGATTAGAGATTGGAGATTATAGGGGGATTTGGAGGGACTTTAGTTTTTCGAGGAGTTGGGAGATTTGGGATTGGGTGGGGTTTGTTAGGGGGAGTCGGGCGGGGCCGACGGGGACGCCGAGGTGTGACATGAGGGCTTTGGCGGTGCCGAGGAAGCCGGTGGCGGCGATGGCGTCGATCATGGCGATGGAGAGGGATTGGAGGCGGCGGGCTTCGGAGAGGTCGCCGGAGTGGAAGGCGGTGATGAGTTTCTGATAGAGGGGCGCGGCCCAGTTGTAGGTTGAGCCGACGCCGCCTTGTGCGCCGGTGGCGAGGGCGGCGAGGAGGGTTTCATCGACGCCCCACGGGAGATCGAAGCGCTGTCCGGCGACATCGAGGGAGCGGCGGTAGGAGACGAGGTCGGGGTTGGTGAATTTGATGCCGGCAAGGGTGGGGATGCGATCGGGAGCTTGTGTTAGAAAGGTCTCCATGGGGAAGGTGACGCCGGTGAGGGCAGGGATGTCGTAGTAGTAGAAAGGGGTGTCCGGCGCGGCGGCGGCGATGGCGGCGCAGGTATCGATGAGGGAGGTGAGGCTACCAGGTTTGTAGTAGGAGGGTGCGAGGGCGCTGATAGCACGGAAGCGGAGGTCGTTCGCGCGGCGGGCGAGGGTTTTGCAGTCTTCGAGGCAATTGCTGCCGACGTGGGCGATGACGTTGATCTGGTGGGCCGGGGCGGCGGCGTGCCATGCATCGTAGAGGGCGAGTTTCTCGGCGAGGGTGAGGGAGTGGGATTCTCCGGTGGAGCCGGTGATGAAGACGGTGCGGATGCCTTTGTTAGAGAGGTGTTGGGCCTGGAGCGGAACGACTTCCGGGGCGAGGGAGCCATCGGGGTGGAAGGGGCTGTGGGTGGCGGCGACGAGTTCGTGGAGCGGAGGTGCTGGAGTCATGGGGAAGAGGGGTTAGTGGCCGATGGGCGCGGGTCCTGAATCGTTGAAGCGTGGGCGGATGAGGAGGACAACGACGACGGAGAGGACGGCGATGGCGGAGAAGGTGCCGAAGATGGCGAACATGGTGACGCCGCGATCTCGGAGCGCGCCGAAGCCCCAGTCCGCGATGCCGCCGCAGCTGATGCTGACGAGGTTCATGATGCCGTAGCCGGTGGCGCGGAGTTCGGGGCGGGTGATCTGGCAGAGGATGGGCATGTTGTTTGAGTCGAACATGCCGAAGCCGATGCCGAAGAGGATGAGGAAGGCGATGGCGAGCCAGAGGAGTTGGGTTTGCGGGGCGTAGCCGAAGCCGAGCATGGCGGGGACGACGAGGGCCATGCCGAGGGCGCTGGTGTTGATGCGGCCGCGCTGGGATTTCCGCATCCAGCGGTCTGCGAGCCATCCGCCGAGGAGTGCACCTGCGATGGCGGCGACCTGCCAGTAGAGGGTGGCGGAGACGCCGGCTTTGCCTTGGCTGATGGAGAATTCGGTTTTGAGAATGGAAGGGCCCCAATCGCGAATGACCCAACCGGCGAGAGCTGGGAGGGTGAAGTAGAGGACGAGGAGGAGGAAGGAGCGGTTGCCTAACAGCTCGGTGACGGCGGCGCGGGGGCTAGCCTGTGGTTGGGCCTCGATGGGGCGCTCGGGGTTTTTCAGGAGTTTGAAGAGTGGGAGGGCATAGAGGATGCCGATGAGACCAGCGGTGCCGAAAGCCCAGCGCCAGCCGAGGCCGGGTGTGTCGGCGACGTGGCCGGAGAATCCGCCGATGATGACGCCGACGTAGATGCCCATCTGGTGGTAGCCGACGGCGCGCGAGCGTGTGGGGCCGCGGTGGAAGTCGGCGATGAGGGCGAGGGCGGCGGGGATGTAGAATGCCTCGCTGACGCCCATGAGGGCGCGGGTGAGGAGGAGTTGTTCGTAGGTTTGGACGTGGCCGGTGAGCCAGGTGATGATGGACCAGACGAGGAGGCTTCCGGCGACGACGTGGCGGCGGCTGAAGCGGTCTGCGAGGTAGCCGCCGATGGGGCTGAGTAAGGCGTAGGTCCACTTGAAGACTGCGAGGATTTTTCCCCAGTCGGCTTCGTTTCCGATGCCGGGGATGTCTTCCATGACGGAGAACTTCATCGACGCGAGCATTTGGCGGTCGAGGTAGTTGAGGAGGGCGACTGGGACGAGCAGTGCGACCACCAACCAAGCGCGGCTGCTGACTGAGGAGGTGGATGTGTTAGATGACATGGAGGCCAGGGATGCTTGGGTTTTTATGCCTGAGGATCAAGGCGTGAGATGGGACGGGTGGCGCGTCGCGGTTAATCGTGAGATGCTGGCAGGCCCCGGCAAGCTCCGAGAAACACGGAGTGGTGGTTTGGTGGGCCGACCGGTTTCTTCCGCTGGGGATGGGGGATATCTTTCGGGCGGAGAGCGTTGATTGAACCTATGGTTTTTCCGGCAACTGGAAGTGGAAGACTTGGTTGGTGCGGACGCCGGGTTTGACTTCGCCGTTGAAGAGGATGCTGCCGTTTTTCCATGGGGCGGTGGGCAGGGTGACGGGTGGTGGGGCGGTTAGATTGCCCGCGGTGGTCCAGCGGTTTTCGCTGATATCGAAGCGTAGGACTTCGGGGGTGAAGCCTTGGTGGAGGGTGGGGGATGCGAGTCCGGTTTGTTTGCCGTCATCGCCGGAGACGATGAAGAGGGAGTCGCCGCTGACGGGTGCGGGAGAAGCGGCGGCGACGGAGGGGCGCGGGAGGTCGGCGAGGGGTGACCATTTGTTGTTAGAAAATGACCATGCGTCGCGAAGGTAGGTGCGGGCGGGTTTTCCGGCGGCATCGGGTGCGAGGGAGCAGCCGCCGACGATGATGAAGCGGCCTCCGATGGTGGCGGCGGTGGCGAGGATGCGGCCGGGTGCGGGGAGGGGAGGGGCTTCGGTCCAGCCGGTGGCGGGTTGGTCGAGGTTGAGGGTCCAATGTTTGTTAAAGGCGGTGGTGTCGGTGGGTTTGCCGATGCCGCCGCAGAGGTGGATGGTGCGGCCGACGGATGAGCCGCACATTTGGGCGAGGGGTTCGGGGAGCGGGGGAAGTGGGAGGAAGGTGGCCTGGCGGTCCGCATTGAGGGTTATGAGGTGGACCTGTTGGAGGTGTTGGGTTTCATTGCTGCCGCCGATGATGAGGATGCCTTCGGGGGTGGTGATGGACACGCCGTATCCGTTGGGTGAGGGGAGTTTTCCTGCGGGTTTCCAGCCGGATTCGGGATGGTTGAGGTCGAGGGTGAAGAGGCGGTCGTGCCATACTTTTTTTCCGCCGTCCCATGGCATTTTGCCGTCGGGGAAGTTTGCGCCGCCGCCTGCGATGAGGTGGCCGCGGTGGATGCCGGCGAAGGCGCCGGCGAAGCCGATGGGATCGCCAACAGGTGGCAGCGGGGAGATGCTGAAGGATCCGGAGTGGGCGGCGGGTGCCAGTGCGAGCGCGGCGGCGAATGGCAGGGTCAGTGTTGGGTTCACGGTGTGCATTTCGACAGGTGTTTTCCTGCGTGGGCAAGCAGGATGATTGACGGATCTGACGGTGGGGGGGCGAGGGTTGGTGATTGGTTTTGGAAGCAGACCAGTTAGAAAGTGGGTTGAATGATGTTGTTGTTTGGGGGCGTTATGGGGTGATGCGATGGCTGAGCGTGCTGTTTCTCCTGATGCCGGTGGTGGCGTGGGCGGGTGATTTCGGGTTGGTGGTGTCTGATGGGTTCAAGGAGGTGGTGAATACGCCGCGACGCGTGCCGGCGGACTGGCGGGAGTGCAGCGGTGCGGTATCGGTGAACAAGGAGTGGGAGAAGACGGGGAAGGGGATGTGGTATGTGGAGATGCAGCGGGATGGCGGGCGGTGGGTGCAGGCCGGGTTGGCGCATGGGAATCGTGAGACGGTGGAGTGGGGGTTGAAGCAGTTGCGTTGGGGGTTTTCGCGGATGCGGGAGGATGGATCGTTTGATTGTGATGATGCGTTTCACAGTGCGAGTTTTCTGGTTGAGGCGACGTCGCATTCGATTTTGTTGATCGAGGCATCGCCCTTTGCGGATGAGTTGAAGGGGCAGGTGGATGGGCTGAAGGGGCCTTTGTTGCGGTGTGCGTTGTGGATGATTTCCCCGGCGACTTTCCGGGCGGCGGAAAGCCAGCGGATCTATGCGCATCGGAGGTTCTTGTTAGGTTGTGGGTTGATGCAGTGTGGGATGATTCACCGGCATGCGGAGGTGATGCGGGTGGCGACGTATTTCATCGAGGACGGGATGCGTTTGCAGAGGGCGGATGGGGTTTTTCCCGAGAAGGGCGGGCATGACAGCGGGTATCATGCGGTGGCGCTGATCTATTTGCAGCGGTTGATTCTAACAGTGACGGATGATCCGCGGCATGTGGCGTGGAGGGAGTCCGCGGATCGCGGGATGAAGTGGCTGTTAGGCAGGATTGATGAGAGCGGGGAGGTGAAGGTGGCGGGGAATACGCGGACGGGCGGGGGGCAGGAGGTCGGGAGAACGGGGGTGGTTAAGCAGGTGAATTTGCCGGAGGTGGCGACGTCGCTTTTCTATGGGGGAGCGCTTTCGGGTGATCCGAAGTTTGAGGCGCTTGCGCGCAAGCTGTTGGCGAAGCGGTGAGGAGTGGGGATGACCGGTGGGTGGAGCCGACCAGTTCGCGCTTGCATCAGGGAGGAAGCGGGGGAGATTGGTGTCATGCCGAACTCGCCGATGCCTGCCCGCAGCAGTCTTGTTGTTGAATGTGTGAAGGTTGTGCAGGCGCGGATCCGCGCTGGCGAGTGGTCGCAGATGTTGCCGGGGGAGAGGCGGTTGGCTGAGACGTTGCAGGTGGGTCGTGATACGATCCGTTTGGCGTTGCAGCAGCTTGAGCGGGAAGGTGTTTTGGCACCGGCGGCGGCGGGGAGCCGGAGGGGAATCATCGGAGTGGTTCCGGATCTGAAGCCGTTAGGTGGCATGTTGAAGATCGGATATCTGGCGCACCGGAGGCTGGAGCAGTTGCCTCAGCCGATGTTGTTAGAGATTGACCGGATTCGGGATGCGTTGGCTGACAAGGGGGGGTCGTTGGAGGTTTTCGCGCCGGGATGGTATGAACAGCGGCGGCCGGAGAAACGATTGGAGGCGTTGGTGGAGGAGGAGCGTTGCAGCGTTTGGCTGTTGCTGCGGTCGAGTGCGGCGGTTCAGGAGTGGTTCATGAGGCGGCGGATTCCTGCGTTGATCCGTGGGTATCCGAATCCGGGGGTGGAGTTGGCGCATTTGGACGTGGACTGGCAGGCGACGGCGCGGCACGCGGTGGGGCAGTTGTGGCGGATGGGGCACCGGCGGGTGGTTCTGTTGTCGCCGCCGGATGCATTGATGGGTGTGCAGGCGGCGGTGCGTGGTGCGATGGAGTTTGACGAGCCGGATTTCGAGGTTCAGGTGATGGTGGAGGATGGGAGCTCGCAAGGTGTGGCGCGGGTGTTAGGGAGGGCGTTGAATCTGAAGCAGCGGCCTACGGCGGTGATTGCAACGAGGCCGAGGCAGGTGGCTACGGCGATGACGTGGCTTGGGAGCCAGGGTTTGCAGGTGCCCCGGCATTTGAGTTTGATCACTCTGGCTTGGGAGCCGTTTCTGGATCATCTGGTGCCGGATATCACTGGGTATCGTGTGGATCCGGATGCGGTGGCGAAGATGGTTGTTAGAAGGCTGGAGAGGATTGCCGCGGGAGATTTGAATCCGGGTGGTGCCGGGTGGATCACGCCGGAGGTAGTGAAGGGTGGATCGGTGGAACGGCGGGTTGAAGCTTGAGAGTTCGGCGGGCTTTCATTCGGCGTCAGCCCATTCTTCCGCGAGTTGCATCTGATTCGGTGTGAAGTGTTTGATCTGGATGGGACGTATTCCTTTTCCAGTGAAAAGGAGAGCGGCGTCCATCCATTCGGTGGGGGAGACGATGGCGATGCGTTCGATGAATGGGTCGTATTTCATCTGGAAAGAGAAGTCGCCCCAATCCCCGTCGCTGGCGGTTCCTTTGAAGTTTTCGAGGACGAGGAGGATGCGGACCTTGCCGATGTTGTCGATTGCGTTGCCGGCGGCGGATTGCGATTTGAGGAGTTCCGGTTGGGTGAGGGTTCCTGATACGGTGATGGTCAGGACCCGTCCGTTGATTTTTCCGAGTTGTGCGCTCATGTTTGTCAGTTGTGGCGGGTTTAGAATGCCATGCCGAGTTTGAACCAGATGGTGTCGCCTTTCAGGCGCCGTGTTACGCTCATTTCCGGGAGCCATTTGATTTCGGCGGCGAGGTCGTGGCCGTTGATTTTGGTGACGAGAGAGATGACAGGGCCGAGTCCGGCGGTTCGTCCCTCGAAGTCGCCGAGGGTAGCGCCGCTGCCGCTGTCGCCGGAGATTTGTTGATAGTAGAATGCGTTGACGCCGATTCCGAAGATTCCGATGTCACCGATGGGGAAGTGTTGGGCGAGGGTTCCGTCGAGGTGGAAGGAAGTTCCGCTTCTGTAGTTGGTGTCAGGGTTTTCAGTATTGATGTCGAAGCCAGCGAAGAGTGTTGCTTCGGTTCCGATGGAGGAGCTGAGCCAACTGATGGAGACGGAGGGTTCAAAGGTCCAGTAGTTGCGTCCGGTGTTTGCGAGGTTGTCGGAATCGTAGTTTCCGGTGGGTGCGTAGATACCAAGTCTGATGTCGTATTTGAGGTCGGGTCCGTTGGTCCAACTGATCATGAAAGGATAGATTGCGATGTCTCCGAGTCCGCTGTCGGAGTCCGACAATCCGAAGTTGGGGCCGAGAGGCGGGACGATGGTTGCGTCGACCTCCATGTCGACGAAGGGGATGGCAGCGGCGAAGGCGTAGTGGCCGCCGAGCAGTTCGAAGTCGGTTTGATAGACACCGAAGAGAGTTGCGGCATTGCAAGTTGCGGAAGCGTTGAGGCCGAGGAAGCGTCCGAATCGCATGGGTTTGTCGAGGTCGGTGCTGCCGTCATAGTAGGTGTATGCGGTTGCAATGACTAGGCCTGGCTTGCCTGGGAGTGTATCGATGAAGGAGGAGGTTGCGCCCGGGATGTAGTGTCCGCCAGCGGCTTCTTCCGCGTGGGTGAAGGGCAGCGTGGAGAAGGCGATGATTGAGGCGATGGCGAGAGTTCGCTGTTGCATGGCGTTGTGGAGGTTGGAGTGAGTGGTGAGTTGGGAGGCGTTTCAGTTCTCGACTTCTCTTTGGCCGATTCCCTCGTCTGTGATGGATGGAGCGTCCGGTTCGAAGGTTGCGGGCGGGCTTCCATCCTCCGAGGCCATGAGTGGTTTTCCATGTTTCAGTCCCACGCTTGCGACGTAGATGAGAGCGAGAGGTTTTGCAGATTCCGTCCCCAGTTCGTTGATGCGGTTCTGGAGTTTCGCGACCATTTCCGGATTTTTTTCGGCGAGGTTGTTTTTTTCGTAGGGATCATCGGCGATGTTATAGAGGTCGACGCTGGTTGGGATGAGGCTGCGCCAGATGAGTTTCCAGTCGCCTTGTCGAACCGCGCCGCGGAAGGGTTCGATGTTGTAGACGACTTCATTTCTGGGAGACGGTGTTCCTTGTGAGATGGTTTTCCAGACGTTGATGCCGTCGAGGGGTTTGGATTTGGTGGTTGGGGCGTTTGCGAGAGAGGCGATGGTTGGGAACAGGTCGACGACGTGGATTGGAGAGTCGACGGTTTGAGGTTTGATTTTACCGGGCCAGTTGGCGCATGCCGCGACCCTGCATCCGCCTTCGAAGAGGGTTCCTTTGCCGTCGCGATAGGGGCCATTGTCGCAGGGGAGTTTGGTTTTAGAAAGGTCTGCCATTTGACCGGCGAACATGGCGTTGGTGGTTCCGCCGTTATCGCTGTGGAAGAGGATGAGGGTATTTTGGCGCAAGCCTTTCTTTTCGATGGCCTCGACGACGCGGCCGATTTCATCATCAAGGCAGGTGACCATCGCTGCGTAGGTGCGGCGTGTGGGGTCCTCGATGTTTTTGTAACGGTCGATGTAATCCTGAGGTGCGGAGTAGGGCGTGTGTGGTGCGTTGAATGCGAGGTAGAGGTAGAAGGGTTTGTCGGCTTTTTGATTGTTGATATAGTTAACGGCATCCTTGCCGAGCAATTGGGTTGTGTATCCCTTCTCGTGGACGGGTTTGTTGTCGCGGAACCAGTCGAGGACCCCGGCATCGCTGTGGGTGTAGTAGTCGAGTTCCCCGATCATGGCGCCGTATTGGTAGTGGAATCCGCGTTGTTTGGGCCAGTATTTGATATCGGCGTGGCCGAGGTGCCATTTGCCGATGATGGCGGTATTGTAACCGGCTTCGCCGAGGGCCTGAGGGAGGAGCCATTCGGAGGTGTCGAGTCCATAGCTTGCGGGGCCGGGTATGACGATGGTTTGGAGGCCGTAGCGGAAGGGGTAGCGGCCGGTGAGGAGGGCGGCGCGGGTGGGGGTGCACATGGGAAGTGCGTAGAACTGATCGAGTTTGGCGCCTCCTTGAGCGAGTTTGTCGATGTTGGGAGTTTTGATATCGGTGCAGCCGTTGAAGCCGACGTCCATCCATCCGAGGTCGTCAGCGACGATGTGCACGATGTTGGGTTGATCCCGGGCCATTGATGCCGAGGAAGCGGCGATGGCGACAGAAGAGATGGTTGTTAGGATTTTGGTGAGGATTGAGGGGGATTTCATGAGGATGACTGGGGTCGGAGATTGGAATGGATGGAGGAAGGGAATCCGAAGAATGCGGCAAGAGGGGTTAAGGTTTGAGGGTGGGCTTAGGAGGCGATCAGTTTGATGGGACTGGATTCCTTGATGGTGGTGCGGTTGTCGGAGTTGAGGAGTTGTGCCGTTCTTAGGGCGAGTTCGTCGATATTGGCTTCGCTGCCGCGGTACCAGGTAAAGGAGTTGACGTTCACGACGGCGGTTTTATCGGAGCTGTGATCCCTAAAGGTGGCGATGGTTTTGCCGCTTGCTGCATCGCGCAGGCGGCCTTCGATGGTGATGGAGCCTTTTCCGAAAGTGGAAAGGATGCCTGCGCCGGGGACGACGAAGCCAGCGGCGGAAGCTGCGGAGTTCCAAAAGGCTTTTGATGGGACGAGCTCGACGATGGAGGATTCGATGATGAGCGTGCCGGGGCCGGGATTGGAGACCACTAGGATTTTCTTGCCGGGGATTTGGTTTGCGGCGTTTACGAAGGATCGGTGGGTGAAGGTGGCGAGGTTTTTCGCGTCGATTTCGAGTTGATCGCGGGTTTTGGTGTTTTGGGAGTTCCACCAGGTTTGGTCTTTGAGGTGGCTGACGGTGACGGGAGCGAAGTAGACCTTGTTGTAGCTGTCGGAGATGGCTTGGCCGCGAAGTTCCGGTGTGACCCAGACTTGATCGAGGAATTCGGCCCTTGATGAGTTCCGGGGCGTGTGATTTGAGGTTGAGCAGCTTGCGAGCAATGCTGCAGCGGCGATGAGTGTTGGGTTGAGGATGATGTGTTTCATGGATGGATCAATTGAGTGAGGAGTGAGCTGCGACGAAGTTTCGGATGGCGGTGAGGATATCGATTCCCGGGTCGGATTTTCTGAAGTAGGCGGCGCAGCCGGCGAGTTCGGCCTGGTGTCTGATTTCAGGGGTGTCGTGGGCGGTGATGAAGAGGATCGGCGTTTGATTGCCGAGTGTGATGAGTTGTTGGTGGAGTTCGAGGCCTGACATGCCGTCGAGCTGCACATCGAGCAGGATGCAGTCGAAGGTCCTGAGGTTGAGATGGGCGAGGAATTTTTCGGAGGAAGAGAAGGCGATGGATTCCATCCCGGCAGCCTTGAGTAGCCTGGCCATGGATCGGCAGAGGCTGGGATCGTCGTCGACGATGGCGACGGATATGGGAGATGTGACCCTCATCGAAGGCCAGTATCTTCGCGGGGCGATACAGATGGGTGCAACTGCCCTTTTGGGCAGGTGGATGGGGGATGAGCCCGGGATCAGTGCCGATGGGAATCCTGTCCGTGGATCTCGATCCAAAGGCGTGTAAGTTCGGCGACGGAATGCAGGTTGAGTTTGGAGGTGATGGCGGTGCGGTGGAGTTTCACGGTGCGTTCATGAATTCCGAGTGCCGAGGCGATTTCTTTGTTCATGCTGCCCTGGACGACGTGTTGGAGGACCTGAATCTCGCGATCCGAAAGTTTGGAAAGGCGGTTGCGCTGTTCGATCCGATGGTTGCGAGATGCCAAGGACTGCTGATTGAGGGCGAGCGCGCGGTTGACTGCGTCGATGAGTCGATCCTTTGGCGCACGTTTTTCGAGGAAGTCGACGGCACCTTTTTTGATTGCGGACACGGTTGTGGGGATGTCTCCGTTTCCGGTGATGAAGATGATGGGCAAGGTGATGTTGCGAAGTCCCAAGGTTTCTTGGAGTTCCATTCCGCTCATTTCCGGCATGTTCAAGGCGGAGATGACGCATCCATGAGAGGACTGAAGGTCTTCAGCGAGGAAGTCGGATG
This sequence comes from Verrucomicrobiaceae bacterium, assembly GCA_005787565.1. Classification (GTDB taxonomy): domain Bacteria; phylum Verrucomicrobiota; class Verrucomicrobiia; order Verrucomicrobiales; family Akkermansiaceae; genus Luteolibacter. The sequence goes on along the minus strand of SYAP01000093.1, from coordinate 11,528 downwards.
CGCGGAGGTATACCTTGACCATGTAGCCGCTGGCGCGGAGGAGCCTGGCAGAGGCCCGCAGGAAGGAGTCGTCGTCATCTATCAGATGAACGATTGGAGTGGACATGCTGGTTTTCGCGAGGTTGATCGGATCCACGATGTGAGATGGATGTGGCGGGGAGTCAAATGAGAGCGCCTGTTTGAGCGAGGGGTAGGGAGAAGGTGAAGCAAGAGCCATGGGGGTTGGATTCGAGTTCGAGGGTTCCGCGATGGGCCTCGATGATGGTCCTTGAGATTGAGAGTCCCATGCCCATTCCTTCGGATTTTGTGGAGAAGAACGGGTCGAAGATTTTGTGGATTATGTCCCGAGCGATTCCCGGGCCGGTGTCGCGGACGCTGATTTTGATGAATCCGAGTGTTTGGTGTTGGCAGGCGTTGACGGTTACGTGGCGGTTTCCTCGTTTTGTTTCGGTCATGGCGTCCATGGAATTGATGATCAAGTTGATGAGGACCTGTTGGAGATGGACGCGGTCTCCGAGGACATCCGGGAGATCCGCCGGGATGGAAGCTGCGAGTGTGACGCCGCGAGCGGAGGCATCGACGCGGAGGAGTGAGAGGACATCCTCGATGTGGTCTTTGATTTGAAGCGGGCGAGGGTCGATGTTCTTGCGCTTCATGAGGGCTTTGAGCCGGTCGATGACGTTTCCTGCGCGGATATCGTCCCTGAGGATGTCCCTGATGATGGCGCGGATTTCGTTGATGTCGGGTGATTGGGACTGGAGGAAGAGTTCCGCGGCTTCCGCGTTGCGGAGGATTGCGCCGAGGGGTTGGTTGAGTTCGTGTGCGAGGGATGCGGCGAGTTGTCCCATCATGGAGACTCGTCCCGCGTGTGCGAGTTGACTGCGGATGAGATGGATTTCGTTTTCGGATTCGCGTTTTTCAGTGATGTCGAGGAGGACGCCCCGCATGCGGGCGGGATGTTTGTCAGGTGAGTTCTCGGTTCGTCCCCTTGCGGCGATCCAGCGTAATCGTCCGTCCTAGAGTTGGATCCTGTATTCGATATCATAATCGGAAGCGTCCTTGATGGATCTGTTGATGGCCTGTGAGACATGATCCCGGTCCTGCGGGTGGAGGAGTGCGAGGAAGGACTCGAAGTTGATGGGCAGGTTGTGGGGGATTCCGAAGAGTTCACGTGCGGCTTGATTGGCCCAGATTTCGCCGCTGTGGATGTTCCATTCCCAGAAGCCAAGCGAGACGGCATTAGTTGCCAGGTCCATGCGTTGTTGGGTTGAGTTGAGTTCGCGGGCGAGTCTGGAGGTATTGAGGACGTCGTTTCCGAGTTCCATTCCCATGGCGAGGATGACGAAGATGAAGCCGACGCTGACGAAGTAGGGAGAGTTCAGGATGCCTTCCTCGATCAAGGTGGCGTGGCCGCGGCCGAGGAGGAGGAAGAAGATCACGCTTCCACCGACGAAAGCAGCGCGGCGTTTGTTGCCGTTTTTCCAGAGCCGGAACGAGGCGCCGAGAATGAAGATGGTGACGAGGATGACGCTTGAGATGTCCGCGATGTTGAGGGGGCCGTTTTTGATCTCTGCCGCGGTGAAGGTGACGCCGCAGAATGTTTCCTTGTGGATGGAAGCGGCATAACGGATTCCGGGGATTTCTGAGGAGACGTTGATCAGATTCGCGATGAGGTGGATGCAAACGGCTGGCAGAGCGATGATGAGGCGACCGGTGCCGAAAAAGCTCCAGATGAATCCGGTTACGGAGAATACCATCGAGGAGATGGGGATTGCGGCCCAACGGAGGAGCCGGTTGTATTCATGCAGACTTTCGGTCTGCATGAGGAGGAACTCGAAGAAGCTGACGGCTGCGACCGAGATGGCAGCGAGTGAGAAGAAGAGGTGCGGAAGTTTGCGACCGTCACCGACTGCGATCCGGAGGTTGATCAACGCCAAGGTGAGGCAAGTTGCTGCCACCATTGGCCAAAGGACCGTCATCCAGTTCATGACGGATGGTTTCGCCGATCCGGGGTGGCGTCAATCTTTGGCGTGGGGTGGCGGCAGAAGTGGTCTTCGGACTGGAGTGGCGGGTCTCAGGGGACGGTGACTGAAAGGCGTGAGAAGAGTGTGGATGAGGAGCGGGGGATGAAGACGTCGATGCGGTCGCCTGGGATGGTGGGGTCTTCGGTTTGTTGGATGACGACGCCGTCGATGCCATTGGTGGCATTGGTCCATGGGCCTTGGAGGTCGGTGTCGTGTTGGGGTGTGGCGGTGAGGTTGGCGTCGACGGAGAGGTCGCTACGGCGGTAGGTGAATTTGAGGTATTCGCCGGCGGGGAGGTCGAGGGGATCGGTGATGAGTTCGAGGTTTGGGAGGTTGGCGACGAGGTTTTGGTTGGGGAGGTTGCCGATGACCATTTCGACGGCGTTGGGGATGCCATCGCGGTCTGGGTCGGCGTTGGGGCCGACGATGTCGGGGTCGGTTTCGCCGGGGAAGAAGGAGTCGATCCAGTTGGCGAAGGTGGCGGCGGACGGGCCGGAGGTGACGGTGAGGGTTCCGGTGCCGGTGATTTGGGGGATTTCCGTGTTGGAGCCGGGGTTTCCGGTGGCTTCGTAGATGCCGGCGGGTTGTTGGATGCCGTCGATGAAGAGGGTGGCGACGGTTTCGTTGGTTGAGGTTTCGACGAGGGAGGTGGCACCGAGTTCGAGGGAGGTTGAGTCCGCGATGGAGGAGCCGTTGACGACGACTTTGGCGTCGTTGGCGATGGTGAGGGTTGTGCCTGCGATGGAGGCGGCTGGGGCGATGGTGAGGGTGCCTGCGCGGACGGTGGTGCCGCCGGTGTGGGTGGCGGTTCCGGTGTAGGTCATTTCCTGGGTGGTGTTGTTGAGGGCGAGGCCGATGAAGAGCGCACCGGATCCGGAGATGTTATTAGAGACGGTGTGGGCATCGCTGCGGGAGAAGGTGAGGGTGCCGTTGTTGGTGACGGTGGCGGTTCCGAGTGATCCGCCGATGCCGGGACCGGATTGAGAGATATCGGTGTTTCCGGGGACTCCACCGACGCGGACGGGGACGGCTGTGGGGATGGTGAGGGAGCCGGAGAGTGTGTTTGCGCCGGTGAGGATGAAGCCGAGTTCGTTGTTGGTCATCGATGTTGCGGGGTCTTCGAAGGTGAGGCCGCCGGTTCCGGAGAGGATGCCTTGGAGTTTGAGGGTGCGTGGTGCGCCAACGGAGCGGTTGATGATTTTGTTGGATGGGCCTGAGAGCTGGATGTTGTTGGTCCAGGTCCAGTTTCCTTCGATTTGGGAGAGATTTCCGGAGGTGGTGGCATCTCCGAGGGTGATGGTGGCGGTGCCCATGGCGGTGGAGCCGTTGCGGATGGTTCGGAATTCGGATCCGCCGAGGATGTTGAGATTTCCGGAGAAGGCGGTCCATGAACCGGCGTCGGAGAAGCCGGTTCCTGAGCCGGTGTAGTTGAAGAGGGTGAGTCCGCCATCGAGTGTGATGGTGCCTGCGCCAGAGACGTTGCGGAGTTTTGGGGAGGTTTTGTAGTCGCGGAGTTGGGTGCCATCGAGCTGATAGACGAGCGATGCGCCGGAGGCGATCTGAACGGGGCCCGAAGCGATGTCGCCATCGGTGCCGCCGTTTCCGATTTTGAGGTTGCCCGCGTTGATGGTGGTTCCGCCGGATGAGCCGTTTGCCGGGCTGTCGATGACGAGTGTTCCTGCATTGACGGTGGTTCCGCCGGTGTGGGCGAGGGGGAGGGTTAGTGTGGTGGCGGCGGTGCCGTTTTTGACGATGCCGGTGGAACCGAAGATATCGCCGCCGGTGAGGGTGTAGGGGTTGGTGGAGTTGTTGAAGGTTAGGCTGAGGGGATTGATGCCAAGGGGTTCGACAACGACGTTGAAGCGGGTTGCGGAATCGTCGAAGAGGACGGGGTTGTTGGTGTTGTAAGCTGCGGGGACGGCCGGGGTGCTGGCGAGTGCCCAGTTGTTGGTGGTGGTGTCCCAGTTTTCGTCGGCGAAGCCTTTCCAGATCTGGTCTTCGAGGGTGACGATGAGATCGATGGATGTGTTAGAGGTGTTATTGACGAGTTCGAAGGATCCGAGGGTAGGGGTGATGCCGAGTGCGAAGCGGTTGAATTCGGATTCGGTCAGGGGTGTTCCGGAGTAGTCGATGAGTGTGATGGAGCCACCGTTTGTGGGGTCGTTGAAGAGATTGATGGTGTGGGTTTCGCCGGAGGCGGGAGGGGTGAGCGTGGTGGAGATGACGATTTTATCGGACGTGATGCCGAGGCGGAAGTCGGATTGGGTGTTGTCACCGAGTGTTAGAGCGCCGACGTTGGAGGTGGCGGGGGTGGCGGGGAGGCCGGGGAGGAGGAAGGTGCCGTTTTGTGCGGTGAGGGTTCCGGAGCCGAGGTTGGGGCCCATGCGCAGTGAGCCGGCGATGAGGTCGATGTTGCCTGAGAAGGCAGAATTGTTGGCTGTGAAGTTGATGCGTGCGTCGGGGGATTCGATTTCAACATCTCCGGAGCCGCCGGTGAGGGTGCGGTTCCAGGTGAAAGTGCCGGAGGTGTTGAACCGGAGTTTTGCACCGGAGGCGACGTTGAACGTGGATGCGGGGTCCCAGTTCGCGGCATTCTGATAGATGGGGTTGGTGGTTCCGTTGCCGAGTTGGAGTGTTCCGGCCTGGACGTCGAAGTTGAGGGAAGCGATGGCGCCACCGGCGGTTGCGGAGGAGCCGAGGGCGCCGGTCAGGGTGAGGGAGCCGTTGCCTTTTTTGACGAAGTTGATGTTGCGGCGCTGGTTGCTGCCATTGTGGGCGAGGATAGATCCGGAGAGGGTTGTGTTAGTGGATTGATCGAGTTCGATGGAGCGGGTTTGAGTGCCTACGGACAGGCCCCAATCGGCGCGGATTGAGCCGGTTCCGGAGAGGCTGTTGAGTTTCAGGGATTGTCCGCTGAAGGCGTGGGTGAGGATGAAGGCTCCGCATGAGGAGGAATCGCCGGTATCGAGGGCGAAGGAGCCGGTTTGAACGAGGGTGCCATTGTCGGAGGCCGCGCCGCCGCCGCCGCCGAAGGCGAGCCAGTTTGCGGGAAGGGTGCCGACAGCGGGGATTGATGCACCGCGGAGGGCGAGGGTGCCGGTGAAGTTCACGTTGGTGACGCCATTGGTGCCGCCATCGGACGACCAGTTCTTGGTTCCTGTGCTGCTGATGGTGACGGTTCCCGAGCCGGAGAAGGTGGCACCTTGGGAGGTGGAGGTGTTCGGGGTTGTGCCGCGGATGTGAAGGTTTCCGCCGGTTGCTGCCGCTCCCCAGTTGAAGTTGTTGGAGCCTGTCTGTAAGGCGGTGGTGATGTCGGTGGAGTGATCGAGGATGAGGTTGTTAGGGCCGGAGATGGAGACAGGGCCGGAGGCGGCGGTGAGGTTGATGGCGCCCCAGGTGAGATTGCCGCCGAGGGTGTTTGTCAGGGTGGATGAGGCGTCCCAGGTGGCGGTGTCCGCGGTGGTGGGGACGGTTCCGTCGGTCCAAGCGGCGGTGGTGTTGAGGTTGCCGGCGGTTGCGCTTCGGATGTCCTGAGCTTGGGTGGTGGAGGCGAGGGCGACGAAGAAGAGGGAGAAGCGGCGGATTTTCATGGCGGAGGTGCGTTGGACTGTTTGCACGGTCCGCCGGGGGACGGGATGTCACAAGGGGAAGGAGCTGGTCTGCTCGGGAGACCAGTTTGTTTATGGCAATTGGCTGGTGTGGCCTTTTGCGATGAGGAAGCGAGAGGCTTCCATGACAGGCTCGGGGATGGGTTGTTTGGATGAGAATCCGAGGTGGTGGTAGTCGATGATGCGTTGGAAGTCGCCGACCATAGCGTCGATGACGAGTTGGTATGTCAGGTCCCCGGTGCAGTATTCCGCGAGGGTGAGTGGGGGGGAGGAGGCGGTGAAGGTGGCATCGGGCCATTGGACATCGAGGGCGGCGATGGTCCGGCGTTCCATGTAGGGTTTCTGGACGACGATGGCGCGGTGGATGGCGATGTTGTTTCTTGTTAGAGTTTGACGGGCGAATTGGATGTTCTGGCCGGTGTTGGTGGCTTCGTTTTCGATGAGGATGCGGTCGGCGGGGACTTTGAGGGAGCGGGCGACCTGGGCCATGGCTTCGGCTTCGGTGACTTTCCAATGTTCCGTCATGCGGCCGCGGGCTCCGGAGAAGAGGAGCCATGGGGCGAGGTTGCGGTGGAAGAGCGCGGCGGCGTGTTCGGCGACGCGGAGATCGTTGCTGCCGAAGACGAGGATGGCGTCGGAGGGTTGCGGGGGGGCTCCGAGGCGGTGATAGTTCCAGAGGGTTTCCGCGGCGCGGATGATATCCGTGGTAGGGATTTCTAGAGGTTTCACCGGCGGCGGCGCAGGATGATGAGGAATCCAATGGCACCGAGGAGGGCGGAGGCAGGTTCCGGGATGGGTGTCCAGGCAAGGTAGAGGGAGTCGGCGGTGTTAGATCCGGGTTGGCGGAGGATGGAGAAGGAGCCGAGGCCTGCGTCGTAATTGGAGCCGCCGGTGATGGTTCCGATGGTGAAGAGGTTGGAGTCGGCGGCGGTGGCGGATCCTGATAGATTGATGACGAGCCATTCCTGTGGGGTGGACCAGAAGGCGTTGAGGAAGTCGACGGAGCCGCCGAAGGAGAGGTCGATGGTGGCACCGGGGGTGATGGTGAGAGCTCCGCCGGTGAGGTTGATGGCGTCGAAGGTGGTGCCGCGGCTGCCTGTGGTATTGTCGGTGAGTTCCCAGAGGAGGGTTGAGGAGTCGGCGTAGTTGAGTCCGTTAGAGAAGCTTTGGGTTCCGGGGCTAGAGCCGGGGCTGTGGGTTCCGGCGATGGTGGCGGGGCCGACGATGTTGCCTGAGCCGCTGAGGATTTGGGTGGTGCCGAGGGTCCATGAGACGGCGGAGACGTCGAGGGTGGTGGAGGCGCCGACGATGATCTGGCTGGAGGTGGCGATGGCGTCGGCGTGTCCGAGTTTCAGGGTTCCGGCCTGGATGGTGGTGGAGCCGGTGTAGTCGTTGTCCGGGTTGTCGATGGTGAGCAGCATGCCGCTTCGTTTGGTGAATCCGCCATCGCCGGTGATTTTGGCGGACCAGGTTTGTGACCAGGCGGTGGAGCCATCGAAGAAGCCGCCACCGGCACCGAGGGTGATGGTTTTGGAGGAAGAGATGCCGGCGCCGTTGGCGTTCATGAAAAGGCCGCCGCCATCGAGGGTGACGCCGGAAGAGCCGCCCATGCTGGTTTCCGAGAGGAATCCGAAGGTTCCGGCGGTGGATTTCCATGTTCCGGAGAAGCCGGAGTTCGCGGCTTCTCCGCTGATGACGAGGTTTCCTGCGGCGCTGCGGAGGAAGGTGCCGCTGCCGCTGATGGCTTTGGCGATGCCGGTGGGGATGCCCGAGGTGGTGTTGGCGGCTTCGAAGGTGGCACCTGAGGAGATGGCGAGGGATGTTCCGGCGATGTTGTTGAGGGGGGAGTTTGAGCCGGTGGAGCCGGTGATTTTCAAGGTTCCGCCGTTGACAGCGATGTCGCGGAGGCCGTCGGCAGCGGAGGTGAGGGCGGCGTTGTTAGAGACGGTCAGGGTGCCGCTTCCGGACTTGGTGAGGTGAAGGCCTCGGCCGCTGGAGCCCGCGTTGAAGGTGCCGGAGAAGGTGGTGTTGGTGGATTGATCGACGATGAGGCGGCGGTGGTTGTTGGTGCCGCCGTCCTGCCAGTCGGCGCGAACGGAGCCAGCGCCGGAGAGTTCGCCGATGGTGGCGGAGCCGCCGTTGTATGCGGAGCCGAGGATGAGGCCGCCGGAGGTGATGTTGACCTTGGTTTGGTTGGAGGTTTGGCCTGTGGGATCGGTGGCTGTGGAGCCGAGGATGACCCATTGGCCGTTGATGCCGAGGGTTCCGTTGAAGCCGCCGGAGTGGCTGAGGAGAAGGTTGGAGTTGCTGGTCTTTGTTAGATTGCCGCTGATGGTTCCAGCGCCGGTGATTTTGACGGTGGCGGTGTTGTTCAGCGTGAGGGTTTGGCCGGAGGCGATGGTGATGCCGGTTTGGGAGATGCTGGCACCGATGTTGACGGTGGCGCTGGCGTTGAAGGTTGCGGTGTCGCCGTTGGTCCATGTTGCTGGACCGTTCCAGACTCCTGCTGTGGTCCAGACGGTATTGGCGGGGTTGGATGAGTTCCAGGTGAGGTCCGCTGCGAGCGTGGGTAAGGAAAAGAGTGCTGCCGCGATGGCTGGGCCGGTGAGGAAGCGGTTGAGTGAGGATTTCATGAGGCAGGCGTTCATCAAGTAGTCAAGGGGAGGACGGCGGGGTTGCAAGGGGAGGGTGGTGGTTGGTTTGGCCGACCAGATGAGTGGGTGGTGGTGGCGAGTTTGATCTGGAGACTTGGATTGCGGACAACGCTTCAATCTTCGAGGTTCCGAGCGTAAGATTATGAGGGGCATCGAATCCATTGCGGACCTGCGACAGGCGGGTCATAATAGCGGTGGAAGACCGGACATGCGGATCCTGAAAGAGGAGGCACCAACCACGGCCAATCACCGGGAATAGTGCGCCCGGATTTTTCCTCATTCTTAATATGTTGCATGAACTGTGCCGCTGCGGTGTGATGATCGACAATAGTAACTTTTGCTGCCTGAAACGACAGAATTACGGCGGCATTGAGTTCGACAAGGGCACGGTCCTTCCACAAGGATGTTCTTGAGGAGAGGTCGAGTTTCATGAGTTTTGCCACAGTCGGCAGAAGGTTGTAGCGATTGGTGTCTCCGAGGTTTCGGGAGCCGATTTCGGTTCCCATGTAGAACCCGCTGAAGGGTGCGGCGGGATAGAATTTTCCATTGGCGGAAAGGATCATGTCAGAAACGGCGGGAAGCGCTGGCCAGCGAATGCCGAGTTCGTTGAAGCCGGGCAGGTCCGGGTGGCGGATTGGAACTTCGAGTACCGCATCTGAGGGAATCGTGAAGAGTTGTGTGGAGAAGCCAGGAGCCGAGATGATCAAGGGGAGTATATCAAAGGGTGATTGGGGGTTTGGAGGCGTCCAACCGAGAGAGACCGCGAATCGGGTGAATTCGAGTTGTTCGGGATCTCCCATGATCGAGCCATCCTGCAGCGAGTACGCAGCATAGCGTATCAGTTGGCGATTGTGAATCCTGATGCCTGATCGGGGATCGCCGGATGGAGCGAAAATGGTTGCGGTTGGACGAATTCGTCCTCCGTTCGTGGAGTAGCGGAGGTGGCGAACGCACGCCTGGAAGATCTCTTGCGGGTGGGACAAGTGAGTGGCATCGAAGACCTCTAGGGAGTTCCAGAACAGCCTCCCGATGCATCGCGGGTGGTTTCGCCATGCGACACGGGCGGCGGACTCGAGTGAATCAGACATGAGGGAAGGCGGTGGGAAGGTTCAGGAAGAATGGTTGTGAGTGGTGTTTTGCATTACCGGTTTTCCAGATTTCGGCGGGGCCAAATGAAGGCTGGAATCATTTCAACAGTGGGCGAGAGGTGCAAGGTGAGAGGGCGAGTTGAGGTGGGGCAAGGAATTGACGTATTTTGCACGAGGAGCCAGTCTTTCAGCGTAAAATCGCGCAATCTGAATTCATCCAATTCGGAGATTGTCTAGTCGAGGGGCGAGTTGGAAGTGAGAGAATTGAGAGATAGCCGGGTTTCCTCAAGGGTAAGGAGGACGCAGGTGGAGATCGAATCCGTGATGGGATTGCTGGTGATAGCGGCGGCTTCGATCGATGTAAAAATCTGTTCGAGTCTGGAGAATCCGAGGTTTCCGGCGCTTCCTTTCAGTTGGTGAGCCGATTCACGGACCTGCTGAGAGGAGGTATTCTGGGAGAGCTCCGAGAAGGTGGATGTGCAGGAATCGAAGAACTTCTCGGCAAGTGTGAGGAAGATCGGGCCGATCCGTTCGATGATCATGTTGATCCGGTCCGAATCGCAGAGGGGCTTTGAGCTCGCGTCGTTGGCTGGATGAAAAATCGTGAAATCCATGTAAGGAACTTGCATGGTTTTTCATGCTGTTGCAAGAGCAGGCCGTGAGTCGCCACCGACAGTCTGCCGAATTGATCATCGCCGAGGATGACGAGGCTTCAAGGCATCTTCTTGAGCTGTTAGCAAGGCAACGTGGTTACAGTGTGGAATCGACTGTGGCGGGAGAGGAGGCAATGAAGATGGTTGGGATCGACACGCGTGTCGTTGTGCTGGATCTTGAGATGCCCGGATGGGATGGGTTTCGTTGTCTCGAGTATCTTCGAGATCGGCATCCGGCGGTGTCGGCGATTGTGCTTACGGCAAGTGATCAGGCCGCGTCGGCCGTTAAGGCGTTGAAGTTGGGGGCGCTGGATTACGTGACGAAACCTTTTGATCCAGAGGATTTATTCCGCGCGTTGAGAACCGCGTTTGAAATGAGCCGTGTGAGGGAGGAGAACCGAGAATTGCGGGACTCGATCGGTGATTCAAGTGTGAGGCCGGGTGTAGTAGCCGATTCGAAGAAGATGCGGGTCATCCTTGAGCGAGTGAGGAAAGTGGCTCGGCTTGAATCGAGTGTTTTGCTTACTGGTGAAAGCGGTGTCGGGAAAGGTTTGGTCGCGAGGTTGCTGCACTCGATGAGTCCGCGCGCATCGGGACCGTTCATTACGGTGAGTTGTCCGGCGTTGCCACGGGAGTTGCTTGAGAGCGAGTTGTTCGGGCATGAAAAGGGTGCTTTTACGGGAGCGTTGAGGAAGAGGATTGGAAAAATTGAGGCTGCGGCAGGCGGGACATTGTTTCTGGACGAGATCGGAGACTTGCCGATTGAGTTGCAGCCCAAGTTGCTCAATGTCCTGCAAGATCGCCAGTTTCAGAGGGTTGGAGGGGAGGAGACGATCCGTGCGGATTTTCGTTTGGTTTCTGCGACCAACATCGATTTCGCGGAACGGATTGCTTCGGGTCTTTTTCGCGAGGATCTGTTTTTCCGGTTGAATGTCGTGCCAATCGAGATTCCGCCTTTGAGGGCACGGAAGGAAGAGATCGAGGGGTTGGCCAAGAGCATCTTGGAGAGGATCGCGGCGCAGCGGGCTGAGAAGGTTCTGAGAGTGAGCAAGGGTGCGATGAATAGCCTGAGAATGCATGGTTGGCCAGGGAACGTCAGGGAGTTGGAGAACGTTCTGGAGCGCGCGTCTGTGTTTTGTGAGGGGGGTGAGATCGACGAGGAAGACTTGGAGGATTTGGGAATCCTCGGGAAAAGCGGCAGAGTTGAATCAGGAAGCGCAGGGCCTTTGGGTCTGGCGGGGTATCCGTTGGCGGTGATCGAGGCAAGGGCTGTATTGGAGACTTTGGAAATGTGTGGGGGGAACAAAGCGAAAGCCGCCCGACTGCTGGGTATTACCGAGCGTTCAATCTACAACCACCTGCGAAGATTGGAATCCGAAGGAACGGCCAAGGAAGAGAACTTTCAAGCAGATGGCAAATCATGAAAGGCGGTGCGTGAAAATCGTGTATAAGCGTGTATAAGAAATTTTTTATTCAGTATGTACGGATTGGTAAACAAGGC
>SYAP01000092.1 GCA_005787565.1 Verrucomicrobiaceae bacterium | reverse complement strand
GAAAAACGCAGCATGCTGCGTTTTTCCGTTGTCTGTCCAGACATGCACTCTGAACGCGCCATGATCTAACAAACGATAGTCATCCGCCGCAGCGATCACATCCTCCAGATGAGCCCGATCCATCGCGCCATCGATCAACACCACCGCCTCATCCTTTCGCCCGTTCCCAAACATCGTCAGCCCCCGCAAATCCTTCAGCACATCCACCGAAAACATCCGCTTCATCGCCCGAACCTTCGCACCGAATCGCGATTCGATCTCATTCGTCAGCTCGCCGCCGATCGCCGTTTCCCGGACCGTCTCAAGGTCCAGATGCAACAGCCATTTCGAATCCGCCGGAACCCGGGAAACATCCAGTGGCGCGGCAAACAAAGGCATTCCAAGAAACATCGCCGCCAGCAGCGTAATCCTCTTCATCAGAACCATTGATCTCATGCCAACTAGTACGGATGCCTCCACCACAAGGTTACCGGAGCGGCGAAAAATCAAATTTCCTTCGCGAAGCCGCCCGCCCATGCCACGTATTTGGCCAACCCATGAAGCGCATCCGCCTCCTCCTCGCCTTGCCCGCGATCTGCCACGCAGCACCCGAATCCTTCCCCGCGGCCAACGGCCTCCAGCGAACCCTCGTCGCCCGCGAACCGCTCCTCAAAAACCCCGTCACCGTCACCATCGATGTCGACGGCACCATCTATCTGACAGAAACCACCCGCCGCAAGGCCGCCGACCTCGACATCCGCGAGTTCACCCAGTGGATTCCCAACGACCTCTCCCACACCACCATCGAGGATAAACTCGCCTTCTTCAGAAAGGAAATCACCCCGGGCAAATTCGACAAACACCCATCCCTCAAAGACCACAACCGTGATGGCAAGGTCGACATCAAGGATCTCACCGTTCTATCAGAAAAAATCATTCGCCTGACTGATACCAACGGCGACGGAGTGATGGATGCCTCCAATGTGTTTGCCGAGAACTTCAACACCGAGGTCACCGGCATCGCCGCCGGCGTCTTCGCTTGGCGCGGAGATGTCTATGCCACCATCGCGCCCGACGTCTGGCGGCTCCGCGACACCGACGGCGACGGAAAGGCGGATCAACGCGCCTCCATCGCCCATGGATTCGGTATCCACATCGCTTACGCCGGTCACGACATGCACGGTCTAACATGGGGTCCCGACGGTCGCCTCTACTGGTCCATCGGCGACAAAGGAACCAACGTCCTCTCCAAGGAAGGAAAACGTTGGGCCGCACCCCACGAAGGCGCGGTGCTTCGATGCTTCCCGGACGGATCCGGATTCGAAATCTACGCCCGCGGCCTCCGCAACCCACAGGAAATCGCCTTCGATGCCTACGGAAACCTCTTCTCCGTCGACAACGATGCCGACATGAAAGGCGAACGGGAACGCTTAGTCTACATCACCGAAGGCTCGGACAGCGGCTGGCGTTGCCATTATCAATACCGCGGCTCCGACTATCAGCCCTGGATGGCGGAGTCGATCAGCGTGCCTAACGGAACTTATCAGCCTGCCTACATCACCCCACCGCTTGCGAACTACTCGGACGGCCCCTCCGGCTTCGCATGGAATCCCGGCACCGCCCTCAACGAGCGATACAAGGATCACTTCTTCGTCACCGAGTTCCCCGCAGGCCGGGTCCGCGCCTTCCAGGTCGAGCCGGACGGTGCCGCCTTCAAGCTGAAAAACGACCACGTCGTCCTCAGCGGACCGATGAACATCGGCTGCAATTTCGGCCCCGATGGCGCTCTCTATTTCGCCGACTGGTCCGGCGGTTATCCGCTCAACGAAAAAGGCGCGATCTGGAAACTCGATGACCCGAAGGAAATCGACCACCCGTCCCGCAAGCAAACCGCCGCGATGCTCAAGGCAGGCCCGGCGAAAACACCGACCGCCGATCTCCTCCGCCACCTCTCCCACTCCGACCAACGCGTCCGCCTCGATGTCCAATGGGAACTCGCCAAACGCAAAGCCACCAAAGAGCTCACCAGCCTCGCAGCAGATACGAAATCCCCACAACTCGGCGTCATCCACGCCCTCTGGGGCCTCTCACAAACCAAAACCTTCGAACCTGATCTCTTCAAAGCGCTCATCACCCACCGCGACCCCGAACTTCGTGCACAAGCCGCAAAGTGGGCGGGCGAATCCTCAGAAGCCTCCGTATCCGATCTAACACAACAACTCAAGGACCCTTCCCCCCGTGTTCGATACCATGCCGCCATCGCCATCGGCAAACTCCGCATGACCGAATCCCGCGACGCGGTGATCGCCATGCTCGCTGAGAACGCCAACCGAGATGCGTTTCTACGCCATGCCGGAGTGATGGCCCTCGTCGGCATGGAACCGGAAGCGATCAAGCAACCTCTGCTGGACCACCCCTCGACCGCAGTACGTCTTGCGGCAGCGGTGGTCTTCCGCCGGCTCAAGCACCCGGCGGCCTATCAACTGCTTGCCGATGCCGATCCCGCCGTCGTCTCGGAAGCCGCTCGTGCCATCTACGATGAACCTCGTATTTTGCAGGTGGAGCCTGCCCTCGCCTCGCTGCTGGAAAGAAAGCCCGCAGCACAGCCACCCGCCATCCGCCGATCCATCGCCGCCAACCGCCGCGCCGCCGATGCCCTCGCAGCAGGTCGCCTCGCAACCTTCGCCACCTCCGAAGCCGCTATCGACCTCAGGATCGCCGCGCTGGAAGCACTCGCCTCTTGGCCAATCGCCGTCAATCTCGACCCGGTCGACGGCCGCTGGGACCCGATCCGCCCCGCCGATTCTAACATCGCGCGCGAAGCCATCACTCCGCACCTTGCAAAGATTGGTGCCGAGAAAAACGAGGAATTTCGCAAAAAAGCAGCCGCCTTGGAGAAATCCCTCGGCATCCTTCGCGACCCTGCTGCCCAGGCGAAACTCGTCGCTGATACCAAAGCCAAGCCCGCCGCGCGCGTCGCCGCACTCACCTCCCTCAGCGGCCAATCGGACATCGCGCCTCTCGCTCTCACCCTGCTCAATGACGCCTCACCCGCCGTCCGCACCGCCGCCGCGAAGACGCTGGCGAACTCACACCCTGAGGAAGTTTTCGCCTACATCGAGAAAGCCGTGGCCGACTCAAAAGACCTCGTCGAGCGTCAACAAGCCATCCTTCTTCTAACAAAAATCGACAAGCCCCAGCGATCCAACCTCATCACTTCCGGATTGCTCGGCGCTCAGCCATCGGGCGTGATGTTGGAATGGTTCGAAATCGCCACCGAGCTGAAGGACGACCCAATCCTCGTCACCGCCCTCTCCAGCGCCCGGGCCGCGCTCAAGGAGAATCACCCGCTCGGCGAGCATGCAATTTCCCTCGAAGGCGGCGATCCCGTACTAGGCGCCAGGATTTTCAACGAGCACCTTGCCGCCCAATGCATCGCCTGCCACCGAATCGGCGATGAAGGATCAAACGTCGGCCCGCCCCTCAACGGCATCGGCTTGAAGGGCCGCGACCACATCCTCGAATCCCTCGTCAACCCGCAGGCAAAGGTAGCGCCCGGCTACGGCATGGTCGTGCTTTCTAACAAGGATGGAACCTCCGTTTCGGGCGCTCTCAAGGAACGCGGCGAAAACCACATCATCCTCCTCAATCCCGACGGTACCGAACAACGCCACTCGCTCGAACAGATGGCCAACCTCACCGCGCCGCTCAGCACCATGCCTCCCATGGCCGGCATCCTCACACCCCGTGATTTGCGCGACCTGACCGCTTGGCTCGCAAGCCTGAAATGACCCTTTGAGCATCCAGAAATTCACCTCGCAAAAAGCCCCGCTTTGTCGGCTTCCCAATTCTGTGATCCCCCTGTAATCAGAATGGCAATGAAAGCGGTTTCCGTTGGCGAAATGAGGAGAATCGAGCAACAGGCAATCGCCTCCGGTTTCTCTGAATCCAATCTGATGGAGTCCGCAGGACGCGCCCTTGGTCATGCCATCGCTCGGCGCTTTCCCTCTCCACGAACCGCTATCGGATACTTGGGAAAAGGCCACAACGCAGGCGACACCCTCATCGCATTGCAAACACTTCGCGACCAATACCAATGGCGAATCCACCTCCGCCCCGCTTTCCCACGCGACCAATGCGCTCCTCTAACAATCAACGCTTGGCGCAGCCTCAACGATGCATCAACTTCGTCTCTGCTTAAGGACCGGGTGGACATCTCCGCGCGCCATCCGCTGATTCTGCTCGACGGTCTTCTTGGTATTGGCTCCACAGGACCGCTTCGAGAACCACTCATCTCACTTGCACGGGAAATGTCCGACCTGCGCAACCATCATGGTGCCACCATCGTCTCCATCGACATCCCATCAGGAGTGGACCCGGATACCGGAGAAATCCATCCACATGCGGTCACTGCTGACGTCACGATGATCGTCGCCTCACCCAAATCGGGTCTTCTCTCCTCCGCCGCCGCGTCCGCAACAGGAGCCCTCGTCATCGTGCCTATCTCTGCCCTGCCTTGCCCATCCCGGGGAGAAACCGAACTGATCTGCCCGCAAGCATCCACCTTTGGTAAAGCCCCGCGCCCCTTCGACTTCCACAAAGGAAACGCCGGTCGCGTCTCCATCCTTGCTGGATCCGCGCGCTATGCTGGCGCTGCCATCATCGCCACTCTCGGTGCCATCCGTGGCGGTGCCGGTCTGGTCACACTTCATGCCCCCACCGATGCCTGCGCCTTGATCGCCTCCCGCTTGGCACCCGAGGCCATGCTCGTGCCCTGTGATGACCCGACACGTCTGCTGGATGAAAAAGTCGACACACTCGTCATCGGCCCTGGGCTTGGCTTGCCTAACAAAAGAGTTCAACAAGGACTCGAGAAACTGATTATAGAATCCAATCGCCCAACCGTCATTGATGCCGAAGCCTTGAATCTCCTGTCTTCAGCTAATCCCCCCATCAACCTCCAGCCCCACCATCTCCTCACTCCACACCCCGGTGAATTCGCTCGCCTCGCTCCAGACCTCTGCGGCCTTGATCGCGAGTCAGCCGCCCGTGCCTTCGCCGCCCGTCACCCAGCCACCCTGCTCCTCAAAGGATGCCGCACCCTCATCGCCAGAAACGGCCACCCACTCCGTGTCAACTCTACCGGCACTCCGGAAATGGCCAACGGTGGCCAAGGCGACCTGCTCGCCGGGTTGCTTGGCGCTCTCCTCGCCTCCGGCCTGTCCTCTTTCGATGCCGCGTCCCTCGGTTCATGGCTATGTGGCCGCGCCGCAGAAATCCAATACGCCAAACACGGCGGCCCCTGCATCGCCACCGATCTAGCCGCATCACTGGGACTTGCCCGCCGCGACTGGCAGTTAGAGCGTCGCTGACCACCAGGAGTTTCGTCAATCTAGCAGAGAATCCGGCTTGAACCCCTGCTCGACTTCCGCCAACAACTCCTTGTGACCTCCAAGACTTGAGGTTCCCCATCCCGATGAGAACCTCATTCCGCTCCCTCCTGTGTGGCCTGTCGCTCGTGCTCGGCCTGTCCGCTTCTATCAACGCCCAAGAACCTGAACCTTCTCCCGCCGACCAAGCCGCCGCAGAGGCCTTTCAGAATTTCATCAACAGTCTCGAATGGAAAACCAGCGGCAAGGGAAGCCTCGGGGCCCGTGCGGAGATCCAAGTCCCCGCCGGCTACCGCTTCACCGGTGGTCCAGGCACCATCAAGCTGATGGAGGCCTACGGCAACCTCACCAACGGACAGGAACTCGGATACATCTCCCCCGATGACATGAGCTGGTTCGCCGTCTTCGAGTTCGACGATTGCGGATACGTGAAAGACGACGAAAAGGACAAACTCGACCCCGACGCCATCCTCAAGCAGCTCCAGGAAGGCCAAAAAGCTGCCAATTCCGAAATCGCCAAGCGTGGCATGTCCACCCTCGAAGTCGTCGGCTGGCACACCCCTCCCTTCTACAACACCACCACCAAAAACCTCGAATGGGCCATCCGCCTCCGCTCCAGCGATGGCGGCGAAACGATCAACTACAAAACCAAACTCCTCGGCCGCCGCGGCGTCATGGACGTTGTCCTCGTCTGCGATGAAACCGAAATGCCCACCATCGTCCCCGAATATCAGAAACTCCTCACCGGCTTCGCCTTCAAACCCGAAGAAACCTACGCCTCCTTCAAACAAGGCGACAAAATCGCGGAATACGGCCTCACCGGACTCATCGTCGGTGGCGGAATCCTGGTCGCCGCCAAGTCCGGACTCCTCGCCAAACTCTGGAAACCGATCGCCATTGGGCTCCTCGCCATCGGCGCATTGATCAAACGCATCTTCACCGGAAAAACCCGGGAATCCATCTGATCGCATCCCCCGATGCCGGTCTTTGCCGAATTCCTCCTCGTCGCGTTCCTAATCTACCTTTGGGAATCCTCCCTCTGGCTTCCCAAACGTAGCCTCGCCGCACGCAAGCGGTGGTTCGGCACAGGCTGGCGCGTCTCCTCCCCAGGCCGCTGGCTCGCCACACGGGAACTCGGCATCGTACCGATGCTCCCCCTCCCTCCCGACTCCGGCCTCGCCCCTTGCGGCGGCGTCCCCCTCGCCACCGATGAAAACGGCCGCGTCTTCCACGAAACCACCGATGGAGATTTCAGAGAAACCACAGCCACCACCTGGGAACCATTCACCTGGCAAACCCCACACCTTCACATCGGCCCCACATCCCTCCGCTGCCAATCCCCACGCGCCGCCGAACCCCTGAAAAAACAACGCGCCCTCGGAAATCCTCCGCCCATCGCCATCCGCCGCCTCTGGAAACTCGCCCTCTCCCCCACACGCGCCTCCCGCGAACGCCGCCGCTGGCAACTCGTTGCCGCCCCCCTCCGCTGGTATCCCCCACTCCTCACCATCGGCTTTTTCCTCTTCCTCCCCACCCTCTACATCCTCCGTGGGCCCATGCCCTGCCTCTGGCTCGCCCTCTGGCTCTGGTGCCTCATGATCTTCATCTCCGCTCACCTCTGGTGGCTTGGAAAACGCGCCTACCCTGCCGCCCGCACCGAGCTCCGCATGGACGCACTCCTCGCCCTCGTCGTCCCCTTCCACGCCATGCGCGCCCTCGAACTCGCTTCCGTCCACGCCTTCGCCACCACCCATCCCGCCGCGCTCCTCATCTCCACCGGCGATCTGAAAAACCCCTGGCTCGCCAAATACATCCGCACCCTCCTCCACCCACGCCCGGGAAATCCCGGCGACGCCGCCCTCTCCCACACCGCCGCACCCGTCCTCGACGCCATCCTCAAACGCCACTCATCCTCCCTCGCCGCATTCGACCAGCCACCGTCCGCCACCGACGACCCGGAAGCCGTCTCCCACTGCCCACGCTGCCACGCCCTCTTCACACCCGGCCCCCAAACCTGCCCCGACTGCGCCGACCTCCCCCTCCGCCCAATCACGAAAATCCCCTGACCCGCCCGCGTTTCCACCCTCGGGAAACGCCCGTGCTTGCCCTGTTCCACCACCCCGCTAGGCTCCGGCGTCCCGATGCCCGCCTCCTTCGTTCACCTCCACCAACACACCGAATTCTCCCTGCTCGATGGCATGATCCGCACCAAGGACCTCGCCAAACGCGCTGCGGAACTCGGCATGCCGGCGGTGGCCATGACCGACCACGGAAACCTCTACGGTGCCATCGAGTTCTATCAGAACTGCAAAAAGAACGGCGTCAAACCCATCCTCGGCTGCGAAATCTACCTCGCACCCGGCCGCATGGACGAAAAAAAGGAACTCGTCGGCCGCAAACGCGCCACCCACATGACCCTCCTCGCCGAGACCAACGAAGGCTGGAGCAACCTCTCCAAACTCGTCTCCAAAGGACACCTCGAGGGCATGTATTACGGCAAACCCCGCGTCGATCGCGAGGCCCTCGCCAAGTTCTCCAAAGGCATCATCTGCCTCACCGGCTGCATCTCCGGACCCGTCAACGAATGGCTCCTCGCCGGAGATGAGGAAAAAGCCCGCGAAACCCTCGCCGGCCTCGTCGAAATCTACGGCCGCGAAAACACCTACGTCGAAATCCACAACCACGGCCTCGAACCCCAGCGCCGCGTCACCCCAGGCCTCCTCAAACTCGCACACGAATTCGGCCTCAAACCCGTCGCCGCCAACGACGTCCACTTCCTCGACCGCGCCGATCACGAGGCGCACGACGTCATGATCTGCATCGGCACCGGCCACCTCATCATCGATGAGAACCGCATGCGCTACACCCCCGAGGTCTACTTCAAGACCTCCATCGAAATGCGCGCCCTCTTCGAAGACATCCCCGGCGCCTGCGATGCCACCCTCGAAATCGCCGAACGCTGCAACGTCACCCTCAAACTCGATTCCACCTCCTCCGAAAAATACCCGCAGTTCGGCACTCCCGATGGCTCACCCCGCGAGGAATACCTCATGCGCGTCTGCCGTGAAGGTCTTGTTAAAAGATATGGCGATGTCAAAGCCGGCATCCCCGAAATCGCCGAGCGCCTCAAATACGAAGTCGATATCATCAACCAGCTCGGCTTCGCATCCTACTTCCTCATCACCGCCGACTTCATCCAATGGGCGCGCGACAATGACATCCCCGTCGGCCCCGGCCGTGGATCCGCCGCCGGATCCCTCGTCGCCTACGCAATGGGCATCACCGACATCTGCCCCCTCCAGTTCGGCCTCCTTTTCGAACGCTTCCTCAACCCAGAACGCGTCTCCCCGCCCGACGTCGATATCGACTTCTGCCAATCCCGCCGCGGCGAAGTCATCGACTACGTCCGCAAAAAATACGGCGAGTTGAGTGTCTCCCACATCATCACCTACGGCACCATGGGTGCCAAAAGCGTCATCCGCGACGTCTCCCGAGTCATGGGCATCTCCTACGGCGAGGCCGACCGCATCGCCAAAATGATCGAGGCCAAACCCGGCGTCACCCTCAAAAGCGAGTGGGAAGCCAAACTCGAACTCCGCGAACTCATCCAAGCCTCCGCCACCTACTCGGACCTCTGGAGCTACGCCCTCAAACTCGAAGGCATTAACCGCAACGTCGGCGTCCACGCCGCAGGCATCGTCATCGGCGACCGCTCGCTCGACGAACACGTTCCTCTAACCGTCGGCAACGAGGGCGAAGTCATCACCCAGTATGACATGGGTGCCATCACCGAGGTCGGCCTCCTCAAAATGGACTTCCTCGGGCTGAAAAACCTCACCGTCATCCAAGAAGCCGTAAACCACATCCGCCCCAAGATCCGCGGCTTCCGCATCGAGGAAGTCCCGCTCAACGACCAAAAAACTTTCGATATCCTCAACCGCGGCGAGACCATGGGCGTGTTCCAGCTTGAATCCGGCGGAATGGTCGAAACCTGCCGCAAATACCAGATCGAGAAAATCGACGACATCATCGACCTCCTCGCCCTCTACCGCCCCGGCGCCATGCAGTTCATCGATCAGATGATCGAGGTCAAAAAAGGCCGCAAAAAAGCCATGTACGAGCACCCGCTGCTCGAAAAGGTCTGCGGAAACACCTACGGCGTCATGATCTATCAGGAGCAGGTCCAGAACGCCGCCAAGCTCCTCGCCGGATACACCCTCGGCGGCG
>SYAP01000091.1 GCA_005787565.1 Verrucomicrobiaceae bacterium | reverse complement strand
CGTATTCCCGGAGGTCGGCTCAATGATCAAACCTCCAGGCTTCAGCGTTCCATCACGCTCGGCGGTTTCAATCATCGCCTTGCCGATGCGATCTTTCACGCTGAAGAGGGGATTGAAGAACTCCGCCTTCACCAGAATCTCGGCGTCGAGACCTTCGGTAATGTGATTGAGGCGAACAAGTGGGGTGTTGCCAACGGTGGCAACCATGTTTGGAACGAGGGCCATGGTGTGATGGGGTTTGATATTGTGGATCGGAGTTGAAGGAGGTTGAACTGATGTTCTCAAATTTGGAAATCGGAAGTTCCGGAGTCAAGGTGAAGTCCGCATTCATACTTCTGGCCATCAAAGCGGGTCGACTCCGCATCGTCGCCGTCAGATGGCCGCGTGCTGTGCCAGTCACCCATGGTCACATATCCCTTCTCGGCAAGTGGATGCGGAGGCAGGTCATGCTGACGAAAATAGAGTTCCACCTGCATATCCGCCCAATCAAGGATCGGATAGGCCTTGAGTGTCCTCTTCTGCTGCTCGACAAACGCACGGTCCGCCCGGGTCGATGATTGGGAACGTCGAAGTCCGCTGATCCAAACGTCTGCTCCGGTCTCCTTCAACGCGCGGTTCATCGGCTCGACTTTGGTGATGAGGCCATACTTGTCCGCCCCCTCCTTGCCCTGCTCCCATAGATTTCCCCACAAAGCCTGCATTCGGGCCGCCGACACCGAAGGCTGATAGATTCGAAAATCCAATCCGTCAAATTTCGACATCAGTTTGTCAGCATATCGATACGTCTCGGGAAACAAAAAACCGGTATCGATGAAAACGACCGGAATCTCGGGCGCGTGGGAATGAATCAAATGAAGCATCACCGCAGCCTGTATGCCAAAGCTGGTGGTCGCAACCAAACGACCACCGAGCCGCTCATGCAACCATTTCAACCGCTCTCCGGCCCGCAAGGGTGTTAGCGCGGCTGATAGTCCGACCGCGTCGAGTTCGCCCATCGGCTGCACGGGAGAATTGATTTCAATGGCTTGCATGTTCAATGATCTCAACCGGCGGAAAGAGCTTCTGGTTTGATATGATGATGGAAATCTTTGCCATTGATGGTGGCAACCACGTAACCGGTCCGAATGCAAAAATCACCAAATCGCTCTCCTTCGTTTCGTTCCTTCGCATAATGGCGAATGATCGGAGCCAATAACCCCTTGATATTCGTGGCCGGAACATTCTCGCGATACAACTTGGAAAGCCTTTGACCTGCAAAACCACCGCCAAGATAGACATTGTAGGCAGCAGGTCCGCGGCCGACAAATCCAATCTCGGCAATGAAGGGCCTGGCGCAACCGTTTGGGCACCCGGTCATGCGGACTGTGATCGCATCGTGCCGCAACCCGCTCTCTTCGATCACCTCCTCCAACTCGGTGAGTAGATCCGGAAGATAGCGTTCGGCCTCCGCAAGCGACAAGGCACAAGTAGGCAATGCGACACAGGCCAGCGAGTTCAATCGCAAGGCGCTCTTCAAGTGACTGTCCTTGATGCCAAATTCCTCCAGCAAACGCTCGATCTCCGGACGCTTCGCCGGAGAAACATTCGCGATCATCAGATTCTGGTTCGCTGTCAGACGGAAATCGCCGTCGTGGATCTTTGCGATCTCACGCAATCCCGTCCGTAGCCGATAGTTCGGTGTGTCAAGAACTCGCCCACCTTGAATGAAAAGAGTAAGATGAAAGTTTCCGTTCTTGTCCTCAACCCACCCATATCGGTCACCGTTATCTTCGAAAACAAACGGCCTGACTGGCCCCAATTCATATCCCAAATACTCGTTGAGCTTCGCAAGAATCCAGTCCGGCCCATGATCGTCCACCGTATACTTGAATCTCGAGTGTTTACGATCCGTGCGATCGCCGAAATCACGCTGAACCAATACGACCTTCTCCGCCACATCCACCACCTGCTCAGGCGAGCAAAAACCGATCACATCCGCAATCCGTGGGTATGTCGCTTCATTGCCATGAGTTGAACCCATCCCCCCACCGACTGCAACGTTGAAACCTGCCAGTTTCCCATCCTCAACAATCGCAATGAACGAAAGACAGTTCGCGTAGATATCCACGTCGTTAGACGGCGGAACCGCCACCGTGATCTTGAACTTCCTCGGCAAATAGGTTTTGCCGTAAATCGGCTCAACCTCCTCCTCGCTGCTTTCCACTTTCTCACCATCAAGCCAGATCTCATGGTAGGCTCGGGTCTGCGGTGTCAAATGATTCGAAATATCCTGCGAAACCTTCAACACTGCGGCATGAACCTCTGACAGATGGGGATTCGGATTGCACATCACATTCCGGTTCACATCCCCGCATGCGGCAATGGTATCCATCGCGGTCCGGTTGATCTCCGCAATGGTGCGCTTAAGGTTGCTCTTGATGATGCCGTGGAACTGGAACGCCTGACGCGTGGTCAGCTTGATCGTTCCATTCGCGAATTGCGTCGCCATCCGGTCCGTCTCCAACCACTGGTGCGGCGTCGCCACCCCACCCGGCACGCGGATGCGGATCATGAACGAGTAGGCCTTCTCAAGACGGTGCTTGCGCCGGTTCGCGCGCAAATCCCGGTCATCCTGCTGATAGGTTCCGTGGAATTTCAGCAACTGCTGGTCATCTTCGGACATGGATCCGGTGGACAGGTCGGACAATCCCTCCGCGATGGTCCCGCGCAGATAATTGCTGCGAGTCTTAATGTATTCGTTGGCGGAAAGTTTCTTTTCTTCAGACATGGGGAAATGGGTAATTGATGAATCGGCAATCGCACTTCAATAGACGTCGCGCTGGTAACGTTTCGATTTTTTTAACTCCTCGACATAAGCCTCGGCTTCCTCACGGGACTTCGCACCGTGATTCTGGACAATCCCGATGAGTGCCTCATGCACATCCGCAGCCATCCTAGAGGCATCACCGCAAACATAGAAATGCGCGCCATCCTCAAGCCATGCATAGAGATCCGCACCCCGGCTGACCATCCTGTCCTGCACATAAACCTTCTCCGGCTGATCCCGCGAAAACGCCAGATCCAACCGCGTCAACGCACCGCTCTTCAAATGATCCTGCCATTCAAGCTGATAGAGGAAGTCATAGGTGTATCGCTGGTCTCCGAAAAACAACCAGTTCTTGCCGGATGAACCCAACGCTGCGCGATGCTCAACAAACGCACGGAACGGCGCAACCCCAGTCCCCGGTCCCACCATGATGATCGGCGTAGCACCATCCGCCGGCAGTCGGAAATTCTTGTTCGGCTGCACGAAAACGGAAACCAAATCCCCGGATTTCACCCGATCTGCCAGGTAAGTCGAACAAACACCCTTCCGCTGCTTGCCATGCGTCTGATAACGCACTGCCGCCACCGTCAGATGCACTTCGTCCACATGCGCCAGTGGACTCGAGGCGATCGAATAGAGCCGCGGAGGCAGCTTCCGGAAAAGATCCGCCAGCGCCTGCGCTCCCAAACCGTTCGGCGCGAAATCCTCGATCGCATCCACGATCTCTCGGCCATCGTTGTAAGCCTTCAATTCATCCTTCGCTCCTTCCGCCAGCAAATCCCGCAATCTCACCGAATCCACAGCCTCCGCCAATTTCGTCAACACATTCCGGGAAACCGCCGTGATATCAAAATCCTCCCTCAAGGCATCCGCCAGCAACTTTCGACCCACATTCTTCACTTCGACTTCCTCGGTGCCTTTCAACTTCGCCGCCGCCAAAACCGCAGCAACCACATCCGGCGCATTCAACGGCAACACCGCCAACGCATCCCCCGGCTCATACTGAAGCCCCGAACCCGCCAGCGAAAACTCAAGATGCAGCGTCTCCTTCGCAGACCCCTCGCCATTCAAGATCAGCGTTTCTAACAACTCCGAAGGAAACGGGTTCTTCTTCCCATACTCAACCCCCGAAACCACAGAGCCCCCGGCCACCGCACCTTCAACGATCGCCACACCCGCAGGAGCGAACGCATTCAACGCTCCCTCCAGCCACGACGCATATCCATCTTCGTAATCGACATCGCAATCCTGCCTCGGCGAAATCCGCGACCCGCCCAGCGACTCAAGCCGCGCGTCCACATCCTTCCCTGTCTGGCAAAACTTTTCATATGAAGTATCCCCCAGCGCACAGACCGAAAAACGCACCCCCGCCAGCGAAACATCCGCCGTCATCAACTCCTTGTAAAAGGCCGTCGCCGTCTCCGGTGGCTCACCGTCACCCCAGGTCGACACGATCACCAACAAATTCGGCACCTTCCCCAAATCCCCCACCGCTAGATCCGACATGTTCTTCATTGCCGCCTGAAATCCCCGCTTCTTCGCCTCCTTCACCGATCGGTCCGCCAAAATTTCGGAATTCCCCGACTCCGTCCCATAAAGCACCAACAACTTGCCGCCAGCCGCCGCCACCGGAACCGCACCAACTGCAGCCCCAGGCCCGCCCGCAAGAAATCCACTCAGCCAAGCGCGCTGCACAGAATTGAGACCAGCCAACTGGATTTCCAGCGCACGGCGCTGCTCAGGATGAAAGGGTGCGTGATCAGGAAACATAATCCTTATTAAATTACCTCTAATTATGAGGTTTCGCCCAAAACTGGTCTCTCTTCCCACGTCGGGCAACCCTTTTTTGCTCACAAGAAGAAAAAGATGAAAATCCTCAAAGAAATTTCAAAACCGCCCGTTCACCCAGCCAGCCAGCGAAATTGGATTTTCCGCTGGCCACCTCCCTTCAAACCGCTACCCTCACCCGCAACCTAGACCTCCATGAGCCTCCACGCACAACTCAGCCCAGAAGCCCTCGCCCGTTTGCACGCACAGCGACGCAATTCGACGATCTCATCATTGGTCATCGCCTTCCTCGTCATCGTGCTGATCGGACTGATCTTCGGCTTCGTCCTCTTGCCCAATCTCATCAAGGAAACCCCCACGATTGTCACCTATCAGGCCAGCCTGACCGAGGACAACAAGATCGAGGAAAAGAAGATGAACAACCAAGTTCAGCGCAAACCCTCCGCTCCCTCCTCCTCGATGGCAAAAGTCATTGCATCCAACACCGCTTCCCCAACCGCCGTTCCCGTCCCGGAAGTGGATGTCCCCGAGCCTTCCACCGACTTTGGTGACGGCGACGACTTCGGTGACGGCTGGGGCTCCGGCGGTGACGGCGGCGGCGGTGGCGGATTCGCCAACATCCCTGCCGAAATGCGCAAACGCTGCTCACCCGAAGACCGCATGGCTCGCCTCCTCGAAACCGGTGGCGTCAAGGAATGCGAAGACGCCGTGGTCAAAGCCCTCGACTGGCTCAAATCCACCCAAAACCCCGACGGCTCGTGGACCAACCAAAACCAAACCGCGATGACCGGCCTCGCCCTCCTCGCCTACCTTGGCCACTGCGAAACTCCTCTCTCCGAGAAATACGGTGACACCGTGCTCAAGGCCATGACCTACCTCGTCAACATCGGCCTCAAAAACAACGGCAAACTCACCACCAACGCCGCAGACAAACACTGGCCCTACGAGCACTCCATCGCCACCTATGCGATCGCCGAATCCGCTACCTTCTGCAAACAACTCAAGATCAACGTCCCCAACCTGATGGAAGTCACCCAGCAGGCCGGCCAGTTCATCATCGACAACCAACACAAATCCGGCGGCTGGGATTATTCGTATGCCGAAGACGGCGACCGTGGCGGCGACCTCTCCATCGCCGCTTGGCACATGCAAGCCTTGAAGGCCTGCAAACACACCGGCCTCGACTTCCGCAACCTCCAGCGCTGCGCAAACCGCGGCGTTGCCTACATCGTCGGCCTCCAGAACTCCAACGGCGGCTTCGGCTACGCCAACAAGAACGGCCCTGCCGGCGACACCGGCTACTTCACCCTCACCGGTGCCGGCATGCTAAGCCTTCAAATGTGGGGCAAAGGCGCACAATCCACCGTCCGTAACGGCGCGAAGTATCTCGAAAAGAACAGCAAGTTCGACTACAACACCGAGTTCGCCGACCTCTACGGCCACTACTACGAAGCCCAAGCCATGATGAATCGCGGGGGCGAGCAGTGGAAATGGTACAACAACCTGTTCCGCGACCAACTCCTCAAAAACCAAAATCCCGATGGCTCATGGAAAAGCCCAGGCGGCGGCAAACCTCTCCGCGCCGTCGGTGGTTCCTTCGCCGGTGGTTCCCCCATGGCAGTCCACTACCGCACCTGCCTCAACACCCTCATGCTCGAAGTCTACTACCGCTTCCTGCCCGGCACCGGCTCCGCCAAATAATCCGGATTCCATCCCAACTTCACAAAACCGCAGGCCATCACCGGCCTGCGGTTTTTTCTTTTCCAATTCCTCACACCAATCCCCTAACAGCCCGTCCTTTTCCTTGCCCGCTCCTCATCGACCCACCACGCTCCGCCCCGTGCCCGAGGAAGTCGAAACCCATCCCATGGACGATTTGATGCGAGCGCTGGAAACCAGTGACGCATCCGCTTTGCTCACGGCCGCGGAGGAAATCCACTACGCCGACCTCGCCGCACTCTACGAAAACCTCGACGACGCCGAACGCGACTTCTTCCTCAAAACCATCGGCCCCGAACTCGCCACCGACGTGGTCGCCGAACTCCCCTACCCGCTCATCGAGGAAGCCCTCAACCACTTCAAACCCGCCCAGCTCCGGGTCCTGTTAGGAAACCTCTCCGACGACGACCGCGTTGACGTCTTCCAGGTCGTCAGCGAGGACACCCAACGGCGCTTCTTCGCCCTCCTCGGACCTCGAGACAAACAACTCACCAAAAGCCTCCTCAAATACGACGAAGACACCGCCGGCGGCCGCATGACCACCCAAGTCGGCCGCATCACCGCAGACATGACGGTCAAGCAGGCCATCACCGTCCTCCGCCGCGACCGCGAAGACACCGAAACCCTCGCCCGCATCTTCGTCGTCGACGAACAAGGCCGCCTCGTCGGCAAAGTCCGCCTCCGCGACCTCGCCTTCAACACCTGGGACACCCCCATCCGCGACATCATGGAGGAAGCCGGCGAAACCATCCTCGCCAGCGCCGACCAAGAGGAGGCCGCCCGCACCCTCTCCAAATACGACCTCATCGTCCTCCCTGTCGTCGATGAGTTTCACCACCTGTTAGGCGTCCTCACCTACGATGACGCACTCGAAATTCTCCAGGAGGAATCCACCGAAGACATCGAGAAACTCGCCGCCATCAGCGGTGAACAATCGGAGGTCTCCTATCTGAACACCTCCGCCAGCCAGCACTACCAACGCCGCGTCGCCTGGCTCGTCGGCCTCGGCTTCGTCTCCATCGCCTCCGGATACGTCATGTATCGCTTCAGCGGCGTCCTCGAAAAAGCCTTCGTCCTTTCGCTCTTCCTCCCCCTCGTCGTCGCCGCTGGCGGAAACTCCGGCGGTCAAGCCGCCACCATGGTCATCCGCGCCATGGCCCTCGGCGAAATCACCGCCGGCAGCGCCATGAAAGTCGCCTGGAAGGAAGCTCGAACCGGCTTGTTTCTCGGCCTCTCCCTCGGCCTATCCATCGCCGCATTCATCGCCTTCATCCTCCCCCACCTCCACACCGCCGCCATCATCGGTGCCGACTTCCCCCGCCTCGCCATCGCAGTCGCCTGCGCCATCACCCTACAAGTCCTCTCCGCCACCATCCTCGGTGCCATGCTCCCCATCGCCGCTCGCGCGATCAAACTCGACCCCGCCGTCGTCTCCGCACCCTCCCTCGCATCCACCGTCGATGTCTCAGGAATGCTGATCTACTTCACCACCGCCGGTGCCATCCTGCATCTTTGACGCAGCACGCCAGTGCTCCAAACGTTCACGGATCCGCTTCTCCAACCCCTGCTCGCCCGGCTGATAGTAAACCCGCCCCTCAGGCAAATACGCCTGCGGCACATACGCCCCCTCGAAATCGTGCGAATACAAATACCGCAACGCAGCCTCACTCTCCCCCGAGGCCGCCGCTAACTTCTTCCGCGTTCGCGTTCGCAAATGAGCCGGCACCGCCAGCGTCCGCCCATTCTCCACATCCGCCATCGCACGCCCCAACGCCGCATACGCCGTGTTCGATTTCGGTGCCGTCGCCAAATAAACCGTCGCATGCGCCAACGGAATCCGCCCCTCCGGCATACCCACAAACTCCAACGCGTGATGCGCATCCAACGCCACCCGCAACGCCCCCGAATCCGCCAATCCAATATCCTCGGACGCCGCAATCACCAACCGCCGCGACACAAATCGCGGATCCTCCCCCGCATGCAACATCTTCGCCAACCAATACAACGCCGCATCCGGATCCGACCCGCGGATCGACTTGATGAACGCCGACGCCGTATCGTAATGCGCGTCCCCATCCGCATCATACACCACCGCCTTCCGCTGGATCGACTCCTCCGCCACCGAAAGTGTTAGATGAACCGCGCCCTCCTCATCCGGCGTGGTTGTTAGAACTGCCAGCTCCAGCGCTGTTAGTCCTTTGCGCACATCCCCATCCGACTTCTCCGCAAGATGCAGCAACGCCGCCGGCTCCGCCACCACCTTCATCCCGCCGAACCCACGCTCTTCATCCGCAAGCGCCCGCTCCAACACCCCCACCAGATCCGCCACCGGCACCGGTTCCAACTGGAAAATCTGCGACCGCGAAACCAACGGCGAGTTCACATGAAAATACGGATTATGCGTCGTCGCCCCGATGAACCTCACCACCCCGCGCTCGATGTGCGGCAGCAACACATCCTGCTGTGCCTTGTTGAAACGGTGGATCTCATCAATGAACAACACCGTCGTCTGCCCCCTCAACTCACGCCACGTCCGCGCCTGATCGATCTTCGCCCGGATCTCCGCCACATTCGACTCCACACCGTTCAGCGACTCAAACCGCGACCCCGTCAACCGCGCGCACACCCCCGCCAGCGTCGTCTTCCCCGTCCCCGGCGGCCCATAAAAAATCAACGACGTGAACCGGTCCGACTCGATCGCCCGCCTCAACAACTTCCCCTCCGCCAGAATATGCTGCTGCCCCGCAATCTCATCCAAGGTCCGCGGCCTCATCCGCGCCGCCAACGGCTCCTGCGGATTCGGCTTGTCCGCCATCGCTGCGGGTGTGGTGAAAAGATCAGGCACGGCAACCGCCACCGTCTCACCCCCACCCCCTCTTTTCAATCCCCATTCCCCATCCCTCTCCGCCTCCACCTCTCCACTCTATTCTCTTGAAAACCCCGCCGATCACTGGTTTCTCGGGGCCGCATGTCCGAACGCAAGACCCTCGACGAACGCCAGCAGATGACCGACCTGGAGCGCCTCCGCCACTCCTGCGCCCACGTCATGGCCACCGCCATCCTGCGCCTCTGGCCGGACGCCCAGTTCGCCTACGGCCCACCCATCGAAACCGGATTCTATTACGACTTCGACATGAAGCACCGCATCACCCCCGACGACTTCGAAAAAATCGAGGCCGAGATGCGCAAAATCGCCAAGGAAAACCAAAAGTTCGAATACAAGGCCATCTCCCGCGACGAAGCCAAAGCCATGGCCGAATCCGGACGCCTCGGCGGCCTCACCGATCGCCCCGGAAACCCCTCACGCTTCAAGCTCGACCTCATCGACAAAATCCCCGAAGGCGAACAAATCTCCTGCTTCCAAAACGGCGACTTCATCGACCTCTGCGCCGGCCCGCACGTCGGCTACACCTCGAAGTGCAAAAACGTCAAACTCATGTCCGTCTCCTCGTCCTTCTACCTCGGCGATGAGAAAAAAGGCCAGCTCCAGCGCCTTTACGGAACCGCATTCGAATCCAAAGAACTGTTGGAAGAACACCTCAACCGCCTTGAGGAAGCCAAAAAACGCGACCACCGCCGCCTCGGCAAGGAACTCGGACTCTTCCACATCGATGAAATGGTCGGCCAAGGCCTCATCCTCTGGAAACCCAAAGGTGCCCTCGTCCGCCGCGCCCTCCAGGAATTCATCACCGCCGAACTCGACAAACAGGGCTACTCCCAGGTCTTCACCCCGCACATCGGCAAGCTCGATCTCTACCGCACCTCCGGCCACTTCCCCTACTATCAGGAAAGCCAATACCCCGCCATCGCCGAACGCGATGTCCTCGAAAAACTCGCCGACGAGGATGCCACCTGCGCCACCCTCATCAACGGTCTATCGGATGGAACCTACGAAGGTTACCTCCTCAAGCCGATGAACTGCCCCCACCACATCAAGATCTTCGCCAGCGATCACCACTCCTACCGCGACCTCCCCGTTAGACTCGCCGAGTTCGGCACCGTCTACCGCTGGGAACAATCCGGCGAACTCGGCGGAATGACCCGCGTCCGCGGCTTCACCCAGG
>SYAP01000090.1 GCA_005787565.1 Verrucomicrobiaceae bacterium | reverse complement strand
GACGGGGTTGGGCGTGCATGTGGTGACGGTGAATGATTATCTTGCGCAGCGTGATTCGGAGTGGATGGGGGCGTTGTTCCGGTCGCTTGGTTTGACGGTGGGATGCATCCGGAACCAGATGCCGCCGCATGAGCGGAGGGAGGCCTATCTTTGTGATATCACTTATGGGACGAACTCGGAGTTCGGGTTTGATTATCTGAAGGACAACGGGATTGCCACGACGAGGGAGGAGCAGGTGCAGCGGGGGCATTATCTGGCGATCATCGACGAGGTGGATTCGGTTTTGATCGATGATGCGCGGACGCCACTGATCATCACCGGGCCATCGTCGCGGGATGCGGGGCAGTTTGATGTTTGCAAGCCGCTGGTGGCGAAGTTGGTGAAGCGGCAGACGGAGTTGTGCAATCCGTTCGCGGTGGAGGCGAAGCGGTTGATGGAGGAGGGAGATCTGAAGGGGGCGGGTTTGGCGCTTTTCAAGCTGAAGCTGGGCCAGCCGCGGAACCGGCAGTTGCTGAGGATGATGGAGGATCCGGAGGTGCGGCGGTTGCTGGAGAAGGCGGAGTTGGCCTATCAGAAGGGGGCGTTCCAGAAGGATTTGTTCAAGATCAAGGAAGAGCTTTATTTCTCGATCGATGAGAAGCTGCATGATGCGGATCTATCGGAGAAGGGGAGGCGATTTCTCGCGCCGAATGATCCGGATTCCTTCACCTTGCCGGATACGGCGAGGATGATGGAAGCGATTGATGAGCGGGATGATCTAACCGCCGAGCAGAAATCGGCCGCGAGGGGCGAGTTGCGGGTGAGGATGGATGCGCAGGCGGCGAAGATCCACGGGATCACGCAGTTGCTGAAGGCGTATTGTGTTTATGAGCGAGATGTTCATTATGTGGTGCGGGATGGGAAGGTGACGATCATTGACGAGAGCACCGGCCGCGAGATGGCGGGGCGGCGATGGTCCGATGGGTTGCATCAGGCGGTAGAGGCGAAGGAGGGTGTGGCGGTGGAGAAGGAGAATCTGACTTATGCGACCATCACGATTCAGAATTATTTCCGGTTGTATGAGAAGCTTGCGGGCATGACGGGGACTGGGGAGACCGAGGCGGCGGAGTTTCATGATATCTATGAGCTGGATGTGCTGCCGATTCCGACGAATGCGCCGAACATCCGGGTGGATGAGAATGACCAGATCTTCAAGACGCGGAGGGAGAAGTATCAGGCGGTGATCGCGAGGATCGAGGCGGCGCATGTGACGGGGCAGCCGGTGTTGGTGGGGACGGCGTCGGTTGAGGCGTCCGAGACCTTGTCGCGGATGTTGAAGCGGGCGAAGATTCCGCATTCGGTATTGAATGCGAAATATCATGAGCAGGAGGCGGAGATCGTGGCGCTGGCGGGGCAGAAAGGTGCGGTGACCGTTTCGACGAACATGGCGGGACGTGGGACAGATATCAAATTGGGTGAGGGGGTGGCGGAGCTTGGTGGATTGCTTGTGATTGGAACGGAGAGGCATTCGTCGCGGAGGGTGGACCGGCAGTTGCGCGGGCGTTGTTCGCGGCAGGGAGATCCGGGGCGGTCGCGGTTTTTCATCTCATTGGAGGATGATCTGATGCGGCATCATGCCTCGCCGGAGAAGATGGCGGTGATGATCGAGCAGGCGGGATCGGCGAGCGGGAAGCTGGTGGAGACGGCGCAACGGATGGTGGAGCAGAGGGATTATCGGGCGCGGAAGCAGGTGTTGGATTTTGATGATGTGATGAATTTGCAGCGGGGAATTGTTTATCATTACCGCAACGAGGTTCTGGCGGCGGAGGACGCACGGAAGCTGGTGCATGATTTGTTAGGGGAGACGGTTCCCGCGCGGGTGGAGGAGTTTTTGGAGGAGAGTGATCCGCGGCGGCCGGACTTGCGGCCGCTGGCGGAGTGGTTGAGGACGACGCCTGGAGTTGATCTAACGGACGGCGAGTTGGAAGAGCTGGATGTGAGGAAGCTTCCGGCGGAGATCACGGAGAGGGTGATCGGGGTTTATGATGCGCGGGTGGCGGGACTGCCGGGAGAGGTGTTGGCGGGGGAGGTGCGCCGGGTTTTGTTGTCCTCGATTGATCGGGAATGGCAGTTTCATCTGGAGGAGATGGATGAGCTGCGGGAAGGGGTGTATTTGCGGGCGCAGGGGCAGAAGGATCCGCTGGTGGAGTTCAAGAACGAGGCTTATGAGCTGTTCGAGGCGCTGATGGGGCGGATGAAGCAGGAGGCGGTGCCGGGGTTGTTCCGGGCGGTGGGGCAGTTGGAGGCGTTTTTATCGCAGATCCAGCGGATGGCGCCGAAGGTGAAGGGAAGGGGCGAGACGCCCCTTTGACGGACTGGAGCAAGATGCTCCAGCCTCTGATTGGGAAAGCGGGGCCGCTTGTTAGATGGCGGCGAGGATTTTGTTGAGGGTTTCGCTGGGGCGGAGGGCGGCGTTGGCTTTTTGGTCGTCCGGGAGGTAGTAGCCGCCGATGTCGGCGGGTTGGCCTTGGACGGCGAGGAGTTCTGCGACGATGGTTTGCTCGCTGGCGGTGAGTTGTTCGGCGACGGGGGTGAA
The DNA here is from genome assembly GCA_005787565.1 of Verrucomicrobiaceae bacterium. GTDB lineage: Bacteria > Verrucomicrobiota > Verrucomicrobiia > Verrucomicrobiales > Akkermansiaceae > Luteolibacter. The sequence goes on along the minus strand of SYAP01000090.1, from coordinate 4,406 downwards.
GATGGCCTTGAGTTCGGGGTCATTTTCCTGGGTCGCGAGGGCTTGGGCCCAGTAGAGGGCGAGGTAGAAGTGGGATCCGCGGTTGTCGATGGTGCCGAGTTTGCGGCCGGGTGAGCGGTCGTTTTCGAGGAATTTTCCGGTGGCGGCGTCGAGGGTGTCGGCGAGGACTTTGGCGCGCGGGAGCTTGAAGGTATCGGCGATGTGTTCGAAGGATGGGGCGAGGGCGAAGAATTCGCCGAGGGAGTCCCAGCGGAGGTAGTTTTCCTGGGTGAATTGTTCGACGTGTTTGGGAGCGGAGCCGCCGGCGCCGGTTTCGAAGAGTCCGCCGCCGTTCATGAGGGGGACGATGGAGAGCATTTTGGCGGAGGTGCCGACTTCGAGGATGGGGAAGAGGTCGGTGTTGTAGTCGCGTAGGACGTTTCCGGTGACGGAGATGGTGTCTTTGCCCTGGACGATGCGTTCCAGGGAGAAAGTGCAGGCGGCGGCGGGCGGGAGGATGCGGATGTCGAGGCCGGAGGTGTCGTGGTCCTTGAGGTAGGTTTCGACTTTGGCGATGAGTTGGGCGTCGTGGGCGCGGTTTTGGTCGAGCCAGAAGACGGCGGGGTCGCCGGTGGCGCGGGCGCGGTTGACGGCGAGTTTGACCCAGTCCTGGACGGGTGCGTCCTTGGTTTGGCAGGCGCGCCAGATATCGCCTTGCTGGACGTTGTGGGTGAGGAGTGTGTTGCCGGCGGAGTCGGTGATGGTGACGGTGCCGTTTGCGGGGATTTCGAAGGTTTTGTTGTGTGAGCCGTATTCCTCGGCGGCTTGGGCCATGAGGCCGACGTTGGGGACGGAGCCCATGGTGGTGGGGTCGAGTGCGCCGTGTTGTTTGCAGAAGTCGATGACGGCCTGATAGATTCCGGCGTAGGAGGAGTCCGGGATGACGGCGAGGGTGTCTCCGGTTTTTCCGTTAGAGTCCCAGACTTTTCCGCCGGCGCGGATCATGGCGGGCATGGAGGCATCGACGATGACGTCGGAGGGGACGTGGAGGTTGGTGATGCCCTTGTCGGAGTTGACCATGGAGAGGGCTGGGCCGTTTTGATAGGCGGTCTGGATGTCGGCTTCGATGGCGGCTTTTTGGTCTGCGGGGAGTTTTTCGAGTTTGGCGATGAGGTCGCCGAAGCCGTTGCGGAAGTCGACGCCGAGTGTGGCGAGGGTTTGGGAGTGTTTGGCGATGAGGTCCTTGAAGAAGACTTCGACGGCGTGGCCGAAGATGATGGGGTCCGAGACCGTCATCATGGTGGCCTTCATGTGGAGGGATAGGAGGAGGCCTTCGGATTTGGCGCGGGAGATTTGGGTGGCGAGGAAGTCGCGGAGGGCGGCTTTGCTCATGAAGGTGGCGTCGAGGATTTCACCGGCTTTGAGGGGGGTGGATTCCTTGAGGACGGTGGTGGTGCCGTCGTCGGCGGTGAAGGTGATTTTGACGTCGGTGGCTTGCGGGACGGTGACGGATTTTTCGTTAGAGAAGAAGTCGCCCTGGCCGTCCATGGAGGCGACGGTGGTTTTGGAGTCCTTGGACCATGCGCCCATGGAGTGGGGGTGTTTTTTGGCGTAGTCCTTGACGGCTTTGGGTGCGCGGCGGTCCGAGTTGCCTTCGCGGAGGACGGGGTTGACGGCGGAGCCCATGACTTTGGCGTAGCGGGCCTTGATGTCCTTTTCGGCGGCGGTGGTGGGGTTTTCGGGGAGGTTGGGGAGGTTGTATCCCTTGGCCTGGAGTTCGGCGATGGCTTCCTTGAGCTGGGGGACGGAGGCGGAGCTGGTCGGGAGTTTGCTGCTGTGGGCCTCCGGGGTGAGTGTGAGCGCGCCGAGCTCGGAGAGGTGGTCGGGGATTTTCTGGTCGTCGCGGAGGAAGTCGGGGAATTGGGCGATGATGCGGCCGGCGAGTGAGATGTCGCGGGTTTCCACGGTGATGCCGGAGTGTTTGGTGAACGCCTGGACGATGGGGAGGAATGAGTAGGTGGCGAGAGCCGGGGCTTCGTCGGTTTTGGTGTAGATGATGGTGGGCGTGGCGGACATGGCTGTGTGGGCGGGTGGAAATGGACTGGCGAGGGACTAGGGGAAGCGGGGGTGGTTGTCGATTCCGGATTGGGTGGCGGGAGGATCAATATTTCTTGAATGTTTTGAGGTCGAGGCGAGTCTAAGGGTAGTGCTTCAGCGGGTTTGGGATCATTTCCATGCCGTGTGGGAGCGGAATCAACAACGAACTCAACATCATGAAAACTGTGTATCTTTCCATTATCGCGGCCGTTTGCGCGGTTGGACTTTCGAATTGTGCATCGCCAGCCGGCCCGAGCACGCAGCGTGGAGCTGCGACGGGAGCGTTGATCGGCGCGGGTGCGGGAGCGATCATTGGCAACCAGAGCGGGCGTCCGCTTGAAGGTGCCGCGATCGGTGCTCTGGGTGGCGCCGCGGTGGGCGGAACTTATGGGAATGCGAGGGATCAGGAGCGCCGGGGTTATTGATCCGGGTGATTTCCTTTTCGTTTCCCGCGAAGTGGATTTGAAAGACGGGCTTCCGGTTATTTCCGGGGGTCCGTTCTTTTTTGGATGAAACCGGATGTGGTTGGCTCTTATCGTCCGAACATCCGAACGGCCATGCTGCAATTCATCACGAGATTTTTTTCCTATCTGTTATTGGTCACGAGCGTTTCGGCGCAGTTTGACGTCGCATTTGGTGGAGGGGATCCGGCTACGAAGGCGCGGGTGATTTCCGAGGTGAAGTCGGTGGCGGCGGGGAAGCCGTTTGTGGTGGCGCTGGAGTTGGCGCATCCTGAGGGGTGGCACAGTTATTATTTGAATCCGGGTGGGATCGAGTTGTCGCCACGGATCGAGTGGAGGTTGCCGGAGGGTTTCAAGGCGGGGGCCTTGCAGTGGCCGGTGCCGGAGGTGAAGAGGGGATTTTCGGGGAAGAGTTTTGTTTACAACGGGACGCCGGTTTTTCTGGTGGAGATCACGCCGGCTGGGGATTTGAAGGCGGGTGAGACGGTGACGTTGTCGGGGTTGGCGGAGTGGCAGATTTGCAAGGACAGCTGTCTTGATGAGAAATTGAAGTTCAAGTTGGAGCTGCCGGTGGCTGGCGAGGCGGAGGTGGATCCCGAGGTGGCGGGTGTTTTTGAAGGGGCGCGGAAGCGGTTGGCGGGCGAGGCGAAGTGGGAGGTTGCGGCTTCCTCGCCGGGTGGTGACATCACGTTGCGGGTGGAGGCGGGTGGCGCGGCTCTACCTGAGGGATTGGATTTCATTCCGGATCAGGCGTTTGTTGAGGCGTTGAGCGGTGGGGGTGCTGCGGTGAAGGATGGGGATGCGTGGGTGCTGACGTTGAAGAGGAAGACGAAGGATTTCATCGAGCGGCCGATTCCGCAGGGGAAGGTGGTTTCGGGGATTCTAACAGCGAAGGGTGAGGGGTTCGGGAGTGTGCGGGTGGAGGAGGTTGCGATTTCGCGGCCGCCGCCGGCACCGGTGCCGTTTTCGAAGTTTCTACCGATCCTGGGCGGGATGCTGTTAGGTGGGTTGATTTTGAATCTGATGCCGTGTGTTTTCCCGGTGATCGGGCTGAAGATCATGGGGTTTGTGCAGCAGGCGGGTGAGGACCGGAAGAAGATCGTGGCGCACGGGGTGATGTTCACGGTGGGGGTTTTGGCGTCGTTCGGGGTTTTGGCGGGGATTTTGTTTGCGGTGCGGTTGGCTGCGGAGAAGTCGGGGAATGCGGCGGATGCGTTGAACTGGGGGTATCAGTTGCAGGAGCCGTGGGTGGTGTTGGGGTTGATGTTGCTGATGTTCGTGTTGGCGTTGAATTTGTTCGGGGTGTTCGAGATCGGTGCGTCGGCGACTTCGGTGGGTGGGAACCTTCAGAACAAGCAGGGGTATGCGGGATCGTTTTTTTCCGGGGTCTTGGCGACGGTGGTTGCGACGCCGTGTTCGGCTCCGTTTTTGGGGGTGGCGATCGGGGCGGCGATTGTTTTGCCGGCGGTGCAATTTTTCACGGCGTTTGCGGCGATGGGGATCGGGTTGGCGGGGCCGTATCTGATGTTTTCGGCGTTTCCGGGGTTGTTGCGGTTTTTGCCGAGGCCCGGGGCGTGGATGGAGAGTTTCAAACAGGGGATGTCCTTTCTTTTGTTTGCGACGGCGGGTTATTTGCTGTGGGTTTATCTGGGGTTGGTGAAGTTGGAGAACGGGTTGGGCGCGGTGATCGGGCTGAGTCTGGTGGCGGCGGCGGCGTGGGTTTATGGGCGGTGGAGTTTGCCGTATTTGAGGGCTGGGGTGAGGCGTGTGGCGATGTTGGTGGCGGTGGTTCTGGTTGCGGCGGGAGTTTTGACGGCGCGGCCGAAGGCGAAGGGGTTGGAGTGGGAGGTGTGGTCGCCGGTGCAGGTC
>SYAP01000010.1 GCA_005787565.1 Verrucomicrobiaceae bacterium | reverse complement strand
CCAGGGGCCGACCTTGGCGTTCAAGGATTTCGTGGCGCCGTTCAGGGCCCGCTTGATGGCGTGGTTGACGCGAGGGGAGGATCGGGAACTAACGGTGTTGGTGGCGACCTCCGGGGATACGGGTGGTGCGGTGGCGTCGGCGTTTCACAACGTTCCGGGGACGCGGGTGATTATTCTCTATCCGAAGGGGAAGGTTTCCGGGCTTCAGGAGAAGCAGTTGACGGCGCTGGGTGGAAATATCACGGCGTTGGAGATCGAGGGGACGTTTGATGACTGCCAGGCGCTGGTGAAGTCGGCGTTTTTGGATCGGGAGTTGTCGGAATCGCTGAATCTCACGTCGGCTAACTCGATCAATTTGTCGCGATTGGTGCCGCAGTCGTTTTATTATCTGCATGCGGCGAGGCAATTGCCGGAGGGAGTGAAGCCGGTGTTTGTGGTGCCGTCCGGAAATTTCGGCAACCTAACAGCCGGGTTGCTGGCGGTGCGGTTGGGTTTGCCGGTGGAGCATTTCGTGGCGGCGACGAACCGCAATGATGTGGTGCCGGCGTATCTGAACTCCGGGATCTATCAGCCCAGGGCGGGTGAGCCGACGATATCGAACGCGATGGATGTGGGAGCGCCGTCGAATTTCGCGCGGATGAGTGCTTTATTTGGCGGATCGTGGGAGGAGATGCGTGCGATGATTTCAGGGGCTTCGTTTTCCGATGACCGGACGCGGGCGGCGATCCGAGAGGTGAAGTCGTTGTTTGATTACGAGATCGATCCGCATGGTGCGGTGGGGTGGCTGGCGGCCCGGCAGTGGAGATCGAGTCATCCCGGCAGTGCGACGATCACGTTGGAGACAGCTCATCCGGCGAAGTTTCCGGATGTGATGGATGCGGAGCTTGGGGTGGGGGCGGTTGAGGTCCCTGAGCGGTTGGCGGTTCTGGCGGAGTTGCCGAAAGTGGCGATTGAAATGCCGGCGGAACCAGCCGTGTTTCACGAGTGGCTGAGATCGCGCCGGTGACGGGTGTGTATGTTAGATCAGGCGAGTTGAGCCTTACTCGGCGGAGAATTGGTGGATCATCACGTGGTGGTAGGTTTCGCCGGGGCGGAGGACGGATGAGGGGAAGTTTTGTTTGTTAGGGGCGTCCGGGAAGCCTTCGGTTTCGAGGCAGAGGGCGGTGCGGTGGGCGTATTTGACGCCGCTTTTTCCGGTGACGGTGCCATCGAGGAAGTTTCCTCCGTAGAACTGGATGGCGGGTTGGTTGGTGGAGATTTCCATGACGCGGCCGGATTTCGGGTCCTTGAGTTTGGCGGCGAGGCGGAGTCCCTCGCTTTTTTCGAGGACCCATGCGTGGTCGTATCCGCCGCCGAATTTGAGGGGTTCGAAATCAGCTTCGAGGCGTTCGCCGATGGGGGTGGGTTTGGTGAAGTCCATCGGGGTGTCGGCGACTTGGGCGATCTGGCCGGTGGGGATAAGGCCGGCGTTGGTGGGGAGGTAGGATGGTGCGTTGAGGGTGAGGAGGTGGTCGTTGATGGTGGTGGTGGGGTCGCCGGAGAGGTTCCAGTAGGTGTGGTGGACGAGGTTGATGACGGTGGGAGCGTCGGTGGTGGCTTTGGCTTCCCATTTGAGTTCGTTGTCATCGTTGAGGGAGTAGGTAACCTTGACTGTTAGATTGCCGGGGTAGCCTTCCTCGCCGTCTTTGGAGACGTAGGTGAACTCGACGCCGCTTTCGCCGACGGGATTGCCGGACCAGAGGACCTTGTCGAAGCCTTTGATGCCGCCGTGGAGGTGGCAGGGGATGTCGCCGGGGTCGTTGTTGGTGGCGAGGGTGTATTCCTTTCCATCAAGGGTGAACTTGCCGTTGGCGATGCGGTTACCGAAACGTCCGACGGTGGCGCCGAAGTAGGAGGTGTTGGTGAGCCAGCCATCGAGGGTGTCGTAGCCGTGGGTGATGTCGGCGGATTTACCGGATTTGTCCGGGGTTTCCATGGAGACGAGGATGGCGCCGTATTCGGTGACGCGTGCCTTGAGGCCGTTCTTGTTGGTGAGGGTGAAGATTTTGACTTCGGTGCCGTCGGGCATCTTGCCGTAGGTTTCCTGTTGGAGGCCGGAGGAGGTGGTGACCGTGGCGGGTTTGTTGCAGGCTGTTAGGGAGAGGAGGATGGCGGCGAGGGCGGCGGTGGTTTTCATGATGGTTGAGTTTGTGGGCGGGTTTGTGAGTGAGGTTGTGAATGGACATGGGGCGGCCGACCATGCGGAAATGCGAGATGGGCGGGGTAGGGTTGTGATTTTCCGCAGGAGGAGGGTGTCAATCGGGGGTAGTCAGGGAGAAGTCGGTGAAGATTGCGTGGGTGTCGACAACGCGGAGGCCGACGGTGCCGCGAGTGTAGGTGGAGTCTGAGAAGGAGATGGCTGGGTGGCGGTTGTGTTGGATGGTGATCGCAGGGCCTTTGCAGGTGACTTGGAGGCGTTGTGGTTTGGCTGGGTCGATTTGGGCGGATGAGCGGGCGAGTTCGGTCCAGGATTTGCCGTCTGTTTTGCCGAGGATGATGATTTTAGTGTTTGGGATGAGTCCGGCGAAGTATCCGCGTTGGGCGTCGTAGCCGATGGAGGGAGCGGTGGTGCGGAAGAGGATGCCGGCGTCGCGGGCGTCGGATTGTCCGTTGAAGTTGAGGGTGACGCTGGCGGTGAAGTCGGGTGGGGCGGGGGAGTCGAGGACGAGTTTTTCGCCGGAGCGGTAGTCGTTGACGGGTGCTTGTGGAATTGTGCCGAGGTGGAGGCCGTCGTTGCGGAAGCTGAAGAACTGGTGGTGGCCGTAGGGGCTCCAGCCTTGCGGTGGGGTGGTGGATTTGAAGGAGGTGGAGTAGGGGAGGTTGAGGTTGGGGATTTCGGTGCTTGAGGGGAGTGGGATGGGATTGTTAGGGGCGAGAGGTTTTCCGAAGTCGGGGAGTCCGGCGTTGGTGAATGTCATGGGTTGGGCGAAGATGGCACGTTTCCAGCCGGGATCGCGATTTTGTTTGGCGTGATAGATATGCCATTTTTCGAGGCCATCTGGTGAGGGGACGAAGCAGCTGTGGCCAACGCCGAATGTGGTTTCGGTCGAGGTGAAGACAGGTGAGGGATATTTTTTCCACGATTTGGGGTCGAGCGGGTTGGTGCCTGTGAGTTCGAGCAGGCCGAGTTTGTAGGTGGGGAGCCAAGATGCGCCGGTGGAGTAGGTGAGGAAGGTGCGGTTGTCGTGTTTGAGGACCTGAGGTCCTTCATGGAGTCCGCGGCCCTTGCGGTTCTCCTCGGTGAATTCCCACGGGTGTTCGTCGTTGGCACAGAGGAGGACGCGGGGGGTGGCGAGTTCGACGGGGGATTTCATCGGGGCGATGTAGAGGAACTGCCGGTCGGAATCTGGTTCGTCCCAGCCGGACCAGATGGCGTAGAGGTTGCCGTTGTGTTCCAGCGGGGTCATGTCGATGGCCCAGATGTTAGGAGATATGCCATCGGTGCCTTTTCCTGTTGGGAGCGGGCCGTGGATTTCATATTCGCCGAGCGGGTCCTCGGATTTCGAGCGGAGGACGTAGGCCCGGTGGTTCCGGTTTTGGCCATCGGATGGAGCGAAATAGATATGCCAACGGTTTTGGATCCAGTGGAGTTCGGGTGCCCAGACTTCGCGGGAGGTGGGGCCGTTCTCGGGAGCACGCCAGACAATGTGTTTTTCGCCGAGGGAGGTGAGGGATTTGCTGGTGTGGATGGCGATGGCGCGGTTTCCTTCGGAGAAGCACCAGAGGTAGCGGTCGGCATCCGGGTCCCGGGTGATCCAAGGGTCGGCCCCTTCGCCGATGGGGTTGATGAAGAGGCCTTCGGGAAGGCTTTCGGCGAAGCTCCGGATTGATGCCGTTAGAAGGAACGTTGAGAGGGCCAGAAAGAGGAAGGGTTTCGCGATCATGGTGTGGACGCCGGGAGCAGGTCAGTTCTGCGAAGTTGGCGCGGATTGGTGAGTTGGTAAAGTGATGGTTGCGATCACGGGTCTTTGGGTGGTGAGGGTGAGGTTTGCCAGGTTTGCGGTTGGGAGATGGGGCGTGGTGCCGCGAAGGTGCGGGCGGTGTCGTTCTGTTGTTTCATCCAGGCGGCGAGTTCGGATTTGAGGGATGCGATGCGGTCGGACTGGGTGGGATCTTCGACGAGGTTGCGGGTTTCCCATGGATCTTCGGTGACATGGTAGAACTCGAACTCGGGGCGTTGGTGGTAGCGATGCATGATTGCGGCGGCCGTTTCATCTGTTTTGGCGAGGAGCGCCCACTCGCTCATGTGGATGCCGGCGAAGGGTCTGAGGAGGAGGTCGGAATGGCTGGTCCAGGCGAGGTCCGGTCGGAGGTTATGGATGAGCTTCCAATCGGCCGTGCGGATGGCGCGAATGGGATAAACGTTCATTTCCCTGTCTCCGGAGTGGGTGGTGAAAATGCGTTCGCGGTGGGTCTTCGATTTTCCTAACAGGACCGGCAGGAAGGACTTGCCGTCGACGCCTGAGGGGGCTTCTCCGCCACCGATTTCGATGAGGGTAGGGATGATATCGATCCAACTGACCATTGCGGAGGTGGTGGTGTTGGGTTTGATGGTGCCGGGCCATGTTGCGACGAAGGGGACGCGGGTGCCGTAGTCGTATAGGTTCCATTTGCCGAAGGCCCATTGGGCTCCGTGGTCGCTTGTGTGGAGGAATAGGGTGTTTTCGCCGAGTTTTTCGGCGATCAGGGTTCGGAGTTTGCCGAGGAGGTCATCGACATTTTTGATGCCTTGATAGTAGTGGGCGCGTTGTTTGCGGGTGATCGGGCCGTCGATGGAGTGGGGTGGGAGGGAGACATTGGCGGGATCGAATCCGGTTTTGCGGGGCCATGGGACGTGAGGGTCGGATGTGCCGATGAAGAGGCAGATGGGCTTGGAAGAGTCGCGGTATTCGAGGTGGGTGGTAATGGTTTCTAACATCGCAGCGGGATTTTTGCCGGGGTTGTCCGATTTGAGTATGGAATCGAAGCCGAACGATTCCGCGGAATTGCCGTGGGCGACCTTGCCGATGGAGATGGTTTCGTAGCCGGATTGCTTGAGTTCGAGGATGAGGCTGCGTGTTCCGGGTTTCGGGTAGCTGTGGTTGTCTTCTGCTCCATTTCGTGCGGGCATGAGTCCAGTGAGCATGGCGGCGCGGCTGGGAGCGCAGGAGGGTGAGACGACAAATCCGTGGGTGAACTTGATTCCATCCGCCGCGAGTTTTTCGAGATTGGGTGTGGGGATGGATTTGTCACCGTAGAGGCTGGAGTCGTATTGGGAGTGATCGTCTGACAGATAGATGACGATGTGGGGTTTGGCAGTTTCCGCGTTGCCGATCGAGGTGGTTACAAGAAGGAGGGAGAAGACGTAGAGGAACCAGTTCGTGGTTGAGTGGGGTCTGTGGCGGATGGATTTCATGAACGGGAATCACCGGTTGGGTTTCTTGGCACCGGGGGTAAAGGACGGGTCGCCGGCGTCTTTGGGCATGGTGGCGTTCCATTGGAAAAGCGCCGATTTGAGGCGGGCGGCCACTTGAGGGAAATCCCCGGCGAGATTCTTGGATTCGGAGGGATCGGCGAGGATGTTGTAGAGCTGGCTACTGGATCCATCGTAATTTATCAGAAACTTCCATTTCCCGTGACGCACGGCGAGGTCCGGGGCGTCGCCCATGCCCCATCGGGGATCGTTGCCGGGGCGGTCGGGTGGTCGGCGGAAGAAGAGTGGTGTTTTCCTGCTGTCTCTGGATTTGCCTAACAGTGTTGAGAGGAGATCCTCGCCATCAAGAGTGTGTCCTGCGGGGAGGTTGGCACCAGTAAGGGTGTAGAGGGAGCGGTTGATGTCGATGGTTGCGATGACGGACTCGTCGTTGATGGTGTTGGCGGTGTTTTTGGCGAGCAAGCCGGGGCCCCAGACGATGAGTGGCGAGCGGATGCCACCTTCGTAGAGCCATGTTTTGGAGCCGCGGAAGGGTTTGCTGCTACCTGCGCCGGGCTCGGGGCCGTTGTCGGAGCAGAAGAGGATTAAGGTGTTAGTACGGAGCTTCGGGTCCATGCGGATGCGGTCGATGAGAGGGGCGAGTTGCAGGTCCATGGCGCTGATGACGCCGTGGTAAAGTGTACGCTTTTCGCCATCGCCCCAGCGGTCGAGCGGAGGGTAGAAAGGGGAGTGGGGATCATCTGGCCATAGGTTGACGAAGAAGGGTCGATCGGTGGTGGCGGCTTGATCGATGAAGCTGATGGCGGCAGAGACGAAGCCGCCTGTGATTTCGGAGCGTTGCATCCAGGTGACGGGGCTACCGAGTCGTTCGGCGTCCTGCCAGATGCGGCCGGGTTGTTTGGAGGCGGGAGTAAGGGTGAGGGGCAGCAGTTTCGGGCCCATGCCCTCGAAGTTGGTGAGGGATCGATCGAAGCCGTATTGGGAGATTTCCGGCGCGTTGTCGACATCTCGCTGGCCGCCCATGTGCCATTTGCCGAAGTGGCCGGTGGAGTATCCGGCGAGTTGGAGTTGGCGGGCGAGGGTGGGGGCTTTGGGATCAAGCCATTGGTCGACGCCGCGTTTCATGTTGTCCGCGCGGTTGTTGAGGAATGAAGTGATGCGCCAGCGGTGTGGGTATTGGCCGGTGGTGATGGCGACGCGGGAGGGCGAGCAGATGGGTGAGGCGACGTAGTGTTGTTTGAAGCGGATGCCTTCTGCGGCGAGGCGGTCGAGGTTTTCGGTTCTAACGAGATGGCCCCCGAAGCAGGAGAGGTCGGAATAGCCCATGTCATCGACGAAGATGGTGATGATGTTGGGTCTTGCCGTGGCCGGGAGGTGGAGCGCGGCAATCAGGAGAAGGAAGATTCGGGAAAGGTGGTTCATTTCTTGGGTTTGTTTTCGAGGGCCCATGCCTTGTATTCGGCATTGCCCGAGAGCATGCGTTCGAAGGCGGATAGTTCGGTTTGCATGCCCTTGTCGCCTTGGTCAATCATCCAGGCGTCGAGGGTGCCGCGTAGGCGCTTGATGGTTTCTGCTAGATCAGGGTCGCTAGCGAGGTTGTTGAGTTCGTATGGGTCTTTGATGATGTCGTAGAGTTCGATGGCGGGGCGCCGGGTGTAGCGGGCGAGGGTGGCGCGGGCATTTTCATCGCCACTTTCTGCGAGGGATTGCCAACTGCGAAACCATGGACTGTTGTTGATCATGCATTTGAAATCGGCCTTGGGGTCGAGGTTGAGAATGAGCTTGTGTTGTTCATCACGGACGGAGCGGATGGGGAAGTGGTGGGGGCCATCGTAGATGCCGCGGGTGGTTTGCATGCCGAAGACATGAGATTTGTGTTTGTCCGTTTTGCCGAGGAGGACGGGTAAGAAGCTGCGGCCATCGATGTCAGGTGGTGCGTTTTCACCCGCAGAGGTGATGAAGGTGGGGGTGATGTCCACATACTCGACCATGGCGTTGGCGTTGGTTGCAGGTTGGACTTTGCCGGGCCAGCGGACGATCAAGGCGGATTGGAGGCCTGAGTCGTATAGGCTCCATTTGGCGAAGGGGAAGCTGTTTCCTTGTTCGGAAACGACCATGACAAGTGTGTTTTCCCGCAGGCCATGACGATCCAACAGTTCGAGCAGTCGGCCGACCTCGCCATCGAAGTGGCTGACTTCGCAGAGGTATTCGCGGTAGGCTTCGCGGGTCTCTGGCGTGTCGAGGAGGTAGGGGCGGAGTTTGAGTTTGGCGGGGTCGTAGAGGTTGCGGAACTTGCGGCCCTTGTTCCAAGGTTCGTGAGGTTCGTTGGAGCAGGCGAAGATGGCGAAGGGTTTTCCTGTGGAGGTGCTTTCCTTCATGATGGATTCGACGGCATCGAAGTTGATGGCGGATTGTTTGTCACCCGTGCTGTATTCGAAGGGAAACGCCGTTTTGGGGCCGATATGGGTTTTTCCTGAGAGGGCGACGCGGTAGCCGAGTGGTTTCAGGTAGTGGACGATGCTTTTGACGTGGTGATGGACGAAGGTATGGTTGGTGTAGGCACCGCTTTTCACCGGATAGAGGCCGGTGAGGATGGTGTGGCGGGTGGGAGAGCACATGGGCATCGTCTGGAAGCAACGGGTGAAGCGCATGCCTTCGGTGGCGAGCTTGTCGATGTGTGGAGTGAGCGCCTGGCCGCCATAGCAGCCGATGTCACGGAAGGTGAGATCATCGGCGATGACGAAGAGAATGTGGGGCTTGGTTGCGGGTTCTGAATGGGCATGGAACGCAGCCGCAATTGTCAGTAGGACGAAAAGGATAGGTTTGAACATGGTGCCGATCTGTTGAACATTTGGTCTTCTCCAGGGCCTGGTGTGGCGTATGCTGGGACCTTGGCTCGAAATTGAACTCCGCCGCACCCGGAACGTTTCACCTCAAGTGGACAGATGTTGGTGCCGTGCAGGTTGATCGTTTGGGCGGCTTCCGAGGCTTCGCGGGTCTTGATGCCATTGCGGGGTAGAGACGTAGCTTCTCACTGATCTTATTACGCAGGAATCCAGAGAAGATTGCGAGGTTGAGGAAGAACGATGGTGGTGAATGGATGTCCCAATGGAGTGCGAAAGGATTTCATTCGTCGAGGGTTTAGTTGCCCATGTAGTCGTCATTCGATTGAAGATCTCGCATTTGGACGAGGATGGCGCAATTGGGACCTCGAGAAAAAGCAAGTGGAACAGTCCGGCCAGAGGAGAATGATTGCCTTGCCTAGGGGTGGGTGGAGGTCATCATGCGGCGCGGTCTGGATTTGGGTCCTGACCAACGGGCATTTCCGCCTATTTGGATTCACGTTGTCCGGACGAACCCATCATGAAGCACCTGGTCCTACTTTGCGCATTGGTTTTTTACCAGTTGTCGGCGGCCCGAACGGACGCCAAACCGAACATCCTACTGATCTACGCGGACGACCTGGGTTGGAGAGATGTTGGCTTCAATGGCAGTGATTTCCATGAAACGCCGAATCTCGATCGACTGGCTAAGGAGGGTATGGTTTTTCACCACGCTTATGCCGGAGCCGGCAATTGTGCTCCGAGTCGTGCTTGCCTTCTTTCAGGGACCTACACGCCACGGCATGGGGTTTATGCGGTGGGTTCCACCGATCGCGGACCGAAAGCGTCGCAGAGGTTGACCCCGATTCCTAACAAATCGGGACTTGCTCCATCCGTGATCACCTTGCCGGAGGCTCTGAAGGGTGCCGGGTATGTCACTGGGATTTTCGGAAAATGGCATCTTGACGGAAAGGACGGAGCAACTCCTTCCGAGCAAGGATTCGATGTGGTATTCGACTCCCAGAAAGGTAGTCCAAACCAACGCCGCGACCGCCCGACAGATCCTAAGGGCGTGTTTTCCATCACCCGTGCGGCAGGGGAGTTCATGGAGCGATCCAAAGCGAACGGGAAGCCATTCTTCGCTTTCCTTTCGCATCATGCAATCCACAGCGCGCTGGAGGCCAGGCAGGAGTCACTCGCGAAGTTCAACGCCAAGGCTCCAGGGAAACAGCACAAGAATGCGCTTTATGCCGCTTGCACCTTTGATCTCGACGCAGGGGTGGGGGAGATCATTGAGAAAATCCGCGCGCTCGGGATCGCCGAGAACACGCTGGTGATTTTCACTTCCGACAACGGCGGCACCCAGCAGTCCTCTCAGGAGCCGCTGCGTGGAAACAAGGGAGGCTATTATGAGGGTGGCATCCGTGAGCCGTTCATCGCCTGGTACCCCGGAGTGATTCCATCCGGTGAATCGACCATTCCCGTTCATCAGATCGACTTGTATCCGACCTTTCTCGCGCTCGCCGGAGCGGAAATTCCATCCGGAAAGGTGCTAGATGGTGAGAGTCTCGTACCTCTTCTAACAAAGTCGGGCAAGCTCGAGCGGGAGGCGATCTTCTGGCACTTTCCAGGTTATCTCGATGATCCGGTGATCCGCGGTAGGGAAGGGGATGTGAAACTCGGTTTCCGCACCCGGCCTGTCTCGGTGATCCGCAAGGGCGATTGGAAATTGCACCTCTTCCATGAGGAATGGGCGCTTGATGGTGGAAGGGAATCGGTGCCCGGAAATGGTGCTGTGGAGCTCTATCAGATTAAGAGCGACCCGGGCGAGCACAACGACCTTGCACCCATCGAAGAGGATCGCAGGAACCAGATGTTGGATGATCTTCTCGGCTGGTTGCGGGACACCAAAGCGCCGATGCCAACCGAGGAAAATCCATCCTACGATTCGGAAGTGAAACCCGAGAAGCCGCTTCGGAAGAAGCCCAATCAACGCTGAAATGATGATCCGACACCTGCTCGCCACCCTCTTCGTCCTGTCCGCTGCCCGGGGCGAAACCAAGCCAAACGTGCTGCTCATCCTCGTCGATGACCTCAAACCCGCACTCGGGGCCTATGGCGACAAGCACGCCATTACCCCGCAATTGGACAAGCTTGCCGCTCGCGGGATGCGCTTTGAAATGGCTTACTGCAACACCGCCGTCTGCGCGCCATCCCGTTTCAATCTGATGGCCGGGTCACGTTCCACCTCGTTGGGCATTTATGGTTTCGGAAGCGACTTTCGTCGGCCATATCCGAATGCGGTCACCCTGCCGCAGCATTTTCTCCGTCATGGATATTCGACGGAGGCTCTGGGCAAGGTGTTTCATATCGGCCATGGTTGCAACAATGACGAGTCCTCGTGGACTGTTCCTCATTTCAAGGATCTCGTCATCGAATACCGTGATCCGGCGAATACGGGCAAGGCGCTTACCCGCGAGGAGGCGCTGTTTTCCAACCAATCATCCGACGGACTTCCGCGCGGTGCCGCATGGGAGAGTCCGGATGTTCCTGACGACGCTTATGCGGACGGTCGCGTGGCTACGGAGACAATCCAACGCCTCAAAAAGCATGCTGCGGATCCTACGAAGCCATTTTTCATCGCCGCCGGATTCGCCCGACCGCATTTGCCATTTTCCGCGCCGAAGAAGTACTGGGATTTGTATGACCCTGCGACGTTGCCAATGCCGGACATTGAAAAGGCACCGGATGGAGCTCCGCAGGAAGCTCAGAAACGTGGTGGGGAAATCGCCCAATACACCCCTGTTCCCGAAGGGCAGGTGGCTCTCTATCAGGATGAGCTGAAGCGAAAACTCATCCATGGCTACTATGCGTCGACGAGTTATGTGGATGCCCAGATTGGTCGTGTGCTCGCGGCTTTGGATGAAACCGGATTGGCTGAAAACACCATTGTCGTGCTGTGGGGCGACCACGGTTATCTATTGGGCGAGCTCGGTATCTGGACGAAACACGTCAACTACGAGCTAGCCAACCGCATCCCGCTGATCTTCGCCGGCCCCGGCGTTGCCAGGCCCGGATCCTCGACTCGGCAGATTGCGGAGACGGTTGATCTCTATCCGACTCTTGCGGAGCTCGCCGGGCTTCCCAAGCCCGAAGGTCCGCAACCGATCGACGGGATCAGTCTCGTGCCCGTGCTGAAAGATCCCGCAGCCCGGGTGGATGATCATGCCTATCATTGTTTCCAAAAACAACGGTTGGGTCGTGCCATTCGTACGGATCGTTATCGACTTGTCGTTTGGAAAAACCCCGGACAACCGGATCATGAGGAAACCATCGAGTTATACGACTATCAGAACGGCCCGGTGGAGACCAAGAACATTGCCGCCGAGCGGCCGGAAGTCGTCCGGGAACTTCGTGAAATTCTCAATCGCCACCCGCAGCCCGGGCAGAAGCCCAAACGGAGTGGACCGAAGAATCGATGACAAGCCAGCCCCGATTCTTATACCGCAGTTACCAGCGACAAACACCTTTGTTATTCCCATCGGCGACAACGGTTCCTCATTTTCTACGTGATGCGGACAACGATCGCTTTTCACCGATCCGAATGACGAGGAATCCTGCGATTTCGAAGCGATCTGGAATCCGAAACGGGGTGAAACGCGGATCGTGGATGGACAACCCGTCCGTGATTGCGATGCTCCGGTGAAACCCTGATGCCCTCATTCATGAAAACCCTTCTCATCATTTTGTCCCTCGCCGTGAGCGCATTTGCGGAGCTTCCAAACATCCTTTGGATCACCAGCGAGGACAATGCGGCGCATTGGCTTGGTTGTTATGGAAACAAACAGGCTTCCACCCCGCGCCTCGACCGGCTCGCCGCCGGTGGATTGCGCTTCACCCGCGCCTACTCGAACGCACCGGTCTGCGCCGTCGCCCGCTCAACCATCCTCAACGGAGCCTACGCCACCACCATGGGTACCCAGCACATGCGGAGCCGCCACCCGATTCCCGCGACTTTCCGGTCCTATGTTTCCCATCTTCGTGAAATGGGCTATTACTGCACCAACAACTCGAAGACCGACTACAACTTCAAGGGCGATGATGCCGCCATCTGGGATGAGTGCTCGGGCAAGGCGCACTACCGCAAGCGCCCCTCCGGCAAGCCCTTCATGGCGGTCTTCAATCTAACAGTCACTCACGAGAGCAATCTCTTTCCCCAGCAAGTGGCGCGGAACCGCAAGCAGGGCATCATCCCGGAAACGCCACGCGTCGCTCCGGCCGATATCACACTTCCTGGCAGCCAGCCGGATCTCCCTGAAATGCGTTCGGATGCCGCGATCTATCACGACTGTGTCACCGCCATGGACCGCCAGGTGGGGAAATTGTTGGACGAACTGGAAAAACAGGGACTCGCGGAGAACACCATCATTTTTTATTATGCCGATCACGGAGGACCCATGGCCCGCGGCAAGCGCTATCTGGAAGACAGCGGCGTGCGCATTCCCATGATCGTCCATCTGCCTGAAAAGTGGCGTCACCTCTCGTCCTTCGCCCCGGGCTCGGTCGTCGATGAACCGGTTGCCTTTGTCGATCTCGCGCCAACCGTTTTGTCACTCGCCGGCAAAGCCACCCCAGCCTCCATGCAGGGCCGTGCATTTCTGGGAAAACACCGCGCCGCGCCACGTGAGATGGAGTTTCTCTTCGGCGACCGCTTCGACGAAATCCCCGGCATGCGCCGTGCGATCACCGATGGCGAGTTCAAATACATCCGTTGTTTCAGCCCGAATCAACCCGGTGCGCCCCATGCCAGTTATCCGCTCGGCCAGCCATCGTGGTTGGCGTGGAAGGACGTGGCCGCCAATGGCAAGCTGAGCGGATATCATCATGATCTATGGCAGGTTCCGCAGCCGATGGAACGGTTGTTCGACCTCAAGGCCGACCCATGGGAAATCAACAACCTCGCCGGCAAACCAGAACACTCCGCCCGTCTAACAGCGATGCGCGAGCGGCTCCGCAAGCAGATGGTCGACACCCGCGATACCAGCGTTGTTCCCGAAGAGATGTGGAAGGAAGTGGTGTCAAACGGAACGATCCACGGCCATGTCGCCAAAGCGGGCAAGGAGCATGCGGCCTGGGTGGATCTTGCGTTCATGGCCACGTCCGGTTCCATCACGTCGGATTTGGAAGCGGCCTTGGAATCCACTTCTCCGGTCGCCCGGTATTGGGCGGTGTCAGGTTGTTTGTTCCATCCCGCCAAAGCGGCGCATCTGGCGGGAAAACTTGAGAAACTCGCGGAGGATTCCTCGCCGGTTGTGCGTGGTCGGGCAGCGGAAGCGCTTTCGGCAATCCGGAACTAACAGAGCAAGCGCTTCAAGCCGCTTCAGTATTTGTTTCTCCAGAAAGCCTCCGGCGGCACTGGCAACGACCTCACTCTGGTTGCGATTCCAGAACCCGCCACCAGCGCACTGGGGCTGCTTGGCGCGATCGCCCTGCTGCGCCGCCGGCGGATCTGAGCGTCGGAAGCTGATTGCCGGGAATGGCGGAGCGTTTGACAATCTCCGGGCAGGGTCCGGGGGATGGGTGTCATGTTTCGAACGCTTCCGGGCGGATTCGGCAATTCGTCATTGATCCCGGCGGGCAACATGATGGGCTTCTGGAAAATCCATGGCCACACTCCTCATCGCGCTCGGCTCGCTGGTTCTCTATCTGATCGCCTACCACACGTATGGCCGATGGTTGGCGCGGAAAATTTTCCGGCTCGATCCGCTGCGCAAGCCGCCATCGATGGAGTTTGAGGATGGCGAGGATTATGTGCCGACTTCCAAGGGGGTTGTGTTTGGTCACCATTTCACATCGATTGCCGGGACGGGGCCGATTGTGGGTCCGGCGCTGGCGGTGATTTATGGTTGGTTGCCGGCGCTGCTTTGGGTGTTGTTCGGTTCCATCCTGATCGGGGCGGTGCATGACTTCGGGTCGCTGGTGGTTTCGATGCGCAGCCGTGGGCAGACGGTGGGTGATATTTCGGGGCGGGTGCTGAGTCCTCGGACGAGGGTGCTTTTCCTGTCCATCCTGTTCATGGCGCTGACGGTGGTGCTGGCGATTTTCGGGCTGGTGATTGCGAATGTTTTCCGGATGTTCCCGACTTCAATCTTTCCCTGCGTGGTCCAGATTCCGATCGCGATGGGAATCGGGCTGTGGCTTCATCGCAAGGGTGTTTCGCTGACGATTCCCTCGTTGATTACGTTGGTGATCATGTATTTGAGCGTGATTTACGGCGATTGGGGGCCGTTGCATGCGTTCAACATGGCGATGGCTGAACTGCCGGTGCTGGTGTGGGTGGGGTTGTTGTTGGTTTACTCGTATGTGGCCTCGGTGCTGCCGGTGTGGATTTTGTTGCAGCCGCGGGATTACATCAACTCGCTGCAATTGCTGTCTGCGCTCGGGTTGGTGGTGTTAGGGTTGGTGGTGGCCGGGTTGTTTGGCTTCGGGCCGGACAAGCAGCCGTTGGAAATCGTTGCCGACCCGGTGCGCAACGCGGTGGGTGCGCCGCCGATTTTTCCGTTCCTCTTCATCACGATCGCTTGCGGGGCGATTTCCGGGTTTCACTGTTTGGTTTCATCGGGGACTTCGTCGAAGCAGTTGCGCTGCGAGACGGATGCGCAGTTTGTCGGGTTCGGCTCGATGTTGACGGAGGGATTTCTCGCGGTGCTGGTGATTCTCGCGTGTGTGGCGGGGTTGGGGTTGGGCGTGACTACCTCCAGCGGAACGCTCACGGGCGAGGCGGCGTTTGCGGCGAGTTATGCCGATTGGGGGACGGCGAGCACCGGGGCGATCGGGGCGTTTGTGCAGGGTAGCGGAAATTTCCTGCGGGCGCTGCATTTGCCGGAGGCCTTCGCGGTCGCGCTGATGGGGGTGTTCGTGGCCTCGTTCGCGGCGACGACGATGGATACGGCGTGCCGGCTCCAGCGCTATGTCACGCAGGAGCTTGCGAGCACGCTCGGGCTGCGGATGTTTGCGGGGAAACATGCGTCCACCTTGCTGGCGATCACGCTGGCGGCGGTGATCGCGGCGATGCCTGCGCCGGGTGCCTCGTGGGAGTTCGCCAATCTTGGGAAGGGCGGGCTTTTTCTTTGGCCGATCTTCGGGGCGACCAATCAGTTGTTAGGTGGCATCGCGTTTCTGGTGATCCTGTTCTGGATGTCGCGACGCAAGCTGCCGCTGGTCTTTGTGGCGGTGCCTGCGGTGTTCATGCTGGTGCTCCCTGCGGTGGCCATGGTCGCGCAGTTGTTCTACGGTCCCACCGCGTGGATCACCGGTGAGAAACCGAATTTCCTGCTCGCGGGAGTGGCGGTGGTCACGCTGGCGCTGGAGGCATGGATCATCATCGAGGCGATCAAGGCCTGGCCCCGCGCCAAGGGAGTGCTGGAGGAGTGATCGGTTGGCCTTTTTGCGGGTTGTTTCGTGTTTCAGCAATGACTCCGGAAAGGAAGATGGGAACCACGGATGAACACGGATGGACACGGATGAAGCGAAGGAGTGCCGAGTGAGAAGTGCCGAGTGAGAAGTGGAAGAGGGAGAGTTTTAAGGTCGAAGGTCGAAGGTCGTAAGGTCGAAGGTCGAAGGTCGAAGGTCGAAGGTCGGAGGTCGGAGGTCGGAGGTCGGAGGTCGAAGGTCGAAGGTCGAAGGTCGAAGGTCGAAGGTCGGAGGTCGGAGGT
>SYAP01000089.1 GCA_005787565.1 Verrucomicrobiaceae bacterium | reverse complement strand
GACGGGGTGTTGCGTTCCTTATCGGCGAGGCCGACGCGGGCGAGGGCGGCGCGGGCGAGTTCGTGGCGGTGTTTGCGGGGGTAGCCGCGGTAGAGGAGCGGGAGTTCGACGTTTTCGAGCGCGGAGGTGCGGTCTAACAGATTGAAGCCTTGGAAGATGAAGCCGAGGGCGTGGCGGCGGATGAGGGATCGCTGGTCCTTGTTGAGTGTTTCAACGGGGATGTTTTTGAAGAGGTAGGATCCGGAGGTGGGGCTGTCGAGGCAGCCGAGGATGTTCATGAGTGTGGATTTTCCCGAGCCGCTGGGGCCCATGACGGCGACGAATTCGCCGCGGCGGATTTCGAGATCGACGCCGCATAGGGCCGTGAAGGCGGCATCACCGGAGCCGTAGGTCTTGGTGAGGTTTCTGAGCTGGATGAGGGTTTCCCCGTTCATTCTGGTAGATTATTCGGTGGGTTTCGGTTTGACGCTGACGATGACGGGGGTGTCGGCTGTCAGGCTGTCGCCGGTGATTTCGGTGACGCGGCCATCGGTGATGCCGGTGGTGACTTTGATTTCGACGGGTTCGCCATTTTTCAGGGTGAAGACGCGTGGGCCGGTGGATGGGGTGGTTTGGGCGGGTGGGCCACCGCCGCCGCGCCAGCGTCTGCCGCCGCCGGGGGAGAGGCTTTGGACGAGGGTGCGTTTGGTATCGTCGGGTTTGCCGATGGAGGCGGCGACGACGGGATCGAAGCGGAGGGCGGCGTTGGGGACGACGAGGATGTCTGGCTTGTCGACGATGGCGATGTCGACGGTGGCGGTCATGCCGGGGCGGAGGGAGAGGTCGTCGTTGGCGACTTCGAGTTCGGTGGAGTAGGTGACGACGCCGGTGGAAGCGGCGGTGGTGTTGGCACCTGCGGCGCTTTGGTTGTTAGATGAGCCGAAGGCGACTTTCTTAACCTTGGCGGTGAAGCTGCGGAGGGGCCATGCATCGACGTTGAAGGTGGCGGTTTGTCCTTCCGCGACGCGGCTGATGTCGGCTTCCTTGACGGCGACCAGCAGCTCCATTTTCCTGAGATCCTCGGCGATGGTGAACAGGGTGGGTGCGGTGAAGGAGGCGGCGACGGTTTGCCCGACCTCGATGGTGCGTGAGAGGACGACGCCATCGACGGGGGAGCGGATGATGGCTCTTTCGAGGTCGCGTTCGAAGGATTTCACTTCGGCGTCGGCACCAGTGACGGAGGCGAGCGCGCTTTCGAGATCGGCCTCGGCGCGGGAGACGGTGGCGCGTGAGGTTTCCATGGTGGCGCGCGACGGGGTTTTTCCGCCGCTGAGCTGGTGGAGTTCCTCCTGGCGGGCGAGTGCGGCCTTGCTTTCGAGAAGGGTGGCTTCGGCCTGGCTGACGCGGGCTTTGGCGGCGAGGAGTGCGGCGCGGACGCGGTCCGCCTGGACGTTGAGCTTGGAGGTGTCGAGCTTGGCGAGGGGTTGATCCTTTTTGATGAGGTCGTTGGTGTCGACGTAGACGTGGCTGACGGTGCCTGAGAGTTCCGAGCCGATGACGACCTGGTTGGTGGGTGTTAGATTTCCTGCGGCGGTGACGATGAGCGAGATGCGGCCGAGTTCGGCGTTTTCGGTGACGTATTCGGGTTTGCCGATTTCCTGCTTATCCTTGGAGCGGTAGAACCAGATGGCGGCGGCAATGACGAGTAGGGTGGCGCTGATGATCGCCCATTTGCGGAACGGGCGTGATCTGCCGCGATGGACGATGGCGGCGAGGTCTTCGTTGGGTTGAGGGATGGACATGGGAGATGTTAGAAAATGTTAGATCAGGAGCCGGAGGACCAGCCGCCGCCGAGGGCCTGATAGAGGCGGATGTAGGCGGTGGTGCGGTCGGTGCGGGTGGAGAGGAGGTTGTCTTCGAGGCTGAGAAGGGTGCGTTGGGAATCGAGGACGTCGAGGAAGTCGATTTCGCCGGCGTCGTATCGTTGGCGAGCGAGTTGGTCGGCTTCGCGGGCGAGTTGGGTGGCTTTTTCGAGGGTGGTGAGGCGTTCGGCGGAGCGGCGGCAGGCGATGAGGGCGTTCTCGGTGTCTGTTAGGGCGACGAGGACGGTGGACCGGTAGGCGTCGATGGCTTGTTGTTCGGCGGCGGAGACGGCTTCGATGTTGGCGCGGATGCGGCCGGCATCGAAGATGGGGGAGGTGATGCCGGACAACAGGTTGGCGGTGGCGGTTTCGGGATCGAGCCAATCGGCGGCGCGGGCGGAGTTGAGGCCGAGAGATCCTGATAGATTGAGGGAGGGGTAGCGTGCGGCGTTTGCGGCGCGGGTGTTGGCGGCGGCGGCGAGGACCTGATAGCCTGCGATGCGGACGTCCGGGCGTTGGCGGAGGACATCGGCGGGGATGCCGATGGCGAGGCTGTTAGGCGGGTTGGGTATGCCTTTTCCGCCGATGAGCATGGAGTCGAGTGCACCGGGTTCGCGGCCTGCGAGGAGTGCGAGCTGGTTGCGACCTTGTGAGATGGCCTGTTGGAGGGATGGGATGGCGGCGCGGGCGGACTCGAGGCTGCTTTGTGCTTGGGATGACTCAAGTGAGTCGGCTTCACCTGCCTGTTGGCGCCAGGTGGCGAGTTGTGCGGTTTCCTCGCGGGAGGTGACGTTTTTCCGGAGGACCGCGAGGCGGGCTTCGTTGGCGCGGAGGGTGGTGTAGGTGGTGGCGATTTCCGCGGCGAGGGAGGCGCGGACGGAGTGGACGTTTTCCTCTGCGGCACCGAGGTTTGCGGCGGCGGATTGGATGGCGCTGCGGCGGCGGCCGAAGAGGTCGATTTCCCACGAGGCATCGAGCGAGGCGGAATAGGAGGTGGCGGAGGTGGTTCCGGCGAGGTCGTTGCGGCTGCGGCCGGTGTTGCGCGAGGTGCCGCCGTTGATGGAGGGGAAGAGTCCTGCGGCTTCGGAATCGCGACGGGCGCGGGATTCGCGGACGCGGGAGGAGGCGATGCTGACGTCGGGGTTGTCTTTGAGGGCGGAGGCGATGAGGCGGTTGAGGGTGGGGTCGTTGAAGCGGCTCCACCAGCGGGAGATGTCACGCGATGGAGAGGAGACGGGGAAATTTGCGGTGTTTCGCCATTCGGCCGGGAGGGGTGTGGGCTTGGATGACAGTCCGGAATCCATGGTGCAGGAGGCGAGCAGGATGGCTAGCAAGGCGGTGGGCGGATTCAGGTGTAGCGGATTCATTCACGAGGCGAGGCGGTGTAGGAGTATCGGATGCGTTCGAGCATAACGAAAGCACGGATATTTTCATCGGGGGAATTACGTAGTCGGGCGATTGGCTTGAGCTGTTGAGGAGCTGTGAGGTGCTGATGTTTCGGGAATTGCTGTTGGTAGCGAAGCGGGAATCAGGATGAAAGAAGGTGGTTCGGATGTCGGATCGATCAAGGTGTGATCCGGAGTGCATGTAGACTTCTGGCTGGGGGGAGTTTGAGGGGGGAATCTTCTCATCAAGTGATGCGATTGGCCACAACGCTTGGGAGAAAAGCGCATATCAAAGGGGGTGATCGCTTGAGGTGTTCCAATGGTCAATCGAGCAGTCTGATGGCGATGCACGAGTTTGCCTTATCGTTGTTTGCTAATTTCCGAGATTTCCAACTATGAACTGTCAAGTTGCTGATTGTCATCAGAAAGCCATTCGGAGGATTCATTTGATCTTGTTATCCGGGGGATTCTTTCTGATGCGGCCGGTGTTATTCATTTCGTTCATAGGCCCGGTGTCTGTGAGAGCTGAGATTTTCGGTGAAGCCGAAGGTTCTGCCGAGGTGACCGTCGGCACCCACATCAACCGGATCAATGAAATCAATCTGAAGGAGAGCCGGTTTGAGGTGGATTTCTATATCTGGTTTCTTTGGGCGGATTCTGATCTGAGGCCGGGTGAAACTTTCGAAGTGGTGAACGGGCATATCCAATCGAGGGTTGCGTCGGACATTCATCCGGTTGAGGGAGGACAGTATGCGTGTTATCGGGTGGTGGCGACGATCATCAAGGAGTTCGATCTTTTCAAGTATCCGCGGGATCGCCACCAACTGGCGATCGAGATTGAGGATTTAACTTCGGTGAAAGAGTTGGTGTATGTTGCGGATGTCCGTAATTCGGTGCTCAGCCGGGACTTTTTCGTTCCGGGATTTGCGGCGGGTGGCGGAACGGTCCGGGTGGACGAACACGTTTATAGTACGAATTATGGAGACCCGAATCTGGCGGACGACTCGGAGTCGCTCTACAGCCGATTCATCGCGGGGTTTGAGATTCACCGTCCGTCCGGGGCGACGGCCTTGAAGTTGTATATTGGTGTTTTTGTAGCAGCCATGATCGGATTCATCAGCCTGTTGGCGCGCTCCGATCAGACGGAGGTGAGATTTGGTTTGGGATCGGCGGCGCTGTTTGCGGCCATTGCGACGCAGTTTGTCATCGCGACGAACATGCCTGAGACCACCATCCTGACGGTGCCTGATTTGGTTTGTATTGCGACAATTTCGAGTGTTTTCCTGACCCTGCTCAATACGGCGATCGGGATCACGCTCAGCAATCGCGGCAAGGAGGTCATCGCGCGGAGGATCGAGATCTGCATGCTTGTGGTGCTGCCGATTACCTATTTCTCGATCTGTTTCCACTGGATCCTGTCGTGATTTCCAAGGACGGCATCACCTATTTCATCGGCACGGCACCAGCCATGCCCTGAACAATTCGAACAACTGCTGGAAATTCAAAAGCCCGTCTTCCGGATCTTGGAAGGCGGGCTTGCTTTTGATTGAGTGGCGGACTAGGGGTTCTCTAACAAAGCGTATCCGGTTTACGTGATCAGGCCGTGGCACGGGGAATGCGCTTCTTGTGGTCGCGCAGGGCGCGGATGACGGGTGGAGCGCCCTGGATGCGGAGGAGGATGCGGTCGCACGAATCGCGGACCCAGCGGAGGTGGAGGTTGCTGCGTTGGCGGCCGGCGACCACGGTGAATCTGGCGTTGCGCTCCTCGTTGGGTCGGTGGCGTTCGATCCTATCTAACAGCGATCGCATTTGCGGGTCCTCGAACCCGGAGTCGATGTTTTCGCGGATGCATTCGAACAGGAAGGGAAGGTATTCGGTCTGCGTGCGGATGGTGGTGCGGCGGAGTGGTGTGAACTCGCGATCCATTTCGGCGAGGACTTCTTCCGGACTGTATTCGACGTTTCCGTCGTAAGAGCGGCTCCAGCGGTGTTTGAAGATCATCGCGAGCGCCAAGGTCACCGGGATCAGCAGGAATCCGCAGAGGTAAAAGAATCGTGAGAGTGCTTGCAACGGTTCCATGATGAAACAACGTGCCGTGATGTGAGGCGGATGGGAAGCTGGAAGTCGGCGATTGTCCCGGGAAGCTTGAGAGTTCTCTGTTGGCTTCGATGTGGAAGTAGCGAGGGGTGTGTTCGAAAGGGAGGACGTTGTTGCCCATGGGAGGCAGGCCGAGGGCAAAATCGAGGAGGTTGTTCACGCCATTGCCATTGACCCCGCCAACACCTTGATCCGGGCTGAGGGGGTGTTGGATTCGACAGCGGGCTTCGGCAATGCAAACTCCAGCAAAATCCTCGCCCGATGGGTCGGCATTTGCGGCGAAAGCCGGCCCGGATCCGGTTCCGGGCACTTTCAGGGCGTGATGGATGATCTGCGTGTTTGCGACAGGATGCTCGATGAGATGGAGGTAGCAACTCTGTTGGAGAACGGAACATGATTCCAACTCAGCGGCGCCGAACACGATGCCCTAACATTCTGGTTCAATCTTTCCGCAAATGGAATTCCCGCCGGGCGAGCCGTACACCCCAGCTAATCCAGCGCTCTCCAGAGCTCCGTCATCGTGAGTCCTATGCTGGATTTCGAATCCGCCATCCCGCAGCGGTTCCCGATTCCAGTTGATTCGGGAACAGTTCCAAAACTTTACTTCCGCGACTTCGAAGGGACCTCGGCGCCGTAAGATGACCATGTGGCTGTTCCGGTCACCAACGGCTGTCAGGTGACCCTGGGCTTGAAAGATCCTGGATCCTCCGGGTCCCTACAACCGGGGCGGGGGAGGTCGTCACCTCAAGTTTGGAGAGATCAGCGTGGCGCTTCGAAACGGGCCTTGTGCAGGATCTCATCGAAAGTTGAGCTGACTTCCAGTTTGAGAAGGATGCCATCGGAGGAGATTGGATAGAGAAACCGGGCGTCGCTGCTGAAGAAGCCGTCATTGATGAAGTCCGCGGGAGTGGTCTTGACTGGCTTGGCGGTGCGGAAGTCGAGGATCCTGATGTCCGAGTCGCCGCGGACCGCCACCAACCCGTGATGCGGTGATGCGGCGATTGGGTTCTCGAAGGTGTGGATTTCCAGTCCTGATGATAGATCTCCGAACACCATTTCGCCGTAGCGGTATTCGCTGAAGAAGCGGGATTCCCCGGGAAACACGGTGATGCGCTCGCAATTTCCGGCGAACGTGGAGATGGCTTCCAGACTGGGAAAGCGATGGAAGCGCACGGGATTGTGGGATCCGTGGATGAGCATGCGGCCTTCGTCCTGCAGGCTGAAGTAGGAGTTGTGTTCCATGCGGAACTGCGGTTTCGTCTGCACCTCGCCGGTGGCTAGATCGATGAGGAAGGAGGTCCCCATGTTGGAGCCGACCAGCAAGCCGCGGTCATCGGAATGGAAGTGAACGGCACTGAAGCTGTGCTCGATCCAGCCCTCTTTATCCGGACGTCCGAGATCGAAGGATTTCCGCAGCTCGCCGGTCATTACGTCGTGCAGGACGACTTTTCCGTTAGATGCGGCGATGGCCACCAGGCTGCTGTCGGAGGAGAATCCTGTCTGGCTGGACAGTTCGGAATTCCCGTCGAAAGGCTCGCGCAGCGGAATGATTCCGCCGGCGCGGCTGACAGGATGAAGAGCGAGGCCTTTGCGGGTCATCGCGAGCAGGGTCCGGCCGTCCGGGGTGAGTCCCCATGCGAACGAGTCCCCGAGTTCGAGCAGTTTTTCACCGGATTTGGTGTCATGGACCCGAATAGTCTGGGGTTTTGCCTCTAACGGAGTGGACTGCGGGGAATCGCGGGTCAGCAGGCGGTTCGCCCCGGGCAGCCATTCGAAATCGGAATCTTTCGAAACGGCGGCACCGTGAAGGCGGGAGACCTCTCGTTCGGCATCCACATCCCACACGATGATGTCATTTTCCGCCGTCCGGAGGAGAGCTTGCGAGCGGTCCTCGCTGGTTCGCATCAAGGCGATGGGCCGCGACTCCATGCCTGGCACCGGCAGAAGTTCGGATTCCGTTAGTTCGAAAACCATAACACGGCCGTTACGGTCGAATGATACGAGGCGTTGGGTGGCGAGGTGCAGATCGATGCGCCAACTGTCACGGGTGCCGGTGGGATAGGTTGTTTCTAGACCGGTGGTAAGGTCCCGAATCTGGAGGTTGGAAGATGCCGCCACCGCGTGGATTCCATCAGCGAGGACGGTGCGGACTTTTTCGGGTGATTCAATGTCCCAATAGCCGAGGTCGACCTTCCGGATTGCAAAGCCGAGATTGGACATGGTGGTGATGAACGCCCCGTCATCGGAAAAAGCGATACCGTCCATGTCGATGGAAAGGTTGGGTTTGCCATCCGTTTGTTGGACCAAATCACCGCTAGAGATGTCCCAAACGAGCCAGCGGCCGCTGTCGTTCCGGGTGCGGCCGAAAAGCCTCTTCCCGTCGTCGGAGACGAGCCAATCACCCATGTATTTCTCCGCGCCGGTTAGGTTTCTCTCTCCGGTGATGTCCGAAGAGCGGCTTGTTACTGCGGTTCCTGATTCCTTCTCGATGATGAGGAGTCCGGAGTCCGGCAAGTAGGTAAAACCCGACAGGAACTCCTCGGTGTTGAATTCAAACTCCGCGATTCGCTTGTTCGAGTCGGTCGACCGGATTTCCAATCTCACCGGCTCGCCTGTTTTCCGGCTGAACTGGTTTGATGTCTGAAAGGTTTGCAATGGCCTGTCGGCTGTCAGTGGAAAATGTTCGGCCGAGAGATCAGGAATTGTCATGCTTTCGAGCAGGGATCCATCAGTGGCACTCCATCGGTTCCAATGGGTCGCCGCGGGCTTTCCCGGTTCGTCCCCGCGTTGGCTTTGGATGGTGATTACGCTCTTGGCATCCCCGGAAAGAGCCGCATGTCGGAGGTTGTCGAGAGATTTCGTGAAGCGGTATTTCCAGGATTCCGTGTCCCACACGGCGAGGTCGCCGTAAACCAAGGTGGTGGTAAGCAGCGAGGTTCCATCCGGATTGAATTGGGAGAGAGCGACAGCTTCCTGATGCGCGCGGAAGTCTGCGATCAGGTGGTTCTTGTCCACCGCGATGCGCAGGAGTCGCTCCAATTCGGCAGGACGACCTCCGATCTCCGAGTAGAGGTCCGCAGCTCGTACGAGCGGTGGCAGGGCGTCGCGGAAGGCGCCTCCCGAGATCGCCGCCTGTCCTTGGAACAACAGCGAACTCGCAAGTTCGGCACGGGCTTCATTGCGCGCCCTAACCGCTTCAACGCTTTGGGCGACAGCCTTCGCCTTCTGATCGAATGCAAACCAGCTCAAGCCGCTCAACGTTACGATGATTGAAAGCGCGAATCCACCCGCAAGCATTCGCCGGTTGCGCTGCGCCCGCTCGTGGCGGCGGTAAAGGCTGTCGAAATCCAATTGGGAGATGCCGGAAAGGACCTTGAGGAAGCCGCGCTGTCTGCCGTCGCCCTCTTTTCTCAAATCTCCAGCCAACGGTTCGGCAGGATAGCGGAGGGCTGGCGGGAAGCACTCCAGCGAAGGATCGCCAGCCGCACCGGACGAGGCGTTGGGAACACCGTCGAGGATCAGAGCGAGAATGTTCTCCTCTCCGCACAATCTTTTGAAGTCCTCGATCTCCTTGTTCACCCAAGCCGACTTCGCGGAATTTGGTGAGCAGAGCACGATCAGATAGCGGGATTCTTGAAGGGCATTGAGGATCGCAGGTCCGAGATTCGAAGAGCCGGCGAGTTCATCCCGGTCACGAAACACCGGGCGCAGAAATTTTCCAAGCCTGACCCCTTCGGAAAGCTCCGTGCCTTGGAACTCCTTGGGTATCGGATAATTTTCAAGCCGTTTGTGCAGCCATTGCCCCCACTTCCTGTCCTTTGATGAATAGGAAATGAATGCCCAGTAGGTTTTATTCGAATGGGATGCGGCCATCGGTTGGCCGATTCCACTGCATCTGCCGTAGTTGTTCAAGGCATTGCAGCGCGGGGCCTAGCAGATGTCCTACGGTTCGCCGACCTATCCCGGCACCTCGCTCGAATGTTTCGCAAGCGGAAATTGCGATTGGGTGCGAAGCACCAACACGCGGGCGATCTCAGTCACCCTGTCCGGCCGTCGCATCCTGAATTACCGGCGTGTGAAAATGACCGGAGGGCCGCAGGGGATGCTTTTGCCGTCTTTCCATGAGACGCCTTCGAGTTTGAAGTGGTTCGCGTCGATGAAGGTGTAGGTCGCGCCATGCATGTGCATGTCTTTTGCGGGGTTCAGCCCGGGTGTGGGTGCGAGGTCGAAGGTCAGCGAGTCGGCGGTGGTTTTCACCAGCTTCATCCGCGGTTGATTCCGCAGCATGCAATAGTGCGTCATGGTGAGTTTGCCGTTCACGTCGTGATAGACGCTCAGCATTTCCATCGGCGTGTTGGCGGCGAAGCGTTCTTCGATCACCGAATCCCCGGCGATGAGTCGGAACTCCGTGTTCATTTTTCCCATGGTGGGCGATTCCGCAGACCACTTGCCGACGAGTGTTTTCATCCGTTCGAACGCGGCCGAGCCCTTGTAAGGAGTCATTTCGGCGCAGGCGGCGTGCGTGGTTTGGCCGGTTTGGCAGGAAGGAAGAATCGCGCAGGCGGCGATGACCAGGAGGAGTGTGCGATGGTTCATGGGATGTTAGGTCGGATGGTTCGATGATGATGGCGTGTGCCGGGTGGCCGCGCTTCAAGGCAATGACGAACGACCGCCGCGTGGCAGGACAATCTGTTGAAATTTTTTCGAGCAGCGGTTCGCGGGGCATTGAAGGGCTCCGGTGCTCCACGGGTTTTTTTCCCGCGCGGCGGCTCAAGCGATGATGGCGTAGCTTGAGCCGGCAAAGTGGTGGTTAGGAAATGAACCGCTCGATCGCCCCGGTCTGAGGCAGCTTCTTGCGCGCCATCTCGAGGTCGAGATCGCCGTAGTGCTCGATCGGGTTCCCGTGGGCGTTGAGCAAGGTGGTGTACCAGTTGCCGAGGGTCTTGTGGCCTTCCACGCCCAGGACGGGCAGGCGGAAGTAGCGGCCTGCGATGTCGAGGTTGCAGTTGCGGCCGGACAGGATGATGAAGGGGGACTCGAGCCCGATGCCGTGGTGGGTCTCCCCGTTCTCCGGGAAATACATCACCATCGTGTTGTCGAACATCGTTCCGTTGCCTTCGGGGACTTGCTTGAGCTTTTCGACGATCGTCTTGATCTGGTTCACGTGGCTGATCCGGATCTGCTCGCGGGTCTTCCATGCGGGAACGCCGCCGAAGGCTTCGTCGTGGCCCAGCGGGTGGATGCCGACGCGGTCGGTTTCGTTCCCGGGTAAGCCGATGATCGGCGTTCCCAGGTCATCGATCGTGTAGGTGACCACGTTGGTGAGGCCCGCCTTCAAGGCTGCCACGAGCACGTCGGTCATCGCCGCCTGCTTCTCCGGCGTGGTGGCGTCCGGTCCGCCGTTCGCATGGACGGGAGAGATCTCGGGAAGGAATTTCGCCAGCGAATCGGACAGCTTGATCAGCTTCTTGTTGCGCTCGCGGATCGCCTCGATCGATTCGACCTGCATTTCCTGCCGCCGCTTCTCGTGGCCGGCGATGCCGCTCGCCGCGAGGCCTTCCTTGCTCTGGAGGAAGGAAAGCATGTCGTTGTCGGAGTTCACCGCCTCGGGATTCAGCACCGACTTGAAGAGCTCGGCCCGCGCGGTTTCGGGATCGGCGTAGCAGTAGTTCCGCGTCTGCGGGGCGGGCGCGGAGTAGCCGGACACGATGCCGGTGCGGCCGTCGGCGAAGGATAGCTCGACATGGCCGAAGGGCGAGGGGAAGAGCTTGGCGAGTTCGAAGTCGACCGTCGTGCGCTTGATCGCGCTGAGGGTGTTGCGGTTCGACTTGAAGCAGCCCATGACGGACGAGAACGAGTAGTGGACGTTCTCGCTCATCTTCGCGGAGAGACCGTGCAGGATGGTCAGGTTTTCCTTGTGGCCATCGAGTCCCTGCAGCCAGAAGGGCAGCTCGTGCTTGTCGAGATCCGCTTCGATCGGTTGCTTCTGCGCATCGAGCTCCTTGTCCCGGTTCGAGAACGTGGGGAGCGCCATTTCCAGCGGGCGCAGACCGCTCGACTTGCGGATGAAGACGAAGCGCTTCGGAAATCCCGTCGCAGCGCTGGCCGGTGCCGCGAACAACTGGTTGAACGACGGTGCCAGCGCCATGAAGCCCGTGCCGAGGGCAGACATCTTCAGGAAATCTCTTCTGCTGTTCATGGCTCTAGTTGTCTAAGGGTTTGCGGTAGATGAAGGAATCCGAGGTGAGGAGCGAAACGATCACCGCATCGAAACTTCCGCCACTCTCCACATAAGCCTGCTCGGCGTCGATCAGGGTTTTCGAGTCGGTGAGGAATTCGTTGCGCCCCATGAAGAAGCGGAAGGCATGCCGGATGATCGACTGCCGGACCCGCCGCGACTTGCCGAGGCGGTCCGCCAGGTCGATCGCGTCCTTCAGCTCCCCGTCCAGCGAAGGGTCGCCGGTGCCGTCGAGGTGACCTGTCGAATCGACCGGCAGGGTCTGAAAGATATCGCGGCTATCCTCGAGCAGCTCGGGCTTGTCGGGGCCCTTCTTGACCAGCTTGTCCGGATACTCGAGCGACTCCTCAAGCCGGAAGCGGCCGAAGTCATCGTAGTTTTCGAAGACGTAGCCGAGCGGGTTCATCTTGTCGTGGCACTTCCAGCAGTACTCCGTCTCGGTTGCGCCCGCCAACCGGGCGCGCAGGGTCCGGTCGTGGTCCTCGGGAATCGCGGCGTCTACGCTGATCGGCACGTCGGGGATGGTGCCGGCGAGCAATTTCTCACGCACCCATTTGCCGCGGTGGACGGGGTCCGTCTCGGTGTTCTTGGCGAACGCGATCAGCCATGCGGGACTGGTGAGGATGCCTTTGCGGTTGGGAACTTTCGCAGGCTGTTGGGTTTCGTAGT
The DNA here is from genome assembly GCA_005787565.1 of Verrucomicrobiaceae bacterium. GTDB lineage: Bacteria > Verrucomicrobiota > Verrucomicrobiia > Verrucomicrobiales > Akkermansiaceae > Luteolibacter. The sequence goes on along the minus strand of SYAP01000089.1, from coordinate 3,566 downwards.
CCCAGTCGTCCAGGCGGATGTTGAAGAACTTCGAGACATGGTAGCCGGTCATGAAGTCGTAGCCGTAGCCGCGGTAGAGGTCGAAGGGCGCGGCCGCCTTCTGGCCCTTTTCGAGACGTGCGACGATGGTGGTCATCGACTTCTTGAAGAGCTGGATCGTGGTTCCCTGGCGATTCCTCGCCGTGAGGTTGTCGGGATCGATGCTTCGCATCTTGACCTCCCGCAGGATTTCGCCGTGCTCGATCAGGTCCTCGTTCGTGAAGTTCTTCCAATCGAGGTCCTTGAAGTAGTCGTAGATGCGCCGCAGCCGGTCGGCGGCGGCCTGCATGCGCTCGTTGTCGCCGTCGTGATAGACGTAGAACTTCTCGGTGGTCAGCAGTTCCTCGAAGACGTTCCGGTCGGCTTCAAGGATGTGCTCGACCAGGCGGTCGGTCTCGTTGACCAGGCGCGCGGTCGCGTCTGGGAGCCGGTCGCCGCCGAAGCGCTTCTCGTCCTTGAAGATGCTGAACGCCGCCGGGTAGCCGAAGAACTCGCGGAAGAAGCGCAGCTTGCGGATGGGAATGCGGGTCGTGTTGTCGCGATGGTTCTGATCGGCCAGCACCGGATCGATGAGGTAGGTCTGGTCCCGTCTTCCAAGCATGCGGACGATCTCGCGCTGGTAATCCTCGCGGGTGTTCAACCTGCCTTCCGCGGCGGCTTGCGCGAGGTCGGCGTCGGGGCTTTGATCGGTCAATGCGTAGGCTAGGGCGTAGCTGGCGTCGCGCGGCGACATCATGCGCCGGCCGAACGCATCCGCCTCGCCGCTGCCGAACTCGCTGCGGTAGACGAACTCGCTCGAAAGGATGAAGGTCTGGATGATTTTTTCGATGGCCTTCAGGTTCCCCAGCTTGCCCGCATACGATTTCGCGAGGGCGAGATACTCGGCGGCTTCCGCGGACGTCGGAACGCGCTCCAGGATCTTGATGCTCAGCTGGTCGATCAATTCCGCGAACAACGCGTCCGACGGCGGCCCGGCGGCGATGCGCTCTTGATTGAAGCCCTGCGCCCAGTCCTCCATGCACTTTTCGATGATCGCGTTGTGGAAGTCGCCCTTGTTCCGGTGCTTGCGGATCGAGGCGTGGAGGATTTCCAACTCGCCATCTTCGAGCGGCTTGAGAACGACCGGCTTGATCCGCTGGCGCTCCTTTTCGACATGCGCGCGGAAATCGGGAAGGTAGTCGCGGAGCAAGGTCATGCGGCCTTGGATCGTCCGCTCGTGGTCGCCAGCGAAGAACCAGGTCCGCTCGCACAGCTCGCGGAACTCATCGTCGCCCAGCTTCGCGATCTTGGGATCGAGCAGGAGCGGATAGACCGTGGTGTCCGCTTCCAGCGACTTCAGCGTGTTCAGGGCGACGTGGATGGGCGCCTTCTTGTATTTTTCCCCCGCTGCGAGCTCCTTCACCGCATTGATCGCCACCGGTTTGAACTCCGGCAAAAGGGCGGCGTTCCCGTTGCCATACAGCTCCTCACACAGCCGGGCGATGTGGACTTCGAGGAACTCGCGTCGCCGGGCGAGCGCGGCCTGATGCCGGTCTTCCAGCGCCATGATCGCGTTGATCGCGGGGAGGTATTTGATGTTTCTTTTTGTTAGAAATCCGGTGATGTATTCGGAGGTCTTCTGGGCATTCGTCAGCATGCTCGACAGGTGGCCGCCGGTCAGGTCCTCGGTCGCGTAGTAGCGGACGCCGGAATTGTTAGGCAGTAGGAAAGGATTGGTCAGGCTGAGGTTCTGGACCCTGCTGCTGCCGAGCACCGGAATGTTCTTTCCGGCCACATGGTGCGTGGTTCGGTTATCTAACAGGCGCTGAAACTTCGCGCTGAAAATGAACTCGCTGATCAGCCATCGGCGGTCGGAGGTGAAGCCTGGCAGATCGCGATGCTCGCCGGAGAAGAGCATTTCATGATCGATGTAGTTGCCGTATTCCGGCTTCTGGAGTTTTCCTTCGAGGGTCGAGGCTTGGTGCAGGGCGAGGTCCCCCGCGACGAATGCGAGGATCGCCTTCCGCTCTGCCTCGTCGGGCTGGCGCTTGTCCTCCGGCGGCATGTGCTGGAAGTAGAGCTGCTCCTGTATCCGGTTGAGAAGGTCCAGGCGCTTGCCGGTATCAAGCCCGGCAAGGTCGTCGAGGCGCGTGTCGCCCTTTTGAGTTTCCTCGTCGTGGCAGTTGTAGCAGTAGCGGTCGAGCAGAGCTTCGGTGGCCGGGGGAAGCTCGAAGGGATGGGACGGCGCCGACGCTTCGCCGAAGGCGGCGCCTGACCCGATTGCGACGATGGGAAGAAGCAGGCCGAGCGGAACTGCGGTTGATCGTTTGGGTTTCATCCGTGTCGGTCGATGAGCTTCATTTACCGCAGGGGACCCGGAGGCCTTGCGACAAGAAGAAGTGCTATTCCGCCACTGCAGGCGGCCGCCGGGCAGCCCAGAGGATGCCTTCGAGGATGTGCCGGCGCACGAAGGGCGTCGCGAGCGAGCGGAGATCGTGGCCGAATTCGGTGTAAAAGAAGCGGCCGCCTCCTGCGGGTTCGTGGGTCCAGGCGATCGGGTGATCCTTGCCCATCGGCTTGCCGCCGCGCGTCTTGAAGTAGTCGCGCACCGGCTCGTAGGTGCTTTCATCCACCCGCAGCAGGACCTGGAATCCCGGTAATCCGGTCACCGTGCGGTCGTGGTTGGTCCAGTCCGCCTCGATCCAGAACTCCGCCGGTTGGCCCTTCACCGTGGGGTGATCCTTCGCGGCGGGGTCGACCGTGACCTTGGCCTTGGTGAAATCCGAGTCGCTGTTGAAATCGCAGCCGCCGAGTTGGTTCAGCCACGGCCATTTCGTCTGGTGGACCAGCGCGGCATGGAGTCCCACGATGCCCTTTTTTCCGGTGGCGAACCACGCCTCCACCGCCTTCCGCTGTTCCTCCGGCAGCACCAGGTCCAGCTCGTTGGCGTTGTTCAACAGCAGCACGTCGTATGGGGCCAGCGCTTCCGGTAGGAGGTCCTTCCAATGCTCCGTGACATCAACCTCGAAGCCTTGCTCATGGCCTAACAAGACCAACCAGCGGTTGATTTTCGGGATCTCGGGATGCCGGTAGTAGCCGGTGTTGGAATACACCAGCACCTTCAGCTGGGCAGCCGCCGCGGCAGCCGGAGTCGCAGCGTCAGGTTCGGACTCATGGGCACCCAGCGGCAGGCAGCCGAGGAGCATCGCGGAAAGGGAACGGAGAAGGAGTCTCATGGGTGTCATGATCGAATCAAATCCGTGGCTCCCGTCAAAGGGAACTTCCAAGGTGGAATCGCCACGACCCGATGCAACATGCCGCTTTCCGTGACAGGATTCGCCATCACGCTCTTCCCAAGCCAGTCTAACCGCCTTTCGATCTGCCCCTTACCACCTTGGGTAACGGTTCAGGGTCCCTCCATTAGGGAGAGGGCGGCATGTTGATTTCTAACAGATCTGTACACACCATCTGGTATGTTCAGATTCCCTGAATGCCCAGAAATCCAAACAAAGTCGACTATTCCGGTGGTTTCCCTGAAGGTTTTGAGG
>SYAP01000088.1 GCA_005787565.1 Verrucomicrobiaceae bacterium | reverse complement strand
GGGGGCTTTGAGATGGGTTGGTGAGGGGTTTGGAGTGTTCCGGTCTCTTGTTGGGGTAATGAGTAAGGTGCTGGGTTGGGGGTGCCGGGATAAGGCAAGTAATAATTTGTGTCTGCTGTAATATGCTGTAATAAGGATTGTGGTTATGGGGGTGGGGAGGGGTTAGGGGTGGGGGAGGCGGGGGTCGGTTAGGTCGAGGCGGTAGAGGATTTGGTTGTAGTTGTAGCGGGGGAGGGGGATGGCACGGTCGGCGAAGGTGGTGGTGAAGGTGCCTTCGAAGAGGAGGTAGTTGGCGTTTTCGGGGATGAGTTCTGGGTGAATTCGGGGGTTGTAGAAGGTCTGGTTGTTGTGGCTGAGGATTTTGACGGCTTTGGACCAGGGGCCGAGGGGGGAGTCGGCTTGGGCGAACCAGATCTCGCCGAGGTGGGAGGGTTTGCCGTCGAGTTGGGTGAAGACGGTGAGCCATTTCTTGCGGTGTGGGTGCCAGCAGATAGAGCCGCGGTGGGGGGTGATGGTGGTGTCTTCGGAGGTGTTGATTTCTCTTGGCGGGGTGAGTTTTTGCCAGGTTGAGGGATCGCTCCAGGCTTCGAAGGTGGCGGGCATGGAGAGGGTTGGGAAGGGGTCGCCGAAGAGGAGGGTGTCGGGTTTTCCCGGTTGTTTCCAGATGAGGGGATGGCCGGTGGGGAGGTTGGGCTGGGGGCCGTCGCCTTTGTTCCAGAGGGTGCGGTGGATGCGGAAGGACTCGGTGGTTTCGTCCCAGTGGCAGAGGCCGGATTGGTAGGTGTCGAGGGAGTTTTCGATTTTGGCGTAGGTGGCGACGAGTTGGTTTTTCTGGTTGGCGTCGGGAATGCTGATCATTCCGGAGAGCCAGGTGGGGCCGGGTCCTGGGAAGTTGGAGACGCCGCGTGGGGTGCCTTTTTCGTCGCGGAAGAGTTCGAATCGGATGGCGATCGGGGGCTTGGGGGAGGGGATTGGGTTGAGCGGGGTGGTGGCGGCGGTGGAATGGAAGACGCCGAGGGGGTAGTGGGGGAGGGTGGTGTCTCCCCAGAGCCAGAACAGGCGGTCGTTGTGGCGGGTGAGGAGGACGGAATCGCAGCCGAAGACGCCGGTTTCGGGGGCTGGGGCGGGGATGCCAAGTTTTTCGCCTTCGGCGAAGCGGCCTGCACCGGTGAGCCGGCCGATGCGTTGGGCGATGGAGAGGCGGTCGATTTCGATGCGATGGGAGGCGTCGGGTTTCGGGGTGACGCGGACGCCGCGGAAGCCGAAGCCGTCGGGCTTGAGTTCGTAGCCGTGGCTGGAGAGGTGGAGGTAGATTTCTTGGTTTTGGAGTTCCGGGGCGTCGATGGCGGCGAGGCCGTGGTTGTCGGTGACGAAGAGGAGGTCGTGGGTGGTGCGGAGTTCGACCATGGGGACGGGTTGGCCGTTAGAGCGATCGATGACCTGGATGCTGAATGGGGCGGCGTGGAGGGTGGAGAGAGAGATAAGGAGGGTGAGGGCGCGCATGTTGTGGTGGGTGGACAGGGTGGGGGAGGTTGATTTAGATTGGGGGATGGAGCGGCTTGCGCGGGAATTCTATGATCGGGATACGGTGGTGGTGGCGAAAGAGTTGCTGGGTAAATGGCTGGTGCGGGTGGTGGATGGAGTGGAGCGGGTGGGGAGGATTGTGGAGACGGAGGCGTATTTGGGTCCGCACGATTTGGCTGCGCATTCGGCGAGGGGGAGAACGGCGCGGACGGAGGTGATGTTCGGTCGGCCGGGTTTTGCCTATGTTTATCTGATTTATGGGATGTATCATTGCATGAATGTGGTGACGGAGAGGGATGGTCATGCCGCGGCGGTGTTGTTGCGGGCGGTGGAGCCGGTTCGGAATGTGGAGGGGCGGACGCAGGGACCGGGGTTGTTGAGCAGGGCGATGGGGATCGATCGGGGGATGAATGGTTGTGATTTGACGGGTGATGAGTGTTTTTTGGCGGAGCCGGAGGTGGCGGAGCGGATCCGGATCGTGAAGCGGCCGCGGGTGGGGGTGGATTATGCGGGGGTGTGGGCGAAGCGGTTGCTGAGGTTTTATATTGAGGGGAACGGTTTTGTTTCGAAGCGGTAGGGTGCGGGAATGTCGTGGCAAGGGAGGGGATCTGGTGCATGAGTGGGGCATGCCGAAACGGGATGGAGAACAGGTGGCTGTGAATGCGGCCGGGTCGTGGTATTTGATCGTGTTGGGTCTTTCGCTGGTGCTGATCGGTGGGGTTTTCTGTGGGTTGATGTGGCGGAGTTTTGATCGGGCGCGGCAGATGCATGCGTGGCCGGAGGTGCCGTGTGTGATCTTGCAGTCGGAGGTGGTGGAGTCGCGGCATGACGAGCAGTCGCCGTTTCAGTATCAGTTGGTGTTGTCGTATGGGTATGAGGTGGGTGGGAAGGCGTATACCGGGGAGCGTTTGAGCTTGCGGGGGAATCCGAAGACGACGAAGCGGCATGTGGTGGAGGGGCAGGCGAAGGAGTTGGAGGTGGGGACGCGGACGGTGTGTCGGGTGGATCCGGGGAATCCTGAAATAGCGGTTTTGAAGCCGGATTCGAAGGCACCGGGGTATTCGATCTGGTTTCCTGCGTTGTTTGTGGTGGGTGGGGCGGGGATGGTGGTGAAGGCGGCGTTGAGGTTGCGAGCTGCCCGAGGTGTATAAAATTAGCCACGGCTAAATTTTTCGGTTGCGGGGTTGAGCGGGTGGGGGTATGCCTGCGCCGTGAAACGATTTGCGACGCTGTGTTTGATGGTGGCTTTGCCGTGGTTGGGAGGGTGTTCTTCGGAATCCGGGGGAGGCAGCGGGAAGCCGGTGGTGGTGGCGACGACGACGATGGTGGCGGATTTGGCGAGGGAGATCGGGGGGGATCGGGTGGAGGTGAAGGGGCTGATGGGGCCGGGGGTGGATCCTCACAACTATGTGCCGAAGCTGGCCGACACGCGTTTGTTAGAGAAGGCGGACGTGGTGCTTTACAGCGGGTTGCATTTGGAGGGTAAGTTCCAGTCGACGTTGGAGGCGATGGCGAAGCGTGGTGGGAATGTGGTGGCGGTGAGTGACGGGCTTCCGGCGGAGCAGTTGCTTGCGCCGCAGGAGGGATTTGAGGGGACGAAGGATCCGCATATTTGGGGAGATCCGAGGTTGTGGGCGCTGGCGGTGGGGCCGGTGGTGGATGCGTTGGCGAAGGCGGACCCGGCGGGGAAGGCGGAGTATGTTGAGCGCGGGGAGTCGTATCGTAAGGCTTTGTTAGAGCTGGATGGTTGGGCGCGTGAGGAGGTGGGGAAGGTGGCGGAGGAGAAGCGTGTTTTGGTGACAAGCCACGATGCGTTTTTCTATTTCGGGCGGGCGTATGGGTTTCAGGTGAAGGGATTGCAGGGGGTATCGACGGCGGCTGAGGCGGGGGTAAAGGATCGGGCGGAGTTGGTGAAGTATTTGCGGGAGTTGGGTGTGCGGACGGTGTTTTCCGAGACGTCGATCAACGCGAAGGGGATTGAGGCGGTGGCGGCGGAGGCCGGGGTGAGGGTGTCCGGGTCTTCGTTGTATTCGGACGCGCTGGGAAGGCCGGGAGATGTGGGAGAGGCGGGTGGTGTGAGATTTGACCGTGGCACTTATCTCGGGATGGTGCGGCACAATGTGAATGCGATTGTAGAAGGATTGAAATGATAGCGATGAAAAAAATGTTAGTTGTGATGCTGGTTGGGGTCGCTCCGGTGAGCGGTGGGGATTTCCTGCGGGAGCTTTCGGCGGATCGGCCGGATGCGACGGAGAGCCCGAATACGGTGGAGGCGGGGAGATTTCAAATCGAGAGCAGCCTGTGGAGCTATGAGCGTGATACGGCGCCGGGGGTGAGGATGGAGACGTGGGTTTTCGGGGAATCGAATTTGAAGGTGGGGCTGACGGAAGATATGGATTTGCAGTGGGTGGTGCGTCCTTGGGTGAGGGAGATCGAGCGGGGTGGCGGATTGCGGGAGGGGGTTGAGGGATTTGGAGATATGGATTTGAGGTTGAAGTGGAATTTGTGGGGGAATGATGGCGGGGATACTGCGGGGGCGCTGATGCCTTTCGTGACGGTGCCGGTGGGGACGGCGGTGAGCGGGGATCATTGGGAGGGAGGGGTGGTGTTTCCGGTGGCGATCGGTTTGAGTGAATCGATGGATTTGGGATTTCAGGTGGAGTTGGCGCGGGTGCGAGGGGATGATGGACACGAGTGGGAGTGCACGCACACGGTGGTGTTAGGGAGGGATCTGGGGAATGATCTCGGAGTTTTCATCGAGTATGCCGGGGTTTTTGGGGAGTCGAGGTATGAGGCATCGGTGTTTTCCGGAGTGACGTGGATGGTGGGGCGGAATCTCCGATGGGATCTTGCGTGTGGGGTTGGTCTGAATGATGATGCGCCGGACTTCTCGATCGCCCAAGGGGTGACGTTCCGATTCTAACAAACACTTGCCGATGAATGTGCCCGCACTGGAAACCCATGAGTTGTCCGTTTCCTATCGAGGGAAGCCGGTGTTGCATGGGGTGGACATCGAGGTGCCGCCCGGGACATTGACGGGGATCATGGGGCCCAACGGGGCGGGGAAGTCGACGTTGCTGAAGGCGGTGATGGGAGTGATCCAGCCGGATTCGGGGTGGGTGAAGCTGTTAGGAAAGCCGTTGGGTGAGGTGCTGGGGAGGATTGGTTATGTGCCGCAGCGGGAGTCGGTGGATTGGGATTTTCCGGTGACGGTGTTTGATGTGGCGCTGATGGGGACCTATGCGGGGCTGGGGTGGTTCGGCAGGCCGGGGAAGGCGGAGCGGGCGCGGGCGATGGAGGCATTGGAGCAGACGGGGATGGTGGATCTGGCGACGCGTAAGATCGGCGAGCTGAGTGGCGGGCAGCAGCAGCGGACGTTCATCGCGCGGGCGCTGGCGCAGAAGGCGGAGATCTATCTGATGGATGAGCCGTTCGCGGGGGTGGATGCGGCGACGGAGCGGGCGATCATCGGTTTGTTAGGGAAGCTGCGGGATGAGGGGCGGACGGTGCTGGTGGTGCATCATGATCTGCAATCCGCGCCGAGGTATTTCGAGAGGTTGTTGCTTTTGAATCTGCGGGTGGTGGCGCACGGGACGGTGGAGGAGGTTTTCCAGCCGGAGATTCTGGAGAAGACGTATGGAGGGAAGCTGACGCTGTTGAGTGATGTGGCGCGGCGGGTGGCGCGTGGAAGCGGAGGTGGTTTGCCGTGATCGATTGGTTCGGGTCCGCGGTGGGATCGGCGCTGACGGCGGCGCTGTTGTTAGGGATTTCCTGCGGGGTGTTGGGCACCTTTGTGGTGGCTCGGCGGATGGCGTTGACGGGTGACATGTTGTCGCACGCGGTGTTGCCGGGTGTGGTGGCGGGGTTGGTGTGGAGCACGACGCGGACTCCGCTGGTTGTGTTGGGGTGCGCGGTGGTCGCGGGATGGTTGGGGAGTGTGGTGATGCAAGTGATTCTGCGGACGACGCGGTTGAAGCCGGATGCGGCGTTGGCGCTGGTTTTGTCGGTGTTTTTCGCGGTGGGGATCGCGATGGTTTCGCGGTATCAGCCGTCGGGCGTGCAGGCGTTTTTGTTCGGGCAGGTGGCGGCGATCGATGGTGGGGATCTGAAGTTGCTGGTTTGGGTGACGGTGGTGGTATTGTTGTTGGTGCCGTGGGGATTCCGGGTGTTGCGGTTGGTGTCGTTCGACCCTGCGTTCGCGCGGTTGTTAGGGTTTCCGGTGCGGTGGGTGGAGGCGGGTTTTTTCCTGATGCTCACGGTGGTGATCGTGATCGCGATGCAGGCGGTTGGGGTGGTGTTGGTGAGTGCGATGCTGGTGACGCCGGCGGCTGGGGCCAGGTTTTGGAGCCGGAGTTTGTCGGGGATGGTTTGGGTGTCGTGCGTGTTGGCGGTGTTGGGAGGGATGGTTGGGGTTTGGATTTCTTCGGTGCGGACGGGTTTGCCGACGGGGCCGCTGATGGCGTTGGCGGTGACGGTTTGTTTCGTGGTATCGGCATGGTTCGGGCCCGAGGGTGGGTGGTTGCAGAGGCGGTTGAGGGTGTTGCGTGAGCGTAGGCGGATTGCTGGGGAGGATGTGCTGAAGCGGATGTGGCATGCGGAGCAGGCGGGTGGAGATGCGGGAGGGGTTTCCGTGCGGGTGATGAAGGATTTGAAGGCCCGGGAGTGGGTGGGGGAGGGTGGGTTGACTGAAGCGGGGAAGCGCCATGCGAGGGGGTTGGTGAGGGCGCACCGGTTGTGGGAGACTTATCTAACAGAGAGAGCGGCGTTCAAGCCGGATCATGTGCATGACGAGGCGGAGCGTGCCGAGCACTGGATCGATGACGAGCAGAAGCGGGATTTGGCGGAGAAGCTTGGATTTCCTGAGAAGGATCCGCATGGCAGTCCGATTCCGCCGGAGGAGGGGACGGGGGGGGCGGAGTGAATTGGGAGATTTGGCAGGATCTGTTGCAGTCGCCGACGAGTTTGTGGCTGATGTTGGCATCGGCCTTTACCGTGATGGCGTGCGGGGTGCCGGGGACTTTCCTGGTGGTGAGGCGGATGTCTCTAGCGGGAGATGCGATCAGTCACAGCGTGTTGCCGGGGATTGTGATCGGGTTTCTGATTTCAGGGACTTTGGATTCGCCGTGGATTTTGGGCGGGGCGGCGCTTTCGGGGTGGTTGACGGTGATGGTGATCGGTTGGTTGCACCGGAGCGGGAGCGTGCGAGAGGATGCGGCGACGGGGATTGTTTTCACGGCGATGTTCGCGATCGGCGTGGTGCTGTTGCGGTTGTATGCGGGGAAGGTGGATCTGGATCCGGATTGCGTGTTGTTCGGCAATCTGGAGACAGCGATCCATGGGGCGCGGGTGGGGGTGTTCGGGCTGGATGTGCCGCAGATCGTGCTGGTGACGGGTGGGGCGGCGGTGTTGGGGTGGGCGATGGTGGGGTTGATCTATCACCGGTTGCTGGTGGGATCGTTTGATCCGTCGTTGGCGGCGCTGACGGGTCAGGCGCCGAGGCGGACGGAGTCGATTTTGTTAGGAGTGACGGCGTTAGTGGTGGTGGCGGCCTTTCAGACGGTGGGTGCGGTGATGTCGGTGGCGTTGTTGGTTTTGCCAGCGGCGAGCGGTTTGCTGATGTGTCGGCGGGTGCCTGCGATTTTGGGCGCGGTGGCGGGGCATGCGGTGATTTCCTCGATCGGGGGGATGGTCATCGCGACGTGGGCGGGATGCAATCTGGGGGCCTCGGTGGTGATTTGCGGGGCGGTGTTGCTGGTGTTGGTGTGGGCGGTTTCGCTGCGGAAGAGGAACCGGTGAATCTTATTTGTTAGAAGGTGCTGCCGATGGCGAAGTGGAGTGCGCCGCTGGGTTCGCCGGAATCGCGGGTGAGGCTGTGGCCGTATTCGAGGCGGATGGGGCCGATGGGGAGTTCGAGCCGGAGGCCGAGGCCGATGGCCATTTCGAGGTCGGCTGCGCCGAGATCGTCGTAGTTTCTGGCGAGGGAACCGGCATCGAGGAAACCGATGAGTTGGAGGGGGGCGGCGATGTCGCGCATGAGTTGGAGGTTGGCGGCCCAGTAGGCTTCGCCGCCGATTGGGTCGCCGTCGATGCCTTCGGGGCCGAGTTCGCGTTCGGCGAAGCTTCTGACGCTGCGGGCTCCACCGTTGAAGTAGCGCAGGTCGATGGGTAGGTCCTGACTATCGCCGGAGGGCATCATGAGGCCGAACTGGCCGCCAGCTGATAGATGATGGTTTTGACCGAGTTGTTTGTACCATCCGCCTTGGAGTCCCATTTTGAAGTAGGAGGTTGAGTCGTCGCCGATGGCCATTCCGACTTCGATTGGGGATTTGATGTGCCAGCCGTGTTTGGGGATGACGGGGCTGTCGCGGTAGTCGAAGCCTTGGGTGAGGCGCAGGTAGGTGTGGTTGTAGACGGACTCGCCGAGTTCCTGGCGGGTGAGGCCTTTTTCGGTGGTGTTGATGACGGCGAGGCCCGCGAGGAGTTCGAGGTTGTAGTTTTTGTATCCGGGCCAGATGAGTGAGGTTTCGAGTCCGGTGCGGAAGATGCTGTAACCTTCGTGTTCCTTGATGAGGGAGAAGAGGCGGGTGGTGGAGGCGAGATCGCGGCCGGTGAACCATGGGTCGGTCAGCCGGGCTTCGCCGAGGACGCCTCGGGAGGTGAATTCGAGTCCGGCGGAGAAGCCTAACAGCTGTCCGTAGAGATTGCGGTCGGTGTAGGTGAAGCGGGAGATGAAGCCTTCATAGGAACCGGTGCCGGCGGCGACGGAGAGTTCGCGGGCGCGGGATTCCTTGAGGCGGAGTGTGGCATCGATGCGTTTTGGGGCGACCTCCTCGGTTTCTATCCTAACAGATGAGAAGGCACCAGTGGCGAGAAGCTGGCTGGTGCGTTTGTTCATCGCGGCTTCGTCGTACCATTCGCCCTGGGTGTTTTTGAAGAGGCGCATGACGCGGTCCTTGTTGGTGCGTTGGAGGCCTTCGATTTCGATGGAGCGGAGGCGGACGCGGGTTCCGAGGTCGATGGAGAAGTGCGGGTTGAATTGATCGCCTTGGAGGGTGCGGCTCATCTGGATTTTGGCATCCGGGTAGCCACGGCTGAAGAATGCCTGTTCGACTTCGAGTCGGAGCGAGTTGAGTTGGGCGGTGTTGGCGGTGCGGCCGATGTAGGGGTCTGCGGTGGTTGCGACGCGTTTTACGCCACGGCCGTCGGTGCTGGAGACGGTGGAACGGGCGATGGTGAAGAGGGGGCCTGGGTTGACGGTGATGTCGATATCGACGTGTCCGGTTTTGGGATGTTGGCGTCGGTTGCTTTCCACCGCAGTGGCCTGCCAGTATCCTTGAGCGTGCATGTCTTGGACGAGGAAGGCGAGGCCTTTCGGGACATCGTCTTCGCGGAAGGGTGGGAGGCCAAGGCCGAAGGGGCGATCTTTCTCGGCCGGGGTGGCGAAGAGGCGGGCGAAGCGTTTGGTGTCCGATGAATTGGCGCCGGTGATGGTGACGGTGCCTAACGAAACGCGCGGGCCTTCGCGGACGATGAGGTCGATGTTGTCACCGCCGGGCAGTTTCCAATCCACTTCGGCGGACGAGTATCCGTCCTTGCGGAGGAGTTGGGTGAGGAGGAACGCGGCATCATCGGCGCGGGAGGCGGAGGGTTTGTCGGTTCTGACGTGTTCGAGGCGTTTTCCTAACAGGCTGAGGGCATGGGTTTCGGATTGACCTTTGAGTCCTAGGATGCGGATCCGAGTTTCCGCCGCCGCGGGGAGGGCGGTGAGGAGGAGGCAGAGGAGCATTCGGAAGAAGATCATCAGCGGAAGGAGATGCGCCAGATGGCGAGGACGCGGGTGTCTCCGGCGGTTCCCATACCGGCGGAGAGAAACCAGCGGTCGGTGATGGAGAGGGTGGCGGTGGAATAGGAATCGCCGTCATATGGATCGGTTTCCGCGAGGCTGAAGTCGACGTTGTCCAACAGCCCTAACAGAGGTCTGAGCTGGCGGCTGAATCTGACGCGGCCGCGGCGGACTTCCTCGGCTAACAGTTGGAGGGCGCGGGATGAGGCGGCTTGCGGATTTTCGAGTTGGGTGGTGGTGGTGCCGGTGGCGAGGAGGGTCATGATTTCGTTCTCCGGCATGGGCGGGTTGGAGGTGAGAACGAGTTGAGGACTTGAGAGGCGGCCGTAGACGTAGGCATCGACGCGGTAGGGGCGGGGTTCGGCTTTTGCGCGGGCTTCGATGACGGGGTCCCAGCCGTTTGCGGGGGTGAAGACGAGGGTGCCTGAGCGTGCGGTCAGGGTGCTGAATGGGAGTGCGGCGCGGAAGTCTTCGACGCGGACGGTGCCATCCGGGAGGGGTTTGTCGAAGGTGCCGCCGATGCGGAGGGCAGCGTTGACTTGTCCGGCGGCGAGGTTGCCGCGAATGAGGAACGGTTCTTCGGTGGTGGCGGTGACGTTGATTTTCCAGGAGCCGAAAGGTGCGGGAAGGGCGGTTGTGGTGGGCGTGACATCGATGCGGGGGAGTGATGCGGCGGAAGGGGCATTGAACGGAGCGCCGATGGGTAGGAGTTCGATATCGCGATAGAAGATGCTGTCGACGAGGCCGACGGTTCCGTTGAGGGTGGCTTGCTGCCAGGTCCCTGTTAGGCGGAGGTTGGCATTGGTGCGGACGATGAGGGATTCGTTGCGGATGGCGGGGAGGTGGTCGCCGGTGAGCTGGAGGTCGATGTTTGCGGGTTTCCCGCGATCGAGTGTTAGAGTGCCGGATGCGTTTAAGGTTCCGCCGGAGGAGGTGGCGGAGAGTTGTTTGAGTTTGATTGAGGCGAGTGTGGCTTCGATGTTCGCGGTGATTTCCTTGATGGCGGGGACGGATGAGTTGTTGAAGGTGATCGCGCCGCCTTCGAGGGAGATTTTTCCGAGGATTTCCGGTTTGGCGGGGGTGCCGGTGACGGTGGCGTTGGAGATGAGGGTGCCTTTGAGTTCGCGGAGTGTGGGGACGAGGGCGGTGAAGCGTGAGAGGTCGAGGCGCGGGAGGTCGAGTTTTACTGATAGGGGTTGCTTGAGGAAAGCGTCGGGGTTTTCCGCCCATGCGGAGGGGCGGAATGGGATGGTGGCGAGGAAGATGGCGGGGGCGAAGTCCGGGGCGGTGGCTTCGCCGTTGAGGGTGAGGGTTCCGGCGTTGGATTTGAGCTGGAGTTTGAGATCGGCGGGTGGGAGTTGTGGGGCGCTGGGTGAGCGGAGGTTTCGGGTTTCGAGGGTGGCTTGAATTTTGGGGTCTGCGAATGAGCCGCTGGCTTGGATGGAGAGTTTTCCTTTGGCGGAGGGATCGAGTTTTGCGGAGGGAGGGAGCCAGGGGTCGAGGGTTGCGAAGGAGAGTTCGCGGGTTTCGATGGATAGGGTGAAGGGGCGGGTGTCTTTGGAGATCATTTCGGGCCATTTGGAGAAGTCCTCGGGGACGGGGATGGTGGCATCGGCGGTGGCCATTTCGGTTTCGCCGTTGAGCCAGAGGAGTTCTGTTAGTTCGAGGCGGTTGTCAGCGAGGAGAGCCTGGAGGCGGATGGATTGATCGGCGCGCTGGATGAGGAGGTTGGAGGCCTGGACGCGGCCGGGCCAGTCGTGGGAGAGGCTGCCGGTGGCGCGGAGGGGAAGTTGATCGGGCTTGATCCATTCGGCGGATTCGATGTTGGTGGTGCCGGTGTGGGTGGCGGATTTCAGATTTCCGGAGGCCTTGGCGCTGGCGGTCAGGGTGAGGTCGCCGGGAGGGATGATGCGGGCGGCGGCGAGCCATGGGGCGATGCGCGGGCTGCGGAAGCCGATGGTTTTGAGGTCTGCGGAGTAGGTTTGGGGATCGGGGTCGTATGAGCCTGTTAGAATGAGGCCGTCGACGTTGAGTGCGGCGGTGATTGGGGTATTTGGTATCCAATCGGCGGAGATTTCGATGGAGCTGGCGGCGGTGCGTTCCTCGGGGGTGATGGAGAGGGATGCGGTGGCGATGCTTGGTTTCGAGTCCTCGAAGGCGACGGAGAATTCGCTGAGGAGGGATGAGGCGGGGAGGGTGGCGTTGGGGTCGAGGGTTGGGAAGCGGGAGGCGAGGCCGCGGATGAGGGCGGGGAGGTTTTCGCTGCGGAAGGTGCCGGTGGCATCGATGGGGGTGATGGTGAGTTCGGTGCGGATGAGGTTGATGGTGGAGTCGAGGGTGATCGGGGCATCGTGGAGGACGGTGCGGAGTGCGATTTTTCCGGTGTCGGTTCCGAGGTTTGTGCCGATGATGAGTTCGTCGACGGACCAGTCCTGGCAGGTGACGGATTCGAGGACTGTTTGGATTTCGCCGGTGGCGAGGAGTGGGGAGGGGAGGATGTCGTCGATTTCGAGGGAGAATGAGGTGAGTTGAGCTTTGGCCGGGATTTCGAAGCCGAAGGTTTTTGCGACTTCGGGGAGGTCGAGGAGGCCTTCGCGGAGGCGGAGGGTGGCGGACTGGAGGTTTGAGGTGGTTTCGAGATCGAAGATGGCGTCGAGCAGGCCGAGTTCGGCGGAGATTTGGCCGGGTGAGGTTTCTGATAGATCGAGGTCGAGGTTCTGGAGGGTGACTTTGGGCCAGGGTTCGATTCGGTTTAGGGAGAGTTGGTTTTCCTGCCAGGTGATGAGGGTTTTCTGGGGTTCGAGTTCGAGGGTTTCGATGGCTGAGATGGGGCCGATGTCGAGGGTGATGGCCGGATTATCGGGCTGGTGGGTGAGGGTGGATTTTCCGAGGGAGAAGACGGTGGATTCGTCGCGGAGGATGGTGAGCTGGAGGTCTGCGACTCGGAGGTCGAGAGGGATGGCGTGTTGGCGGATGGAGCGGACGGTTTCGAAGATCTTCGAGAGGTCGGGAGGTTTGGATTCCTCGTCGGGTTTTTCCAACAGGCGGATGGTTAGATGGATGCCATGGGCATCGAGGCCGCGGAGTTTTCCGTTTATGAGTTCGCTGAGGCGGTAGTCAGGGGTGGCGCGGTGGATGGAGAGGTGTTGGATTTCCGCGTTTCCTGAGAGTGAGAGGTCGTGGATGGAGAGGCCGCCGGTGAGGGATCCTTCGAGGCTGAAGGAGCCGGAGAGGCCGGCTTTGGCGAGGAAGGGTTTGGCGATTTTGGGGGCGAGCCAGCGGAGGCCGGGGCCGTTGAGCCAAAGGGCACCGAGGAAGAGGATGGCGAGGAAGCATCCGACACGCCGCAAGCGCCGCCGCGATTTGCGCGGTTGTTTGGGTTGGGTATCGGTAGTGGTTGGCTCCAAGGTAGGGAGACAATCGCCGTGGAAGAGGGCTGGGTCAATCCCTCTGGTTGCATGGATCAGGATGATAGGGTAACACGATGGGCGTGTCTGAGTTTATTGATCAATGGGCTGGGTCGGTTGGCACCGGGCTGGCATGGGTGGTGACGGTTTGCCTGCTGGTGGCGGGGTTGATCGGCTGTGTTTTGCCGATTTTGCCGGGGCATTTGATTTTGCTGATCGCTGGGGTGGCGCATCGGATGATGCTGGGAGCGGAGGAGTCGGGATTGAGGTGGTGGTCGTTTTTGATCCTCGTGGTGCTGATGGCTGCGTCCCAGGCGTTCGAGTTTTTCAGCGGAGCGGCTGGTGCGAAGTGGTTCGGGGGGAGTCGCTGGGGTGCGGTGGGTGCTTTTGTTGGCAGTATCGTGGGTTTGTTTTTCTTCCCGTTCGGGCTGGTGCTGGGGCCGTTGTTGGGGGCGTTTATCGGGGAGATTGCGTTTGAGAAGAAAGAGACGCGACCGGCGATGATTTCGGGTGTGGGCTCGGTGGTGGGGACGTTGGCCGGGATGGGGGTGAAGATCCTTGTGGGATTTCTGATGATCCTTTGGTTCGTTTTGGACGTTTTCTGGATCGGGTAAGCGAGGAGTCAGTCGCGGCGAGTTAGTTCGACGAAGACGTCTTCGAGAGTGGCTTCGTGTCGGAAGAGTGATCGGACGGGCCAGCCGTATTGGGCGCATAGGTTGTGGATGCGTTCGCGGGCGTCGGTGCCGGAGTCGATCCAGACGATGCAGCGTTGCCATCCGTCTTCGAGTGGTTCCGGGGTGACTTTTTTCACGCCATCGAGTCTGGAGAGTGCGCCTGACGCGACTTCGGGGTCGGCTTTGAGTTCGAGTTGGACGCGGCCTGCGGCGCGCATGCCGCTGATGAGGTTTGCGGGGGTGTCAGCGGCTTTGATTTTGCCGCCGTCGATGATGATGACGCGGTTGCAGGTCATTTCCACTTCCGGGAGGATGTGGGTGGAGACCATGACGGTGTGTTTTTGGGCGAGGTGGCGGATGAGTTCGCGGATTTGGCGGATTTGGATGGGGTCGAGGCCGTTGGTGGGTTCGTCGAGGATGAGGAGTTCCGGGTCGTGGACGAGAGCATCGGCGAGTCCGACGCGTTGTCGGTAGCCTTTTGAGAGGGTTTTGATCATTTTGCGGCGGACGCCTTCGAGGCCGCAGGTGTCGAGGACTTCGCCGACCCTTCGGCGGGCATCGCCACCGGCGAGGCCTTTGAGTTGGGCGCGGAAGCGGAGGTATTCCTTGACGCG
Source organism: Verrucomicrobiaceae bacterium (assembly GCA_005787565.1). Classification (GTDB taxonomy): domain Bacteria; phylum Verrucomicrobiota; class Verrucomicrobiia; order Verrucomicrobiales; family Akkermansiaceae; genus Luteolibacter. The sequence continues at coordinate 22,993 of SYAP01000088.1, read as the reverse complement.
CATTTCTTCGTAGAGGGGGACGTTTTCGGGCATGTAGCCGATTTTGCGGCGGGCGTCGATAGATTGGCGGAAGATATCGAAGCCTGCGACGGTTGCGGCGCCGGAGGTGGGTGGGAGGTATCCGGTGATCATCCGGAGGGTGGTGGTTTTGCCAGCTCCGTTGGGTCCGAGGAATCCGACGACTTCGCCGCGTTCGACGGAAAACGTGATGCCGCGCACGGCTTCGTGGCGAGCGAATCGTTTCGTAAGCTGATTGACTTGGATCATGGGTGGGAATTGAGAATGTTTGGCCTCCACATTTAACGGATGTTCGGTTGACGAGCCGGATGCCGCCCCTTAACTAAGCCCTGTGCGCGGCGGGCCAAGCGGGAAATTCGCGGTCAGCCCGCTGAATTTCTATTTCACCTCATGAACTCATCGGTCTCGGCCCGGCTCAACGCGGATTTATTGGACGAAAAGTACAACCAATGGTGTCTGGACCCACAGTCCGTAGAGCCCACTTGGTCGGCGTTTTTCGAAGGGTTTGAACTTGGAGCCGCGCAGGCGAAGCGCCGGGAGGAGGCTGCTGCGGCGGCACCTGCTGCCAGCGAGGCTGACTTGGCATTGTATGGGAAGGTTGTGAGCCTGATTTACAACTACCGCACGCTTGGGCACACGCAGGCGCACATCAATCCGCTGGAAGAGACTCCGGAGCGGAATCCGCGACTGAGCTTGGAGCAGTTGGGCATCACGGCGGCGGATCTGGAGCGTGAGACGTCGAATCCGTTTTTTCGTCATGGGGACAAGATGAAGCTGCGCGAGATGATCGCTGCGCTTGAAGCGACTTACTCGGGTCTGATCGGCTTCGAGTTCATGCACATTCACAACACGACGGTGCGTCATTGGGTCCGCGAGCGCATTGAGGCCCATGCGCTTCGTCCGGCCGATCCTGCCGAGCGGAAGATCAACTCGCTGCGTTGGGTTTTGGAGGCTGAGGCGTTTGAGAATTTCCTCGGGAAGAAGTTCCTTGGTGAGAAGCGTTTCTCCCTTGAGGGGGGTGAAGGCGCGATGGTTGTTCTGAACGGGATCCTTGAGAACTGTCCGTCGCAGGGCGTGTTGGAGATCGAAATGGGGATGGCGCACCGGGGTCGCTTGAACATCCTTGCTAATTTTGTCAGGAAGACGCTGACAACGATTCTTTACGAGTTCACTCCGAACTATGAACCGGACCTTGTGGCTGGGGATGGCGATGTGAAATACCACCTTGGTTATGAGAGCAACCGCGAGTTGCCGGACGGGACAGTCCGTGTCAGCCTTGCTGCGAATCCGAGCCATCTTGAGGCTGTCAATCCGGTGGTTGAGGGCAAGGCCCGTGCGCGGCAGCGTTTGTTGGGTGATGACGGTTCCGCCACCGACCGCAAGCGCGTATTGCCGATTCTGATCCACGGTGATGCCGCGTTCGCGGGTCAGGGATCCGTTGCGGAAGTGCTGAACCTTTCCCAGCTTCCCGGCTATCGGACGGGTGGCACGATTCATCTGATCATCAACAACCAGATCGGATTTACGACCGTCCCTGCGGATGCGCGTTCATCGGCTTACGCGACGGATGTTGCGAAAATGATCGAGGCACCGATTCTCCACGTGAATGGCGAGGAGCCGATGGAGCTTTATTGGGCGGCGAAGTTTGCTTTGGAATTCCGTCAGAAATTCGGGCGCGACATCGTGATCGACATGTATTGCTACCGTCGTCAGGGCCACAACGAGGCGGACCAGGCGGCGTTCACCCAGCCGATTGTTTCGAAGAAAATCGCCGACCGGGAGACATTCGGTCGTCTTTACAAGCGCCAACTTGTGGAGCAGGGCGTGATTGCCGAGGAGGATGCCGATGCTCTTGAGCAGGCGATTTGGGACAAGCTCGAAGCGGGCTATCAGAAAATGGTGGCCCTAACGGAATCGGGCGAGCGCAGTGTTTTCAGCGGATCGACCGCGATCGAGCAGCAGGATTATTCCCATGCACCGGTTCCGACCGGCATCGAGCGGGAGAAACTCCAGCATATCGGCAAAGTTCTCACCACCGTTCCGGATGGATTCAATTTGCATCCGACGCTTGCGAAGCGCTTCGTGCCGCGTCGGGTTGAGGCGCTTGCGGATGGTGGTCCGATTGACTGGGCCTTCGCCGAGTCGCTGGCATTCGGTTCGCTGTTGATTGAGGGGAATCCGGTCCGTCTATCGGGTCAGGACTGCCGCCGCGGCACCTTTTCCCAGCGGCATGCGGTTTTCTACGATTACGAGACGCGCGACCGCCACATTCCATTGGAGCATCTGTCCGCCGATCAGGCCAAGTTCTGCGTTTACAACTCCTTCCTTTCGGAGTTCGCGGTGCTCGGTTTCGATTATGGGTATTCGTTGGGATATCCGAGCATGCTTACGCTTTGGGAGGCACAGTTCGGTGATTTCTCCAACGGTGCGCAGGTGATCATCGACCAGTTCATTTCCTCGGCGGAGTCGAAATGGCAGACGCCGAGCGATCTGGTGATGCTGTTGCCGCACGGCTACGAAGGGATGGGTCCCGAGCATTCCAGTGCGCGACTTGAGCGGTTCCTGCAGTTGTGTGCGGCGAACAACATGATTGTCGGAAATTTCACGACTCCCGCGCAGTATTTCCATGCGTTGCGCCGCCAGAAGCGTCGTGATTTCCGCAAGCCTCTCATTTTGATGACGCCGAAGAGCCTACTGACACGGGCCGAGGCGGTCTCGCAGGAAAGCGATTTCCTTGAGGGTACGTGTTTTCAGGAAGTTTTGCCGGATACGCGCAACTTCGCCAACACCGCTGATGTCAGCCGGGTGGTGTTCTGCACCGGCAAGGTCTTTTACGATCTGGCTGCCAAGCGTGAGGAAATCGGAAACCAGAACACGGCCATCCTGCGCATCGAGCAGCTCTATCCGTTTCATCACGAAATGGTTGAGGCGCTCATCAGCCAGTATCCGAACGCCAGCACCTTCGTCTGGTGTCAGGAGGAGCCGCTCAACATGGGTGCTTGGTCCTATGTCGCGCCGCGGCTTGAGAAAATCGTCGGCAGCAAGGTCCGTTATGCCGGGCGAGGCACCGCGTCGAGCCCTGCGGCCGGGTCCAAGGCCATGCATTACCGCGAGCAGAAGGCGCTGCTTGCCGAAGCCTTTTCCATCTAACATCTCCCACTCTCGAATCTTCCAACATCCTTCATTCCATGGCCACTGACGTCAAAGTCCCCGCCTCAGGCGAATCCATCACCTCTGCCAACGTTGCGCGCTGGCACAAGCAGAACGGCGGCGCCGTACGCAAAGGCGAGGTTCTTGTCACTCTCGAAACCGACAAGGTTTCCACCGAACTTGAGGCCGATGCCGATGGCACGCTCACGATCCTTGTTGGAGAGGGTGAGGAGGTTGCGATCGGTACTGTGATCGCACGGCTTGAAGCGTCCTCTTCCGCTGTGGTTCCGGCCCCTGCCGCACCGGCTCCCGCTCCTGCTGCTGTTGCAGCGAGTGCGCCTGTCGTATCATCCGCTTCATCCGCGGCGGTTTCCGGTGGTGGGATTGTGGAAATGAAAGTTCCCGCTTCGGGAGAATCGATCACCTCCGCCAACGTCGCCGCGTGGCGCAAGAAGGACGGTGATCTTGTTGCGAAGGGTGAGGTTTTGGTGACGCTTGAAACTGACAAAGTTTCCACGGAACTCGAAGCCGATGCATCAGGCCGGCTCAAGATTCTCGTTCCTGAAGGTGAAGAAGTCGCGATTGGAGTTGTGATTGCGACCATCGATCCCTCAGCGCCCGCGCAGGCACAGGCAGAAACGCTGCCGACGCCCAAGCCGGCGACGGTTGCCGTTGTGAAGTCCACGCCAGCGCAAGCGATTGCGACGGTTGCTGCCGAGGCTCCGGCTCCCGCGCCGACCGCTGCGGCCGTGGAGGCCCCACGCCTCAAGCCGGATCTAGCGGTTCTCAACGCGCCTGCCGAGCGCGGTGCGTCCGCTGCCGTTTCCGATGGCCGGACCACGCGGAAGAAGATGTCGATGTTGCGCCGCAAGATCGCGACTCACCTGGTCAACGCCCAGCAGACCGCCGCCATTCTCACCACGTTCAACGAAGTGGACATGACGGCCGTCATGGATCTTCGCAAGCAGGTTCAGGAAGACTTCATGAAAAAGCATGGGGTCAAACTGGGCTTCATGTCGTTTTTCATCAAAGCCGTCGTTCAGGCGCTGAAGGATGTGCCATCGATCAACGGGCGCATCGAGGGGACCGACGTCATTGAGAACCATTTCTATGACATTGGCGTTGCCATCGGAACCGAGAAGGGCCTTGTGGTGCCGGTGCTGCGCGATGCCGACCAGAAATCCTTCGCGCAGATCGAGGCCGACATCCTCGATTATGCCAAGAAGGCCAAGGATGGGAAAATCACCATTGAGGATCTCACCGGTGGCGTGTTCACGATTTCCAACGGAGGCACCTATGGATCGCTGCTCAGCACGCCGATTCTGAATCCTCCGCAGAGCGGCATCCTCGGCATGCACACCATCCAGCAGCGCCCGGTCGCGCTCAATGGCCAGGTTGTCATTCGCCCGATGATGTATCTTGCGTTGAGCTACGACCACCGCCTCGTTGATGGCAAGGAAGCGGTCACGTTCCTCATCCGAATCAAGGAGTCGCTCGAGTCGCCGCACCGCATGCTTCTTGGCATGTGAAATCGGGTAGCCATCAGGCGGGTCGGGCGGATGGCGGGAAGCGCGAGCTTCGCATGATCGTTTCCAGCGGGGTTTTCCTGCTTATGGGACTTGTGGCTCTCTTTTTGCACGGGTTTTACCTTTCACGAACTTTCGAGGACCATCTCGCTGCAGGAGGTGTTGATGATCCTGATGCCGTGATTGACCGGGGGTATTTGGCGGTCGTTTTGTTGGAGATTCTGATCATTGGGGTCGCCGGTCTTGGGTTGGTCATCGCCACCTTCCGCTACCTGGTGCAGCGTGCACGCCATTGATTTTTGGCGTCTTGCGGGGTGAACGGGGTTAAAAAGGCATTGTCAGTTCCGCCTGTCGCGTGGAAGCTCCCGTCGTATGATCGTTGCCCCAAAAATCCGAGGATTCATCTGCACCACCGCGCACCCGGATGGATGCGCCCAGCACGTTGCCGAGCAGATCGCCGTCGTCAAACGTGGCGGAATCAATCCTGCTGGTCCGAAGCGTGTGCTCGTCATTGGATCCTCGACCGGATACGGACTTTCCTCGCGGATTGCCGCGGCTTTTGGTTCCGAGGCTGCGACCATCGGCGTCTTTTTTGAGAAACCCGGCGAGCCGGATCGTTGTGGCACTGCCGGTTGGTATAACTCCGCGGCTTTTGAAAAGCAGGCGCACGCCGCGGGGCTCTATGCGAAATCCTTCAACGGCGATGCCTACTCGGATGCGATCAAGCAACAGGTCATCGCGACCCTCAAGGCGGACCTCGGGCAGGTGGATTGTGTCATCTACAGTTTGGCCTCACCGCGCCGCACGCATCCCACTACGGGCGAGGTTTACAAATCCGTGTTGAAGCCGATCGGGCAGACCTACACGGCCAAGAATCTCAACACCACCACCGGCGAAGTCAGTGATATCTCCATCGAGCCCGCGCAGGGGGATGATGTTGAGCAAACGATCGCCGTGATGGGTGGTGAGGATTGGGAGATGTGGATCGACGCGCTGATTGCAGCCGATGCCCTTGCTCCCGGTGTGCAGACGGTTTCCTACTCCTACATTGGGCCGGAAGTCACGTGGCCGATTTACAAGAACGGCACGATTGGTCGCGCGAAGGAAGATCTTGAGCGCACCCAGGCTGCTCTCGACAAGAAGCTTGCTGCGCTGAGCGGCAAGGCTTGGGTTTCGGTGAATAAGGCACTGGTGACGCAAGCCAGTTCGGCGATTCCGGTGGTTCCGCTTTACATCTCGCTGCTTTACAAGGTGATGAAGGACGATGGCACCCACGAGGACACCATCGAGCAAATGGACCGGCTGTTCCGCGACCGGCTTTTCGGTGGCGATCCACAACCCGACGAAGCGGGCCGCATCCGGGTTGACGATTGGGAAATGGCTCCTGCGATCCAGAAACTCGTCGGCGAGCGTTGGCAGGAAGTGAATACGGAGAATCTGAAGGACCTTGCTGATTTCAAAGGGTATCAAACGAGCTTTCTCCGATTGTTCGGCTTCGGGCTTGAAGACATTGATTACAGCGAGGAGACCGATACTGCGGTGTCTGTGCCTTCGATTCAGTGATGGGGTGTAGCTTGCTGTAGCCGAATGGTCCGCCAACTCTGACTGCGGGATTGCCACGATGCCCTTGGGCGTGTTGGAATTCAAGCAATTAAGGCGATTCTCGTTTTGGCCGGTTGGGTTGGGGCAGTTTCCTCATTGGTTGGTGAGGAGGTTCTGCTTCATCAGGGGCCATCGGTGTCGACGCCCGCGCTGGTTCCAGCGAGTCCCACGGGTGTGCAAGGGGAAGGGAAGTTGATCGAGTTTCAGCGGGAATTTGTCATCAAGCGGGATGAACTCGCCGTGCTGTTGGCGGAAAGTTCGTATCATGGTGGAAAGTTGCAAGTTTCGATGGTCGAGGCGATCAAGTTGGCGCAGCGGGACATTGACCCTGATCACGAACTGCAGAGTTTTGCCGTGATGGAGGTGCGGCTTCTGACTGGGCCGGAGAAGGAGGAGCGAAAGGTGGAGTATTACCTGGTCTCGACCAAGGCGAACGGCTCGGAGGTGCACCGCATTGTTTTGATGAACCGGAAGATTCTTTCGCCGCGGCTGAGGGAGATCAAGAAGTGATGAGCGAGCCGTGGGTGTGAAATGTTAGATCGGGAAGTGCTTGCGGAGCTGGTAGATGCGGACGTCGACGGGGGCGGCGACGAGGGTGGAGGTGGGGGGACTGGTGGGTTGGGGGAAGTTGTTGAGGCGGAGGGCTTCGGTGGACCACTGGGAGCAATCGGCGGGGGCGATTTGATAGGGTGCGTGGTGGACGAGGCCGGAGTGGAGGTTGCCGGAGCGGTCGGTGGAGAAGAGTCGGTAGCGTTCGACGAGGAATGCTTCGAGAGAGCCTTCGGTGGCGGTTCGGGTTTGGTTGGGAAGGGCGTATTCGAAGGTTGCGGTGATGGATTCGCCCCGGCGGGTGGATTGATAGAGGAGTCGGCCGTTTTTCAGTGAGCTGCGCATGCGGGCGTGCTGGTATGGGAGGTGGAAGGCGCGGCGGGCGAGTTCGACGGCGATGGGTTGGTTGCAATCGAGTGAGAAGAACCAGACGCCGGGTTTTCCGTTAGAGTCGAGGACGTAGGTGCGGAGGTTGAGTTCGTGAAACCAGGAGAGCCAGGGGACGGGAGGGAGTCCGACGGGGCGGACGCGTTGCATGTGGAAGGGGACGATGCCGAGGTAGGCTTGGCCGGCGAAGGTGTCGACGGTGAGGCCGGTGGGGAGGCGTGGGGCGATGAGTGCGGGGTCGACGGGCCAGTGGAGGAAGAGGAGCGCGCTCCAGCGCTGGTGCATGACGCAGGGGCCGGCGGGGAGGGGTTGTGGGTTCACGGGTCGAGCCGGATTTCGAACATTTTGGGCCAGAGTTTTCCGGTGACGATGAGGTTTCCGGTGGCGGGATCGCGGGCGATGCCGTTGAGGACATCGATGCCGTTTCGCGGGAGTTTGGAGCGGAGGGCGGAGAGGTCGAGGATGCCGGTGACGCGGCCGTCATCGGGTGAGATGCGGATGATGTCGTTGCGCTGATAGAGATTGGCGAAGATCTGGCCGTCGATCATTTCGAGTTCGTTGATTTGATCGACCTCGTTGTTGCCGTTGGTGACGGTGATGGTGCGGAGGACGGAGAAGTCCTTGGGATTGATGAACTTGATGGTGCTGGTGCCATCGCTGAGGATGAGTTGGGAGCCGTTGTTGGTGAGGCCCCAGCCTTCGCCCTCGTAGCGGTGGGTGCGGAGGAATTTGAAGGTTTCGGGTTCGAGGACGGTGGCGGTGTTCTCCTTCCAACTGAGGATGAAGAGTTCGTTGTTAAGGATGGTGATGCCTTCGGCGAACTGGTTTTTGGCCATGGGGCGTTTGCGGAGGGGTTTTCCGTTAGAGGGGTCGATCTCGCGAATGTTGGAGAGGCCGTATCCGCCGCTGGATTCGAAGAGGCGGGGGCCGAGGAATTCGAGGCCCTGGGTGTAGGCGGTGGCGTCGTGATCGCGGGTGGAGATGAGGGTGTAGGAGAGGGTGGCGGGTTTCCGCTGGCAGGAGGCGAGAAGAACGGCGGCGGTGGCGAGCAGGAGGAGCTTCATGGCGGCGCGGGTTTTCTGTTAGGATGAGGCGGCGAGGTGTGTGCGGGCGGCTTTCCAGCATTCGAGGAAGCCGGAGGCGAAGTCGGTGGGGCGGGCGGCGGTCCAGGTATCGACTTCGGCGATGGGGAACCAAAGCGCGGCTTCGATTTCCGCGCAAGGGAAACGGACGGGGCCGTGGTGGTGGGCGTGGTAGAGGCGGAGGTGTTCCCAGCCGGTGGCTTCGCTGGGGAGGATGCGGGCGATTTCCTGGATTTCGACGCCGGTGATGCCCATTTCCTCGCCGAGTTCGCGGATGGCGGCGGGGTGGTAGTCCTCGCCGCTATCGAGGTGGCCGGAGACGCTGGAGTCCCAGACGCCGGGGTGGGCGTCCTTGAGGAGGGAGCGCTGTTGGAGGAGGACATCGCCGCGTTTGTTGGTGACGAGGACGTGGATGGCGCGGTGGAGGAGTTTTTTGGCGTGGACTTCCGCGCGGGTGGCGGTGCCGGTGACGTGGTCGTTTTCATCGACGACGTCGAAGATTTCGCCGTCTTTTTGGGGATTGTCGCGGAGGGGGTGGGGATCGTAGGCGCGAGTGAGGTCGACCCATTGGGCGAGGTTGAGTTCCTCGGCGCGGGTGGTGGCGGGGAGGTTGAGGGAGGTGGCGATGTCAGGCCACGGGGGTGAGTCCGGGAGTTGTTTGCCGAGTTGTTTGCGGCGTTGGGCGAAGCCGCGGCGGGTGAGTTCGTCGAAGAGGCGGAAGTCGAAGGGCGGGAGGCCGCTGCGGCGGGGGTGGAGAATGGCGACGGTGGAGTCGATGCGGGGGCGTGGGTGGAAGGCCTCGGGCGGGACGTTGCGGAGGGGGGTAACTTCCCAATCGGCCTGCATGCGGAGGGAGAGGAGGCCGTAGTCTTTGGAGCCGGGTTGTGCGGCGAGGCGGTCGATGACCTCCTTTTGGAGCATGATGACGGCGCGGGAGAAGGGGTGGGGTCGGCTTAACAGGTTTTTGAGGATGGCACCGCCGCTGGAGTAGGGGAGGTTGCCGAGGAACTTGAGGGGGCGGTGGCGGAAGAGGAAGCGTCGGTCGAATTTCGCGCCGTCGGCGTGATGGATTTCGACGCCGGGGACGTCTGCGAAGCGGGTGACGAGGGCGGCGGCGAGGCGGGCGTCGAATTCGATGAGGATGAGTTTGCGGACTTTTCCGGCGAGGTGCTCGCTGAGGGATCCGGTGCCGGGGCCGACTTCGACGATGGCGTCGTCGGGTTGTGGGTCGAGCTGGGAGACGATCCAGCGCGACATGTTAGGGTCGATGAGGAAGTTTTGGCCGAGCTGTTTGCTGGGGAGCACGCCGGCCTGATCGAGGTGTTCGCGGATTTCGCGGCCGGTCATGGGACTGGGGAGTCGAAGGTTGGAAAGTCGAAAGTCGAAAGTCGAAAGTCGAAGGTCGAAGGTCGGAAGAATTGAGGGGGTTATTTGGATTGTTCGAGCATGCGGAGGAGGGGTGCTTCGGCGCGTTGGCGGATGGATTCTTCCATTTCGACGCGGGGTTGGAGGGTGTCGAGGCAATCGCGGAGTTTCTGGAGGGTGTTCATTTTCATGTATCGGCAGTCGGCGCAGGCGCAGCGGTCGGTGGGGCCGGGGATGAGGTTTTTGTCAGGGGCTTCCTTGCGGAGGCGGTGGAGCATGCCGCTTTCGGTGACGACGATGATGTTTTTGACGGGGGCGTTTTTGCAGTAGGCGACCATTTTTTCGGTCGAGCAGACTTCATCAGCCAACAGCCTAACAGCCTGGGTGCATTCGGGGTGGGCGACGACGAGGGCGTCGGGGTATTCGGCCTTGATGCGGTTGATGGAGTCGCGGGTGAACTCGACGTGGACGTAGCAGTTGCCTTTCCAGAGGTCCATTTTGCGGCCGGTTTGTTCGATGACCCATGCGCCGAGGTTTTCATCGGGGACGAAGAGGATGGGTCGATCGGCGGGGGCCTGGTTGACGATCTTGATGGCGTTGCCGGAGGTGACGATGACATCGCAGAGGGCTTTGACGGCGCCGGAGCAGTTGATGTAGGCGATGACGTAGTAGTTTTTTTCTGCGTTGGCCTTGAGGAAGGCTTCGAGTTGGGGGGCGGGGCAGGATTGTTCGAGGGAGCATCCGGCGTCGGCATCCGGGAGGACGACGATTTTGTTAGGGTTTACGATTTTGGCGGTTTCGGCCATGAAGTGGACGCCGCAGAAAACGATGACATCGGCATCGGTGGCTTTGGCGTGGTAGGCGAGGCCGAGGGAGTCTCCGACGTAATCGGCGACGTCCTGGATGTCACCGGTTTGGTAGTTGTGGGCGAGGATGACGGCGTTTCTCGCTTTTTTGAGGGCGAGGATTTCTTCCTTGAGGTCGAGTGCGGCGGGCATGGTGGGAGGTGGGTCAGGGTTGTACCATTTCGATGGTTCCGACGTGTTTGGCGCCGGGTTTGACGATGAGTGAGGAGGCGCGTGCAAGGCCTTGGAGTTGGGATCGTTTTTCGAGGGTGATGGCGCCGGTGCAGAGGATCTGGCCTTTGACGTGGCCATCGATGAAGGCGGAGGAGGCGTGGACTGGGTTGAGGAATTCGACGCGTGCGCCGCGTTCGACGCGGAGTTGGCGGCAGTGGACGACGCCGAGGATTTTGCCGTGGCTGCGGATGGTGAGGTCACCGGAGCAATCGACGGAGCCGGAGAGGTCGCCGAGGACGAGGAGGTGGTGGCACTGGATGGTGACGCCGGCGACGGAGCCGGATTTTCCGATGGTGACGTTGCCGCGGGTTTGGATGCGGCGGTTCCAGACTTCGTCGATCTGGTAGTCCTGCATGCTGACGTAGCGTCCGCAGCGGGTGCATTGGCTGGATTGTGCTTCGCCGAGGACTTTGAAGATGTGTCCGCATTCGAAGCAGGGGATTTCGCGGGCGGGTTTGGGGCGGATGAAGAAGCGGAGGAGTGGGTGGACGGTTGGTTGTTCCGGTTTGCTGAGGCGGAAGGTGGGTTTGGTGGGTGCTGGAGCTAGCTGGGTTGGTTCGGGGTCGCTCTCGGTTCGGATTTTTGCGAGGCGGGTGGTGGGGCGGGAGCGTGACACGGCTTTTCCGTCGTGGACTTGGAATCCAGCGAGGCAGGCGCGGCACTGGGTTGAAACGACGAGTGCCGGTTCGGACTGGAGGTGCCCGCATTCCGGGCAAGTCAGCTCGATGCGATGGCTCTTGGGCTCATCGGCCATGGGAGGATGGGGAGGCGGGAGTGCCGGTTTCAGGAAGCGGTGCCGGCGAGAGTGCCTTGTTTCGGCGTTTCAGTGGCGGGCTTGGCGCTGGCTTGGGCCTGCGCGGGGGCGGAGGTGGGGGTGCCGACGGTGGATTTGCCGACGAAGATGGCACCTGCCTCGATGGAGAGGGTTTTGGCTTTGATATCGCCGACGACTTCGGCGCTGGATTTGAGTTCGACGCGGTCGGTGGCGGTGAGGTTGCCGTGGACTTTGCCGTAGACGACGACGGTTCCGGTTTTGATTTCGGCGCGGAGGCGTGCGTTTTCGCCGACGGTGAGGTTGCCATCGGAGTTGATTTCGCCTTCGATTTTGCCGTCGACGACGAGGTCGTTGGTGAATTTGACGTTGCCTTTGATTTCGACGTCGGTGGAGAGGACGTTGCGGGTGGCGGCAGCGGGACGGGCGGGAGCCGGGGCGGCGCTGGCGTAGGATGGAGCGCTGGCGGAGGGCGCTGGGGTTTCCGGATGGCGGGTTTCCGGAGCGGAGGGAGCTTCACGATTGGTGGCTCCGAGGTCTTGGCCGATGACTTTCTTGAACACGGGATGAGGATTGGTTTGGGGTGAAAAATGTCAATTCGATTCGGGCTTTACGGCTGTTCCGGGGCCGGATTTTCCGCAGGATTTTCTGCTGGAGGGGCTTCTGCTGGAGGAGGGTTTGGGGATTCGCCTTCGACGGGAGGTGCAGTGGGGGTTGGTTCGACGATGAAGGGGTTGGTGACCGCCGGGACGTCGTCTTCGGAGCTTGGGATGCCGAGTTCGGAGCCGGGTGTGGTTTCGGAGCCGGGAGCCGGGGTTGGGGCGGGTGGGGGCTCGATTTCGACGGGAGGTTTGGCCTTGAGGAGGCTGATGCGGCGGGTTGCGGTGTCGGCGAAGCTGCTTTCGGGGTATTCGTCGCGTGCTTGTTGATAGAGGGATTCGGCAAGTTTGGTGTCGCCGGCGGCTTTTGCGATGTCGCCCCGGGTGATGAGGCCATAGGGTGCGAGGAAGCGGGCTTCGGGATCGTCAGAGAGTTGGCTGAGGATTTCGTTGGCTTCGGCGTTTTTGCCTTGAGCCATGAGTTTTGCGCCGAGGCTGGCGCGTGCGGTGTGGCGGCCGGCGTGGGTTGGGTATTGGGTGAGGAAGGAGCGGAGGGTTTCGATGGCGGTGTCCTGTTGGCCTTCGGTCCACTGGCGGGTGGCAAGGAGGAGCATGGCGCTGCCGGCGGCGGTGGTTCCGTTGTGGTTTTTGACGACGCCTTGGAGGGAAGCGAGGTCGTCTGCCTTGTTGAATGCGGCTCCTGCGGTGGTTTCCTTGCTTTGCTCGATGCCGCGGTAGACGACGACGCCGGCGATGCCGAGGACCCCGAGGATGCCAAGGATCATGAGGTTTTTCTGGTTGCGATCGAGGAACTGCTCGAAGGCGCCTGGGCCGTGGGCGATTTCTGCGAGGGGGCGTGGGGTGTCTGGGCTGTCGGCGGACATGGGAAATGGAGCCGCGATGTTGCGGGACGCCGATCAAAGCGGGGGCAGCGCCGAAATCAATCCGGAAGTCCGGAAGAATCGGTATTTCGTGCGAAGAGGAGGTTTGCGGGCTTTTTCATGGCCAATGGGGGAGGGTGGTTCTAGGTTTCCGCCGCATGGCTGAACGGGTTTACGTGGTCGCGGGTGAATTGAGCGGAGATGCGCATGGCGCAGGGCTGCTGGAAGTTTTGAGTCGGCTGCGGCCGGGGATTGAGATTGCTGGGGCGGGTGGGCCGGAGATGCGGGGGATTGCGGGTGCGGGGATGCGGGATTGGGTGGAGGAGGCGGCGGTGGTGGGTGTGTGGGAGGTTTTGAAGCGGTATGGGTGGTTCAAGGCGCGGTTTGACGAGATGTTGGCGGAGGTGCGGGAGTTCCGGCCGCAGGTTTTGTTGTTGATTGATTATCCGGGTTTCAATCTGCGGTTTTCGGAGGCGGTGCGGCGTGAGTTTCCGGAGGTGAGACAGGTGTAGTACATTTGTCCGCAAGTGTGGGCGTGGAACAAGAAGCGGATTCCGAAGATGGTTCGTTTGTTAGATGAGATGTTGTGTTTGTTTCCGTTCGAGCAGCCGATATTCCAGGATGCGGGATTGAAGACGACGTTTGTTGGGCATCCGTTGGTGGATGAGTTGGAGGAGCGGCGTTTGACGGGGGTTGAGCGGGACGGGCGGTTGGTGGGGTTGTTTCCGGGGAGTCGGGAGCGTGAGGTTTCGCGGTTGTTTCCGATGATGATCGGGACGGCGAGGCGGTTGCGTGAGACGAAGCCGGAGTTGCGGTTTGAGGCACCGGCGGCATCGCCGGCGCTGGGGGCGATGATGAGGCGGATGTTAGAGGAAGCGGGCGGTGATGTGGGGATCAAGGTGACGGACGGGGGGAGTCACGCGCTGATGCAGCGGGCGGTGTGCGCGGTGATCGCGAGCGGGACGGCGACGCTGGAGGCGGCGTATTTCGGGCTGCCGTATTGCCTGGTTTACAAGGTGACGTGGTCGACCTATCTGTTAGGAAGGATGTTGGTGAAGCTGGACCACATCGGGCTGGTGAATATTTTGGCGGGGGAGGGAGGGGTGGAGGAATTCATCCAGGCGGATGCGGATCCGGTGGTGGTTGCGGCGAGCATGGAGCGTTTTCTGGATCATCCGGAGCAGCGGGAGGCGTTGTGTGTGCTGTTGGCGGAGACGGCGTCGAAGCTGGGAGGGACGGGTGCGCATGAGCGTGCGGCGCGGGCGGTGGCGGGGTGGTTCGGGAAGTGAAGGCGGGTGGGAGTTGTGTTGGGGGTTGCGTTTCGGTGGAGAGCGGTTATTGGGGGGGCGCGATGAAAGCTTTTTGTCTCCTGTTGCTCGTGGTTTCCGGTTTTTCGGTTTCCTGTGAACGTCATGAATTTGATGGGCCTGATGGCACGCGGCAGTTGCATGAGCCGCATGGTGCGCATGGAGCCGATGCGGATGGGCACGACGGGGAAAAGGCGGATCACTGAGTGGAATCGCGCCCGGTATGGGTGCGGCGATAGGTGAGATAGCACTCTGCGGTTTCGCTGTTAGGGGCGAATTGTGTGAGTTGGAGGTGGGTGGATTTTCCGAGGAAATCGCCGAGGGGGCCGGTGGCGGTGACGGGTTGCGGGCCGCCGAAGAGGGTGTGGCCGGCGAAGGTCAGGTGGATTTCGTCGATGGCGTCGAGTTCGGCGAGGCTGCGGATGAGTTGGCCGCCGCCCTCGCAGTGGAGGCTGCGGACGGAGTGATGGGCGGTGAGGTTTTCGAGAAAATGGGCGAGATTTCCGTGGTGGGGGATGACGGAGGGTGGGGTGGGGATTTTGGGATCCGGTTTTTCCGAGAGGAGGTGGATGGGGCCGCCGGGGCGGGAGAAGATGGGGTGCTGGGGATCGAGGATTCCGGAGCGGGAGGCGATGCAGCGGAGGGGTTGGATTTCCTGATCGGGGACGGTGAGGGTCATGCGATCGGCTTCCAGGGTGGCGCGGCCGACGAGGAGGGCGTCGATGCCGCGGCGGAGATCGAGGAGGCGGCAGTGGTCTACGGGGGAGGTCCAGCCGGAAGGTGAGCCTGGGTTTTGTGCGATCCGACCGTCGGCGGAGATGGCGAGGTTGATCGAGATCCACGGGCGGTTCACGGTTTTGAGCATCGGGTATGGAGGGGTGTTGGGGCAAGCCGGGATGAAGGAAATCGGTGCACCCTGGCCTTGCCAAGCGGGTGGTTCTTCGTCAGAGAGGCTCACCCCACGGGGGGAAAAGCCACATGACACTTCCGATTGCCCTGACCTTGTTGGTCATCGTCATCACTTTGGTCGCTTTCATCCGAGAGTGGGCGGCACCTGATGTGTTGGCATTGAGCATTCTTTGTTTGGTGGTGGCGTTGGGGTTGGTGAGTCCGAGCGAGATGACGCTGGTGTTCAAGAATGAGGCGCCGCTGACGATTGCGGCGTTGTTTGTGATTGGTGGGGCGTTGGAGAGTTCGGGGGCGGTGGATCACATCGGGAAGTTGTTGAAGGCGCGGCTTTCGGGGAATTTGCGGACGGCGATTTTCGCGTTTGCAGGGGTGGCGGCGTTTTTCAGCGCGTGGATGAACAACACGGCGATCGTGGCGATTTTGCTGCCGGTGACGTTGGGATTCGCGCGGTCGAAGGACATTGCGGCGTCGAAGTTGCTGATGCCGTTGTCGTATGCGTCGATTCTGGGTGGGTGCTGCACGTTGATCGGGACGTCGACGAATTTGTTGGTGAACGGGTCGCTGAAGGAGCTGGGTGAGAAGCCGATGACGATGTTTGAGCTTGCGCCGCTGGGGGTGCCTTTGGCGATTGCGGGGATTGTGTATTTGGTGGTTTTCGGTCCCAAGCTGATGCCGTCGCGGTCATCGATCACGGGGAGTTTGGAGATCGATTACCGGACGTCGCCGTTGCATCATTTGCTGATTGTGGGGAATTCGCCGTTGATCGGGCAGATGCTGACGGAAACGCCGCTGATGGACCGGGAGTCCGGGATCCACGTGATGGAGGTCCGGCGGAAGGGTGCGCGGGTGATGGTGCCGTTGTCGCGGATCAAGGTGGAGAAGAACGACCGGTTTCTGATTGCGATTCACCGGCGGCGGGGTGGTGGTGCGAAGCCAGAGGAGTTGTTCGAGCGGATTGGTGCGGAGTCGCTTTCGACGGTGGATGGGATTGTGTCCGAGCTGGTGATTCGGGATGAGTCGACGTTGCACGGGCGGACGCTGGCGGCATCGGATTTCCGGCAGCGATATAACTGCGTGGTGCTGGCGGTTCATCGCAACGGGATCAACATCACGAGCCGGATCGCCGAGCTTCCGTTAGAGGCGGGGGATACACTGCTGGTGATCACGGCGTTGAACAATTTGGAACCGCTGGAGCGGACGCGGGATTTCATTCTAACGGACACTCCAGATGAGGAGCCGCGTGCGGAGGATGCGCCGAAGCGGCCGAACCGGCACCGGGTGTTGGCGTGGTCGGCGTTGATCGGGGTGGTGTTGACGGCGACGGTCAGCGATTTATTGAGCCGGCAGTTTCCATCGATTTCGGCGGTGCCGATCCATTATGCGGCGTTGGTCGGGGCGTTGGCTTTGTTGTGGCTGGGGATTGTGACGCCGCGAGAGGCGTATGCGAGCATCGACTGGCAGGTTTTGCTGATGCTTTACGGTTTGTTAGGTCTGGGAATGGCGATGCAGAATACGGGGACGGCTGAGTATCTTGCGCGAGGGTTGGTGAGCGGGGCCGAGCGGCTGATTTCGCCGGAGTATCTGCCGTTGGTGCTGCTGTGGCTGGTGTTTTTGCTGACCTTGTGTCTAACGGAAGTTTTATCGAACAATGCTACGGCGGTGATGATGGTGCCGATCGTGGTGAAGATGGCCAACGAGCTGGATGTGAGTTCGCGGCCGTTCGTGATGGGCGTGGCGGTGGCGGCCTCGGCGGCGTTTGCGTTGCCGATGGGGTATCAGACGCACATGATGATTTATGGTCCGGGCGGTTACCGGTTTTCCGATTTCCTGCGGGTGGGGATCCCGCTGAATTTCATCTGTTGGATCGTTTCGTGCCTGCTGATTCCGATGATCTGGCCGTTCTAACGGGTCAGTAGTTCCAGCGGCAATTCAGCATGAGCCCGTGAAAGCGGGATTCATAATCGCCATCCGCGATGCCGAAGGGTGAACCGGAGACTTCACGATCGGAGAAGGCGTATTGGTAGGCGAAATCCCATTCGATATCGCCGTAGGAGCGGCCGACGCCGACGCTGATCCAGTGGCGGTTGGCGTCGGAGATGCCTGGGTTGAAGTTTTCGTTGGGTTGGCTGTTACCGATGTAGTTGTATCCCGCGCTGACGTGCCAGCCGTTTTCGAGGTTCCGGGTGAGGCCGACGGAGTAGATGAAGTTTGAGTTCCACTCGAAGGGGATGCCTTGGTCACCGGTGTTTTTTTCGAGAGTGAGGGTGTCCATTTCCTCCCAGTTGACCCACTCGACATTGACTTCGAAGGACCATTTTTCGTTGGGTCGCCAAGCGTAGCCGATGGCGGCGGTGGCAGGGGTGAGGAAGTCGAGTTTGGCGCGCTCTTCGCCGAACGGGGTCTCGGCATCGCCTTTGAGATCGAAGTTGGTGCGGCTGCGGTAGACGATGCCGAAGGCGTGTTCGGCGCAGGGTTCCCAGCGGGCGGAGAGGGTCCAGCTGAGGCTTTGGTCATCGCCTTCGAACTGTGAGAAGTCGGTGGCGAAGGCTGGGGTTTTGGTGAAGAATGCATCGGCGTGGTGGATGCCGAAGCCGCCTCCGATGGAGAAGGTGTCTGTGAGTTTGTAGCCGAGGACCATCCATCCGGTTAGATATTTCAACTCGGTGCGGTCGGCAAGGAATTGGAAGGGGGTGTTGCTGCCCCAATCGGTGGCGAGGCCGAAGGGAGTGTTGAGACCGAATCCGGCGACGAGGTTTTCGTTGACGGGGACGGCCATGTAGATTTGCGGGACGTAGGCCCATGAGTTGTTGGCTTCGAAATCGCCGAAGGGGGTGTCGGCTTCGAGGCCGAGGTGGATGCCGTATGCGCCGATGACGACTTCGCTGTTTTGGAGTTGGGTGAGGCCTGCGGCGTTGTAGTAGACGGCGGAGGCGGTGTCCGCGGTGGCGAGCCAAGCGTTTCCGCGGCCGGTAGCTTCCGGGGATTGGACGGGGATGTAGAAGCCGTTTGCGAGGGTGGTGGCGGTGGTGGCGGCGAAGATGGCAAGGCAGGCGCGGCGGGATTTCATGGAGGTTCGGTGGGTTTTGTTAGAAGTCGAAGATGGTGTGTTCGGTGGAGAAGAAGATTGCGGAGTTGGCACAATCGACGAAGCGGGCCTCGTCTTCGGAGAGGATGCGGTTGGCTTCGAAGCCTTCAGGGGTTTGGAGGGCGGCGGCGAGGGATTCCGGGCTGTCCCACCAGACCTCGGTGATGCCGTCGTACATCTCGGTGATGCCGCGCGGTTGTTGGGCGGCGGCGTTGAGCATGGGGTTTTGGATGGTGTGGGACTGGACGTAGCGTTTCATCCCCAGAATTGGCGCGTGTTGTTTGACGAGCGGGCCGTGTTTGTTGAGCCAGTAGTCGTAGAATTCCTCCATCGAGAGGGATGGCAGCCGGCGGACGCAGTAGACGCACTTGAGCATTACGGATTTCTTGATAATTAATTCCTGACGCTTTGTCAGGGAAAAACCGTTGGATTTTTCAATTACGGCCGGGGACCGATGATTCTGGCGAGGGTTGAGGGGTCGATAACCTCGCAGCGGCGGTAGCCATCGCCGTGGTTGGGGATGGCGTTGAGGATGGAGTCGCGTTCGGAGGCGGTGGGGAAATCGAGTCCGATGAGGGCTCGTCCGATGCGTTCGCCGGTGTGGCGGTAGTTGAAGTAGCAGATGCTGGCCTGGCCGCGGATGCGTTGGTTGAGGAAGTCGTGGAGGGCGCCGGGGCGTTCGTAGAAGTCGAGGCGGAGGAAGGCGGGGTGGTGTAGGAGGTCGCCACGAAGGGGGATGGCGCGGAAGAGGATGTCCTCGGCGGCTGTTAGATCCTGCCAAATGAAGCCGTGGCGTTTGAGTTGTGAGGGGAGGTTGGCGAGGCGGGAGGGGTCTGATGTTTGGATGGTGAAGACGGGCCAGGCTTCGGAATCGCTGGATTTTCCGTATTGGAAATCGGCGATGTCGAGACCGGCGAAGCAGGTGTCGAGGAGTTCGAGCATGGTTCCGGGGCGTTCGGGGATGCGGACGCGGAGGGTGCGGGAGGTGAGTCCGGAGGAGGCGGTGGATTGGGCGATGAGGCCGAGTTGGAGGAAGTCGATGTTGGCTCCGCAGAGGATGACGAGGACGCGTTTGCCGATGAGTTCGTTGCGGCGTTTGAGGACGGCGGCGAGGCCCATGGCACCGGCGGGTTCGGAGATGCAGCGGAGGCCTTCCCAGAGGATGCGAATGGCTTGGCTGACTTCGGCGTTGGTGACGGTATCGATGCGGGTGAGGGATTCGCGGCAGATTTCGAAGGGCAAGGTGCCGACTTGGCGGACGGCGGTGCCGTCGCAAAAGAGGTCGACCTGATCGAGTGTGACGGGATTTCCGGCGTTGAGTGCGGCGAGCATTGAGGCTTGGCCGGTGCCTTCAACGCCGATGAGTTGGATGGCCGGCCAGTGGAGTTTGAGCCAAGTGGAGACTCCGGCAGCCATGCCACCGCCGCCGATTTGAAGGAATGCGGCATCGAAGGGTCCGCGACCTGATAGAACGACTTCATCGGCGAGAGTGCCTTGGCCGGCCATGACGTGGAGGTCGTCGTAGGCGTGGATGTAGACGGCACCGGTGGAGGATTCGTCGGCGCGTGCGGCTTTGACGGCATCGTCGTAGGAGTCGCCGGCGAGGTGGATTTCGACCTGGCCCGCGCCGTGGTGGAGGACGGCGGCCTGTTTCACCTGAGGGGTGGGGCGAGGCATGTAGATTTTGGCGCGGATGCCGAGTTTGCGTGCTGCCAGAGCGACGCCTTGGGCGTGGTTTCCGGCGGAGGCGGTGACGACGCCGCGGGCCATCTCCTCGTCTGTTAGAATGGCCATGCGGTTGCATGCGCCGCGCCATTTGTAGGCCTTGATGGGGGAAAGGTCCTCACGTTTCACCCAGATTTCCGGGCCATCGCCGGGAATTTCGAGGCGTTCGAGTGGAGTGGAGGAGCCGAACTGATAGACGCGTTCGCGGGCGAAGAGGATTTCCTGCCGGAGGCGACGGTCCAGCGGGAGGGAGACGGGTTCCATGGATGGGGCGTGGCGAAGTGGGGCGGGTGGGTTCAGCGCATGCGTTCCCATGATTCCACGCGGCTGTTGATGAATGAGACGCTGGCGCTGCGGTAGGGGATGTAGGTGATTTCCGGTCCGAAGCCCATGCCGCCGTAGTAGGGGCCGCGGCCGTGGCGGTATCCGCCGTAGCCCAAGCCGCCGTAGAAGGAGGTGGTGTAGACGGGACGGCTGCCGTTGTAGTCCCAGCGCTCGGAGGTTTTTCCGTCGCGGGAGCCTTCAAAGCGGCCGCTGGGGCTGCCCCATGCGAGGTAGACGGCGTCTTTTGACATGCCGCGGGCGAGTTCGCCCTGTTCGATGAGGGGGCGGTGTTTTGCGGGTTGGCGCTCGAACATGGTGGGGTTTTCAGCGATGCGGGCCTGAGGGGTGGAGGGGACGCAGGAGACGGCGACGAGGCAAATCGCGAGGAGCGGGACTAGGCATTTCATGGCGCAATGGTAGCCGGATGGGGGCTGATTGCAATGCTGTGGAAAATTTCCATGCGATCGTTGCGGAAACACGCTTGCCAAGCGCGAATCGCGGGCGGCAATCTCCATCTCGTAACACTTCCATAACAACGATGTCCGACCTTCTAGAAGATGATGATCTCACCTCCGCCCTGAAAAAGTGCCCGGAGTGGGAATACGAGAAAAAATCCATCACCCGGACGGTTGAGTTCGAGGAGTTCATGGATGCGATCGATTTTGTGAACGATCTCGCGGAGATCGCCGAAGAGGCGCAGCATCATCCGGACATCTCGATCCGGCACACGAAGGTTTCGCTGCGGTTGACCACGCACGACATGGGTGGGGTGACCGAGCTCGACATCGAGCTTGCGGCGCGGATCGACAATTTGGTGGATTGAGGTGCTGTTAGGGATGCCGCGTGTTCAGCGCGGCATCATTAGGTCATCATCCTTCAATCCTGTGATGCGGCCGAGTCCCTTGAGCAAGCTGCGAAGGGTGAAGAAGAGGAAGATGAGGATTGGCACGCCGATGACGGCGAAGCCCCATCCGGTGAGTTTTCCAACGATGCTGTTGTAGGTTTCGAGGGCAGTGATGCCTTTAGGGTCGAAGTTGCGGAAGAACCATTGGGCGAGGGCGACATTCATTGCCGCACTGAGGAAGAATGAGATAGCGAAGAGGCGATTTGCTTGATCCAAGACGGCGCGGTATGCTTGTTCTGCGGAGAGTTCGCGGACTTTCTGTTCGATTTTCGGGACATCGAACACGCTGTCATTGTAGAGGAAAACATTGAGCAAGGGGGAGGCGCTGCGGGCGGAACGGATTATGGCGAAGCCCAACACCAGCGGAATGGAGCCCTCCTTGATGCCGAAGAGAAGGCCAGCGTGGTCCTTGACGCTGCCGTCCTTGTTCCATAGGTATAGGGTGAGTCCGCCAGTTAGAAGGACGGAGATAACGCCGAGGTTGGAAAAGAAGTTGAGCTTCTTGTGGATGATGAGGAAGCGGACGCCGTAGGCGAGGGGGAGGGTGAGGGCGACGATCATCGCCTTGAGCGGACCGATGTGCCAGAACTGGGCGGTTTTCCCGATTTTTTCCTGAATGGCGGGGTCCTTGCTGAGGAAGCTTAGTGCGAGGACGGGGATCAGGACATTGATCAGGATGTTCGCGAGGGGATTTTCCTGCGGGGGTTTTGAGGCGGCCATGTCGCCGCGGAGCCAAGCAGTGCGGGCGGCGATTGGAAGAAAAAACCGAAATCGGGTGGTATCAGCGGCTGGAGATACGGCGGCGGGTCAGGAGGAGAGCGGAGGTCGGGATGAGTAGGAGTGGGAGTGCGGGCTCGGGGATGGGAGTGGTGGAGATTTCGACGTAGACCCATTTGGGTGGAGCGCCTTTTTCGATGACTTCCACGGGGATGCGGAGGTTTTTGCCTAGATGGCTGAGGTCGTTAGATTCTTCATCGCGGTCGGCAACGGTGGTGAGGTTTGCGGCGGGGGGAATAGGTTGGCCGAAGGGGCGGACGGAGAGATCGTCAGGCGAGTGATGTTGGGTTTCCGCAGCCATGAGGCCATCGGAGCTGCGCCAGATTCCAAGGAGAGGCAGCACCAAGAGGAATGCACTCAGGAAAAGGCAGAGCCAAGGACGGTAGCGTCTGGAGCGTTTCAATGCTCGATTTTTTATAAAGTTTACGTGAATATCAAGAATTATTTAAAAATTTTTGGTATTTCTTTGGGTTTTGGTCGAGTTTTCGATTTTCACGGGTTAGCAAGACCGCGTTTCTTTGCATTCGGGGTGGTTTTCGGCTCTTTGGGTGAGTTTTAAGAATCGAAATCGACTAGGCATGATCGTGTGTCTAGAGAGGCTCGATGGGCGCCGAGTCTGGATTCGGGCTTTGTATCTGTCAGTTCGCCTGAGTGATGGCTCAATCTGCAAAATGATCGATGATTTCAGTCTTTTGCGATCTTGGGGAGGTGGTCGTGGTGAAAGGAGAAGTTGGTATCGATGGGGTGGGCTTTGATGTCTTTTGGGTTTGATTGCTTGCATGCTCACCCGATCCCCTTTCGCAGATCACGACAGGTCCACAAATCCTTTGCCGCCCCCGCAGCCTTGCCGCGCATCTTTCTTGCTCCACTTTTCCGTTTCGGTCCGAAGCGCTCGCGACATCGTTCGAACAGTTCGTCCACAAACGCCCGGCTTCCGACTGCCGCGCCATCC
>SYAP01000087.1 GCA_005787565.1 Verrucomicrobiaceae bacterium | reverse complement strand
TCCGTGGCCCTCTGGCCCGCCTAACCTTGAGGGGGCGAGGCGGGGTTTCAGGGGGCTTGGGACCCGGCACCAAGCGATCCCGCAACCCATTTTGGGCGCGGATTGCCCCCCGGCTACCCACTAAAAGTTCAGCAGCGCCTATTTTTAAGACAGCCTCTTAGAGGTTTCATGTTCAGCAACCGATGTTCGCTCTTCATTTTCCTTCCCCTCTCCCTCCCGCCTCTTCATCTCAGCATTTCAGCTTTTACCCCGCAGATTCCGTCCTTGGAATTCCAACAGCTTCATCCCTTCCCCCAAAGCCGCAGACACTACCGCCATCAACCGCTGGAAATCCCACCCCATCGGCGGCGAGATCCGCCTGGAAGCGTGAGGCCTGGCTTTCGATCACTCTCCACCAGCACCCGTTCAGAACTTCGACCGCTGCGTCACGGAAACTCATGTTTCATGGCTCATGGACACCGGTATGTTCCGGGAAAAAGCCAACCCCGAGCGCCATGCCCGCGCCCTTGAAGCGGTCCGCCGCATGGGCTATGAATCTCGCGTGACCTCGCTAACGCTGGATAAAAACTCCCATGAACTCACACTCATCAACCAAGGGGTTGCTCCGTTCTATCATCCATGGCCTGCACACCTCGGCATTCTGCATCCTTCCGGAACCGACCCAAAGGAGGAAATACACCTATCTAACAAAATCACAGGCGTTCTTCCCGGGCAGTCCGCGGTTTGAATGATCCAACCTCCATCCACGTTCACAACGGACTCCATCATGCTCTCGCAGCTCCCGAATCCCCTGATAAACAGCAAGCCCTTCCGATTCGCCAACCGCACCCAAGACACCCACCGCGATGGATGGCTCACCCTCATCGGCAAACCGCTCTCCGGCGGGAACTGATAAATCCACCCGCTTTCCATGAAAATCCCGGCCCTGCTCATCCTCCTCGCCACCCTCCCCACATCCGCTGCCCCCGACGACTTCGGGGACCACCCGGGCTTCGCCCATGCCATGGACGTGCGCACCGAACGCATCGATGACTTCCCGGTCGTCTTTCACTACGGACAAGTCAGACCGGAATTCAACCTCTATCAGCAAACCCCGACCCGCAAGCGCACCGCACTCAACCAAGGGTGGAAATTCCGCTTCGATCCCGCTGCGGAAGGCGAAACGGCAGGCTGGGCCCAAACCCCAACGCCCGGCGGTGATTGGACATCGGTCAGCATCCCGCATTGTTGGGACATGATTCCCGGCGGACGCTTTCATGATTGGTCGGACACATCTCCCAAGAACCCGCCCCACTACAACGGCGCGGCCTGGTATCGCCTTGAATTCGATTGCACACCCACTCCCGAAAAACGCCAGCGCATCGAGTTCCTCGGCGTCCAGCAGCGAGCCCGCATCCACCTCAACGGCAAGCAAATCGCCCTGCACGAAGGCGGTGGCCAACCTTTTTCCATCGACGTCACCTCGGCACTCGTCCCCGGAAAAAACCTGCTCGCCCTCAAGGTCATCCGCCGCGCCAACCACGAACCCTATGACGTCGCAGCCAACAAGGAACCGCACGAAGTGGAACAAATCCACGGACCCCACCCCAAGGCTCCCGACAACTGGCCCTATGCCGGCATCACCCGCGAAGTCACACTCATCGAGGAAAACCCCATCACCATCCGTAAAACCCAACTCCGCACCAAAGACGGCCAACTTGAAGCAGCGGTGGTACTCAGCAACCACGGAAATGATGCCTTCGCCACTCGCCTCACGCTTGAGAGCCCCGCTCTAACATCTCCACCCGCTCCCAAAGACATCACTGTAGAGTCAGGAACATCCCGTGTCGTCCGCATTCATGCGACCCTTCGGCAGGACGCCGCGGAATGGACTCCGAAAACGCCCGCACTCCATCCCGTCCACGTCCGCCTCTCCACATCAAGTGACACTCTCGACGAGTGGCACGGCCGCTTCGGCATTCGCAGCTTCGAAGTCCGCGATTCCCGCTTCGTCCTGAACAAGAAACCGATCTTCCTCAAAGGCATCGCGATGTATGAGGAAACCCACGAACGCGGCGCCGCCCTGCTGCCATCCGATCACAAACAACTATTCGAGTTATGCAAACAAGCGGACGCGAATTTCCTGCGCCTCCACGTCGGCCAGCGCCATCCGCTCGCCTATCAACTCGCCGACCAACTTGGCTTCATGGTCACCGCCGAATGGGGAGGCTTCTGGTATCGGGAAAAATCCATGGCCGCCCAAACCGAAGATCCGCGCTCGATCTTCCAATCCCACGCCCGTTGCGCCATCTGGGACCTCATCAATCATCCGTCCGTCGTGATCTGGTGCAGCCACAACGAGTCCCACCAATTCTGCCCCGAATACGAAACCTTCGTCGCCAAGGGCACCGCGCTCGTCCGCGAGCAAGACTGGCACCAGCGCCCCGTTACCTGGGCCGCATGGCACCCGCACAAGGGACAACCCCATTTCGAACATGCCGATGCCGTCGGCTTCAACGAATACCGCGGGGCCATGGATCCCTTTGAAGAGCTCGATCCGGACATGAAACGCGCCGCCACCGAAAACCCCGGCAAACCACTCATCATCCTTGAAAACGGTGGCTGGTCACGCCTCGGCGAACGCGGCCCGAAGGACCGCAAGGGCACCGAGGACTGGCAGGCCGACCTTCTCCGCCGCCAACACGAAGTCCTCACCACCCACATCCCGCCGCTTGCAGGATATACCTATTGGCTTCTCGTGGACTACCGCTCGCGCAAATTCTACACCGCCAATCGCCAGGCGGATGGATACTCCGCCATGGGACTCTATTCACCCACCGGAAAACCAAAACTCGTTCGTGATGTCTTCCGCGACCTGTCCTGGAAATCTTTCACACCCTGAGGAAAGCAAACACGCGCAGTTCTGTTTTCCCACAACGAAACAGGCACACTGTAGGATATTCCCTTGACCCTCCATCAACCGCCCCGTCCCCTCTCACCCCCCCCGCTCCCCAAAAAACCCGCCCCCGCCCCGCCATCAGCGATGCTTGCCGGGCTCCCCCCCGAGCTTCGATTTCTTAAACCTGCCACTGCTTTCTAAGAAAGGCGGAAAGCTCATCTCAACAAAACCGTGGGAAGCGAAACTCTGCCGATTCTTGCCCCTTGGCCCCATTTCCGGAACGGGCGCTTTTCTTGTCAGCCCATGATTTCATCGCGGTTGGACTCGATGTTATCCTCCGCGTTCATCTGATAGGTCAGCATTCTGTTGTCTTCGTAAATCTCGAGGATGCGGTAACCTTTCTTCGCGCCCCAGCTGCCGCCCACATGGCTATCGAAGAAGTAGCGCTTCTCGCCTGAAACATAGGCTGCCGTCTCGTCGTGATTGTGCCCGTGAAATACACCCCTGACGTTCCCGGTAGATTCCAGCAGATCCATCACAGCCTCCGCTTTCCCGACCTCCTCCACATCGTGCACCCCATGCTGGGGCCAACCCTCGACACCTTGCTTGCGCTGCGGAATATGGATCATCACAAAAATCGCCGGAGCATCTTTATGTGATTCCAGTTCCTTCTTCAGCCATTCGAGGTCAGCCGCCAGATAGACGTCGGACTTACGGGGGGCGGAGGTATCGGCCATGATGAATACAAAGTCGCCGTATTTGACCGTATGGTTTGATGGATAGCCCCAGATTTTTTGCCATGACTCCGTCGGTGATCCGGGCTTTTCATCAATGAAATCATGGTTCCCCTTGATGGTGTGGAAGGGAACCTGAAGCGTCGACAAAGGCCCGTCGCGCAGGATGAGAAGCGCCTCGGATGAATCATTGGTGAGATCCCCGTTCAGGAATAGGGCATCCAGGCCCTTGGTTTTCTTTTCCTCATTCACCCATCCGACCAGGTCATCGGCCATCTTGACATAAGGGGTGTCCTTTTGGCCGTAATGAAGATCGGAGGCAACGCAGACACGCAGCTTGATCTTAAGGTTCGGGGAGACTTCCTCCGCCCGGCACCATTTCACAGGAACCGCAGCGGCAGTGGCTCCAAGGGAGGTACGGATGAATTGGCGGCGGGTCTGCATCATAGTGCTCTGCAGCATCGCCCACTGTGCTTGCCTGCACAATGCAATTTTCCCTGATAACAAAGGTACGGGCTTTTTTTCATCATTAAGGGACTGGCAAACAACCTGCTCTTCCCTAGCCCCTCCATCAGCCCCCCATCCTCACTCAACCGTCCCGCTCCTAAGAACTCCACCCTCCGGTCCGACCCAACGGCTTTTTCAACGGCCTTCACAGCAAAAGCAGATTCCTAGCAGCTGTAAAAAGCGTGCTCGCCATGGTCGACAGCGAGTAAGCCCTCCTCGAAGCCCTTATTTCACACCCGACAGCGCCTTCGACAGCACCCGGTAGCCGGCACCGTTTGGCAGAACCCCGTCGTCAAAAAGTCCGGCATCTACCGTGCCGTCTGCGGTGCGGAACGCATTGCCCGGATCGAAGACATCGATCCCCGGCCTCGGATGGAGACGCGTCTGCAAGAGGTGGTTCACCGTGTCGGGATCGGCGGACGAAGCCTCGCCATCGGCGCGCGGCAGAACGCCGATCACCAGTATCCTCACCTCAGGCAGCTTGCCGCGGATCGCCCGGCAAATCGCATCGGTCCCCGCGAGAATCTGCTCAGGCGTTTCCTCATCAAGCCCATCCATCCCTGCAAAAACAATCACCCGGCCGGGCGCGATATGTTCCAGTTCTCCATTCCCGATCCGCCACAACACATTCCCGCCATGGTCCCCGCGAACGCCGAGATTCGCCACGCCACCGTCGCTGAATGCCGCGCTCCAAGACTCCGCATGCGCCTCCCATGCCTCCACAACCGAGGCGCCGATCACCACCGTCGCCGGCGGGTTCACCTTCATCCGCACCATCACTTCGCGATGCCGTTTCATCCATCCATCCCCCTCGCCCGGCACCGCCGTCGTCGCGCGGATCGCCGGTAAGGGACCTTCCGGCGCGTTAAGTCGGATCGCCGCGTCACGGCTCATCGAAACCCGGCCCTTCGAGTCGCCTTCCCCGCCTCCGCTCCACGGCGTCACCCGGACTTTCGCCCGCAACATGACCTTCGCGCCTTGCTCCAACTCCGTCACTTCCAGCCGATACTGGTGGCCCTTGTGCTCCGAGCCCGCCGTGCCTTCATGCGCATCGCTCGCCACCACCTTGCCGTCAGCCAGCAGTTCAACCTGGTCGATCGTCAGCGCATCAGCACCGCCTTCATAGTGGAACGCCGCCGTCCACTGCCCCGCCTTGAGCGGTTGCTCCACTGCGAGCTCGAGCATCGTCCCCGCCTTGAGCTTCGGATCCGGCGACCAGCGCCCGGCATCGAACGAGTCGCCGTCCTTCCAATAGTTCACTCCCAGCGCCTCAAGCCGCACCAGATGCCCGTCGAGCCGCCGCTTGAAATCCCCGAAGTCCTTGGGAGCCGACGCACACCACGCGATCTCCGCCAAGGCGCATAGCCGCGGAAACGCGAAGAGCTGCAAGCGCTCCTCCGTCTCCGTCGCGCAGGACCAAAGGTTAGCCTGCGTCCCCAGGATGTGCCGAGCCTCCTCCGCCGTGAGTTCCTTTGGCACCGGGTCGTAGGCATAGACCTCCTCCAACGTTTCGATATTCTCGCCGAATCCCGGCGGGTGCATCGGCGAAGTGGACTGACGGTGGTCGAAATAGAGCGGATCTTCCGGCGACATCACCGCATCGTGGCCTGCCTTCGCCGCCGCGATCCCGCCCGCGGTGCCGCGCCAACTCATCACGGTGGCATCCGGAGTGAGCCCACCTTCAAGGATCTCGTCCCAGCCGATCATCTTGCGACCGTGCACCTTCAGGAACGATTCGATCCGCCCCATGAAATACGCCTGCAGCTTATGCCCGTCGGCCAGCTTGCGCGACTGCATCACCGCTTGGCAATCCGTGCAGCCGTTCCACGCCGCCATCCCGACCTCGTCACCGCCGCAGTGGATGTAGCGACTCGGAAAGATCTCGATCACCTCGGCCAGCACGCCTTCTAACAGACGAAAACTCCCCTCGTCGCCGGCACAGAAAACATTGTTGCCCGGCACCGTCGGAAAGGTCGTCGCCCCCATCGGGAAATCGAAAAAACGGTCCACCTCGGTCCGCGTGTCGCCGCAAGCAAGATCCGGATACGCCGCCAGCACCGATCGCGAATGCCCCGGCATCTCGATTTCCGGAACCACCGTGATGTGCAGCTTCGCGGCGTGGGCCACCACTTCACGCATCTCTTCCTGCGTGTAGAATCCGCCGTATCGCCCGATCGGCGGCTGCTCGCGCCAGGCCCCGACCTTCGTGAGCAGCGGAAATTTCTTGCTCTCGAAACGCCAGCCGTGGTCGTCCGTCAGGTGCCAGTGGAAGACATTCAGCTTGTGCATCGCCAGCAAGTCGAGCCAGCGCTTGATCTCGTCGACCGTTTGGAAATGCCGCGACGAATCGAGCATCAGCCCCCGCCACGGAAAGCGCGGTGCGTCGCGGATCGACACGCAGTGCAGCGAGCCGTCCGCCGCTTGCAGTTGCCGCAAGGTTTGCCGCGCGTAGAATTCGCCAGCATCCGACGACGCCCGGATCACCACACCAGCAGCGGGGGATATCTCCAGCTCGTAGCCTTCCTGCGGCAATCCTTCGATCCGCTCCACCCGGACCAACACGCTCCCCGAAAGCACCTCCTCCCGCCACTCCACCTGCGCCGGCCCCGGAATCAACGCCGGACGGGCAACCGGGGCAGCGATGGCGGTCATCGCCGGAAACAGGATCACGATGGCCCGCACCACTTTTGCAATCATGCCAGCCAAGCCAATGCAGTAATCAGGGTTCCTTCGTCGTTCGAATGCGGCTTTCATCTTTAAAGAATCTCTTTGGCCACACTAATGACAGCATTCAATCCTCCGGGCAAGACATCGCTGCGCCGCGCATCATCTGCTTTCTTGGTTCTCCACCCGCCTCCCGTCCGGCTTGGGCAGGCGTTGCACAGCGGGAACTTCCCACCCGCCCATCCAACTGCCATGACCAACTCAAGAGCAATTCTCTAACAGAATATGAAAGACCCATTCCCGTCTTCTTACGGGAAGCGCCAGAAAAATCAGCGGGTTCGCCGATGTGACAAACCCGCCTGGGAAGCAGAACCCATCGGTTAGGGGGCGTTACCGCTGACCGTGTATTGGCCGATGCTGCCGTAGTTCGAGTAACCATCGCCAAGCACATCGCCGCGACCCGTGCCGGAGACCCGGAGGAAATAGTTGCCGGCGGCAAGAGTGGCGGAGACGGTTGCATCGGTGAGGTTGTCCGGATTCGCGGAAGCGATCACCGCACCGGAGGCGTCGAGGATTTCCAGGAGAACATCCACGTTCTGGCTCGTTGCGTCACCTGCAGCGCCGAAAGAGCAGGAGCCGCCCGCCGTGCTGAAGCTGAACACATCGAGGTCGCCCGTGGCCTCCAGAATGCCGCTCGCACTTCGGACTCCACTTGCCCCGGCAAGGGGGGAAGCGGCCGCGATGGTGTTTCCAACCTGATCCACTCGGTAACCGAAGCCGTTGAGCGTGGTGATGCGGGAAAGATCATTCTCGGTGTTGTTGGCGCTGAGATACTCTCCCTTCGACCACTGCACGAGCTGCTGATAATAGCCCACGCCCATGATTGGAGCCCAGCCGATCTCTCCGAGACCATGGCCAGTGTAATAACCCTCAGCCGGTGAAATGCGCCCGTCGTGGTAAAGCGAGAGCGTGTGGCCGATCTCATGCGAGGTCGCCTCCGCGATGTAACGGGGCGAGTTCGACAGCATGTCGGAAAACACCCAGCAAGGCGTATCGCCTGTCCAGGTGAAAGAATTCAAGTAGGCGACGCCACCCGCGCTACCATACCACTCGTTGTCCGGGGTGATGATGCAGCGGATGCGGCGGTTCGAGGGGGCCGCGAGAAAGACGCTTTCCTCGGTCGTGACATTGATCTCGAAAGGGGAAAAGTCCTCCGCCGTGCGGCGACAAATCTCCAGCATCTGAGCGCTGCTCAGTGTGCCAACGATGCCGCGTGCGGTGATCGTCGCCCCACCCGCCCACGAGGTTCCGGATACGACCTGTCCGTCCATGTCCAGATATGCCACGGCGACCGCACCCGGAAGGCTGTTGAACACCGGAACGGACGAAGGTGCGGAGTCATCGTTGGTAATCGTGCCGACCGCCTGGCCGTCGCCGATCACCGCGTTGACGGGACTGGAGAGGTTCACGAAAAAGGTCTCGTCGGGCTCCACCGCTGTATCACCAATGATGGCGACATTCAAGGTGGCGGAGTTCCTGCCAGCCGCGATCGTGATGGTGCCGGAGGCCGGGGTGTAATCGCTCCCCGCGCCGGCCGATCCATTGGCGGTACTGAAATTCACCGTGATGGTTTTCTTCCGGTCGGCCTTCGAGAGCCGGACGGTGAAGGTTAGGTTCTTGGTGCCGCTATTGCCTTCCGTGACACTGGCATCTGCGACGCTGAGCGTGATGGCGGTGGTGCCGCCGCCCGTGCCCGGCTTGGCCTCCTGCAAAAGCTTTTTAGCTTTTTGGATCGCAACCCCGTCCTCCTCATCGCGCTGCTTGCCGCGAACCTTGTCCACGGGCGGAAGCCCCATGTGCTCGACTTCACCTTGCTGGTGGTCGATCAGGGAGCAGATCAGTTCGCTGAGCTCATGGCGCGTCGCGACAAGCAAACCGCCGGATTTCCTGAATTCGTAGGCGACGGGATGATTGTCGTAGTAGAGCTGCGCCAGGAAGAAATCCATGGCGACGTTCTCCTGGATCGTGAGCTGTCCCATCGGAGCGCCGGGGATGCGGAGATGCGTGATCACGGTGCCATCGCTTTCGGATTTGCGGTTCGTAACCTCGGCTTGCAACGGCGGAAATTGGTCGGACAAGCGCAAGGCAACCGGCGCGCCGATCTCACTTGCCATGGCTCCGGAAAAACTGTCCGCGGCGACCGTCATCGACTTGCTGGCACGCTTGCGCGCGTCGGTGGCCGCCTTTTCCCAGAGCATTCCTTTCGCCGCTAGGGAGCGCTCGATGAAATGCCTCGCGGAACTCGGGCTCCGGCTTCCGGCATCGGCCTCGCCGGAGACCGATGCAACGGCGGTGGATCGATCCTGATCGGTCCACCGGTGAACAAGCAGTGTCACCAGCAGGGCTGCGGTGGGTATGATATAATGGGTTTTTTTCATGGGCTTTTGACGGGTGAATCATCGAAATCGACGGAACGCCAGCGGTCTCTTTCCGACCTCGTTCCAGCAATCCGACGTTCGCCAAAGCTAGCTACTGGAAGTTCTTTGCCAAGATCGTAGTCGGGAAATTCCTCTTCGCCCACGTGGCTGAGGGAAGCGGTGGATTCATGAGATCATAAGTCCGGCAACAGAGTTCACCGACGATATCGGGGTCTGACCCACCACCATCATTTGTTCATTCCTTGCCCCCTTGGCAAGCCGCCACGCCACGTCTCAACCCTCCTCCCTCCTCCTAAGCCCCCCAGTCAGCGATCCACAGAGCTTCTCACAGGGTTGCGTGAGCCATCTATCCCTGGTCCGATCCTGCGGCGGTGGCGATGAATCTGCTTCGGCTTTGCCAAGACAACCTCGCCCACCCGGGGACTCCGGGCACTCCGGCTCGATCTGAAACCCATGCCAAACGAAAGGTCTTTTTGCCGCCGACTTCTCATGATGAGAACCGAGGCCTGTCTTCCAACAAAAACAACAGAGAATGCTGGCATGGAGCTTCAGTCCGGATCTGAAAGCCCGTCCGCCCGCATCACGATCTTCCCGCAGTGCCGGCCTTCCCCGAACCGGCGAAGCAGGCGGGGCGCATCCTTCATGGAGTGCGGTCCGTCGAGCACACAGACGAGCTTTCCTGCAACGAAAAGTTCTCTAACAATATCGAGATCGCGGTTCGGTTTGAGCGCAACGATCCGCAACGATCTCCCCATGAAGAGCCTCACCAACCATCCGAAAAGGAGGATCTGAATCAAGCGGGGAACCTTCCCCCCTACGGTCACGTAGCGGCCACCTTTGGCCAGGGCCCGGGCGAGCGCTAACGGTGGATGTGAAGACTTGCAGTCGAGAATGAGATCATACTGCCGACCGCTCCGGGTGAAGTCATCCTTTTGGTAATCGATCACCTCATCGAACCCGAGTTCCAGCATTTTCGCCAGTTTGGGTACGGTATCGACGCCGGTCACGTGTGCACCGATGTGCTTCGCCATTTGGAGCGCGAAGGTTCCCACGCCACCGCCACCGCCGTTCACCAGCAAACGTTCGCCGGTCTGAAGTTTCCCGATTTCCACGAGCCCCTGCCATGCGAGCATGGTGGCATGAGGGATGGCGGCAGCCTCATCGAAAGACATCTCCACCGGCTTGGGCACCAGGGCTTCCTGCCTGATGCAAACATACTCGGCGTAGGTGCCGAAGCCGTGATCTGATAGATCACCATAGACCGCGTCGTCCGGTGCGAAGCAGGAGGCACCCGGCCCAACGGCCGACACCGTGCCGGAAAGCTCCATGCCGGGAATCGGATGCTTCGGTCGCCGGAGGCCATGAAGCAGCCGATAGATGCGGGGTATTCCCGTGACCATGGCCCAGTCGTAGTCGTTGACTGCGGCCGAATGAATCTTCACCAGCACTTCACCAGCTTTGGGACGCGGGACCGGCACCTCGGTCAAGGTCAGTTGCTCGGGCGGACCATAGTCCTTTTGGATGAAGGCCTTCATGGGGTGAAGTACGCGTGCGCTATCTATGGCCGAAGATCGCCGAAGGCAAGAATACCCTTCGAAAGGGCTCGCAATCTAACAAAATCATCCCCTCCGATCCATCCTTGCTTCCCCAAGGCAGCCGCCCCGCCTCCTTTTTTCAGTTTTCAGCATCTTGGCGTTTCAGCCTTTTCCCACCTGCACTTCCGCATTCGGATCCTCACCCGACCGATCAGCCAAAGAGTGAGAGACGCGATCAGATGGAACGAATGTGCCTTTTCCTATGCCCGCATGATCGGCCCCTTTCACCGGCGCAGACTCGCCAGCCTTGCCAACTCGTCCGAGGTCAGCGCGCGGTCAAAAACCGCCACGCCGCCAATCCAACCGGTGAAGCCTACGCCGCGGCCGCTGTGGATGACCCGACCGATGGTGAACGGGCCGCCGCTTCGGGCATCCGCGGGCTTGTAGATGCCGTGCGGATACCACCAAGGATTCATGCGCAGCGCCACCAGTTCACGCGCAACCTCTTTACCTCCGCGCAGGGTCACTTCGATTTTCGTGTATCGATACTCGCGAAGCTCAACCCGTTCGCCGGCGGATTCGCGAAGCACCTTCACGCGCAACAGTTCGACTTCAGGCGGGTTGTAATGCTGGTCTTCCGGAAAGGTGGCATCCTCCGCGGGTTCCCTCACAGACGTTCGGGCATAATGGCCCTGCATGTAGGCGTTGTAAGCGGAGGAGATGAGCTTGTCCTTCTTGGGTTGATCAAGCCAGCGCTCGCCCGGGAGGCCATTGAGCCAGCCGGCAAGCTCGTCCTTCTCGTGATCAAAAGTCATCGCGAAACACTGCCAAGACCGGTCAAGCAACTCAGCGGATGAATCGGCGGGCACCTCGGGGGATTGCTCCGCAGAGTTGCTTTTGTGCAGGGCATATCGGTTCAGAAAGGATCCCGCGCCATTCTCAGAGATGTGGCCGCAGGCACTTCCCGGTTTGTTCAGCCCGGCGAATAGCGCGTATTGACGCTGCCCGCGCTCCACCTTGGAGATGTTGGCGGTTTCACTTTGTTTCAAATCGGTGCCTTCATGCCAGATCCCGGCCAAGGCGTGACTGCCGCTTTCCCGAATGGCCCACACGATCACCGTGACCGACTTGTCCGACCCTTTGATGTCAAGCTGTGTGTCGTGTAGCGTGGCCCGGGGAACGAACAGGAACGGGCGGAAGTCGGGATCGGTCTCCTTGAGGATGCGAATGGCGTCGCCGAACGGTCCACGTCCCATCAACGGAAAATCCGAATAGGCCGCCTGTCTGCCGACTCCCCAATAGTCCTTGATGTAATTCGCGGCATCGAGCGGATAGCCGGTGGCGGTACCCGGGGGGACATGGGCGATGAACCGCCTCTCGCCATTCGGTTCACGTTTCACGAAATCCCAGAAGGCGACGAGTCCGGGTGTGTTGATGACCGTGGTGGTCGATTCGGACGCACCGAGAGTGGAAACGACAGACAAAATGAATACAAGAAACTTCATCGGGATGCGTAGGCCATGACAGGTGGGAGCGGCACCATTTGCCTACCCCTGATCCCACAACGAAGGTTGCGCCCGGTGAATTTCAAGACGACGGTCGTTTCTTCCGCAAGCAACCACGGGGGAGTCATTAGCTTCTTCGCTGAAACGGACGAGGCCCGCCGATTTGTGCTTTGCCAGCGGAATTCAAAAGAACCTTCACCACCATGATTCGTGCAGAATCAGGAAAAGAGCCATGAAAGGGGTGCGCCTCGTCGCGCCCATCGGACAGAATCAACCACGCGGCGCACGCATGATCTAACAAGAAATCATTGGCGCGGCTCATCCCGTGTGAGTGGCAAATTGGCGAAAGTCCGCCAAAGGATGAGAACGGGGCCGATGACGCTTGTTGCTAGAATGTTCCCAAGGGCTCTGTAATCGGATCATCGAATGAAAACCAAGCGATTGCTCTCCATGTTCATTGCCCTTAGCGGCGTGGTTTTCGCCTCAGACAAGCCCAATATCCTCATCATCTACGCCGACGATCTCGGGTATGGCGATGTGCGGTGCTACAATCCGGACCGCGGCAAGATCCCAACCCCGCACATCGACAAGCTCGCCGCCGAGGGCATGAAATTCACCGACGCCCATTCCTCCTCCGGTGTCTGCACGCCCTCGCGTTACACCATGCTCACCGGCCGATATCACTGGCGGTCACGCTTGCAGAAGGGCATCGTCGGACTTTGGGAAAAGCCTCTCATCAGGAAGGACCGCATGACCATCGCCATGCTCGGCAAGCAGAACGGCTATCGCACCGCGATCATCGGCAAGTGGCACCTCGGCTGGGAATGGCCAATCCCGGAGACGAAGGCGGCGCGATTCAAAGAACGGAAAATCGGTGGGGAAAACACCACGGCCGCCCACCGCGAAGTCTGGCAAGAAGTGTTTTCAAAACCCATCGGCGGAGGCCCCACCACGGTCGGATTCGACCTCTACTTCGGCACCGATGTCCCCAACTGGCCACCCTTCTGCTTCATCGAGAACGACCGCACCGTCGGCATCCCCAGCGAATTCCTGCCTGCCGCTCTCCTCGTCAAAAACCAAGCCAGCAAACCCGGCCCGGCGCTCAAAGGCTGGACGCTCGAGGGCATCCTCCCGGCCCTCACCGACCGAGCAACCGCTTTTCTAAGAGAATCAGCGAAGGCCCCCGAGCCATTCCTGCTCTTCTTCTCCCTTACCAGCCCGCACACGCCGCTATCCGTCAACCAAGCATGGAAAGGCAAAAGCGGACTCAACGACTTCGCCGATCTTGTCATGGAAACGGATGCGGAAATCGGAAGGCTGTTAGGCACCTTGAAGCAGAGCGGTGAAGCCGAAAACACGATCGTCATTTTCACTTCCGACAACGGCTGCGCTCCCTATGCCGGCGCACAGGAGCTCGAAGCGGCCGGCCACTTCCCCAGCGGACCACTGCGCGGATACAAAGCCGACGCATGGGAGGGCGGCCACCGGGTGCCTTTCATCGTGCGCTGGCCCGGCACCGTGAAACCGGGAACCACCTCGAAACATCTCGTCCACCAAGCCGACCTCATGCGCACCTTTGCCGATGCCATCGGAACGAAACTTCCAGACAATGCGGGCGAAGACAGCCACAGTCTCATGCCGCTGCTGAAAGGTGGGGATCAGCCCATCCGCACGAATGCCATTAGCACATCCATCCAAGGTGTGCCGGCCGTCCGTGAAGGCCCGTGGAAATTCATACCAGCCCCGGGTTCCGGTGGCTGGGGCTCGGGCGGCGACCAAAGCCAACCCGTCCAACTCTACAATCTCGACGAAGATCTCGGCGAAGCGGAGAACCTCGCCGCTACCATGCCGGAAAGAGTCGCCGACATGAAGGTACTGTTGGCAAAAATCATCGCGGATGGCCGCAGCACCCCGGGAACAGGGGATGTCCCTCAGATCGTTAAAACTGGCGGCGACTGGTTGGAGTTAGGTTGGTCATTTGGTGTATGAAAGACAAGGGGCAAATTTCTCCGCGCTGGCGCTCGCAAC
>SYAP01000086.1 GCA_005787565.1 Verrucomicrobiaceae bacterium | reverse complement strand
GGCGGTGGCGGTGGCGATCGCGGCGGCGGTGGTGGTGGCGGCGGCGGATACAAAGGTGGCGGCGGCGGATACAAAGGCGGCGGCGGCGGATACAAAGGCGGCGGCAACAAAGGTGGCGGCGGCGGTGGTGGTCGTTGGTAATCACCCCTCCCGCGCCTGAACGCGCAACTCTCAAAAACGCCCGGTCCCTTGCCAAAGGAACCGGGCGTTTTCTGTTAGCTCGGTTAGCCCCACCCACCTCCTTTCCCCTTGCGCCCACCACCCGCTCGCAGTTCCATCCCCTCCATCATGCACCGCCGCGATTTCCTCCAACGCACTGCCCTCGCCCTCGCCGCCACCACCGCCACCACGCTCGCCGCCCCGCCCGCACAAACGAAACGCCCCCGCGCCGTCTTCACCAAATTCCTCGAACACCTCCCAGCCGCCCAACTCGCCGAGAAATGCGCCAACCTCGGCGTCGATGGCATCGAAGCACCCATCCGCGCCGGCGGCCACATCGACCCCAAAAAAGCCGCCGATCTCCTCCCGCCCTTCGTCGAGGCCCTCGCCAAACACAACCTCTCCATCACCATCCTCACCTCGGACATCAACCAGACAAACGCCGACGCCGAATCACTCCTCGGCACCGCCGCCAAACTCGGCATCACCCGCTACCGCCTCGCCCACCTCCGCTACGACCTCAAGAAACCCATCGCACCCCAGCTATCGAAAATCAAAGCCCGCCTCACCGACCTCGCAGCCATGAACCGCGACCTCGGCGTCCAGGGCCAATACCAGAATCACCGCGGCAACAACTACGTCGGCGGACCCATCTGGGACATGCTCTCCGCACTCGAAAACATCGACCCCAAACACCTCGGCCTCGCCTTCGACCTCGCCCACGCCACCGTCGAAGGTGCAAACGCCTGGGAACTCAACCTCCGCCGCGCCGCCCCACACATCGTCGCCGTCTACGCCAAGGACTACCGCCTCGATGGCAAACAATGGAACCCCTGCCCCCTCGGCCAAGGCGTCGTCAATCCCCACGCCGCCACCCTCGTCAAACAACTCCTCCCGGCCAACACACCCATCTCCCTCCACATCGAATACATCGGAGGAAAACCCCCGGAGCGCGACGAAAAAACCTTCGCCGCCATGAAAGCCGACCTCGCAACACTCGACCGCTGGTTCACCTGATCCCCAGCGGCCGAACGTTTCACGCCATCACGGCATCTTGTCAGCACGATCTAACAAAAACGCCGCCCTCACGGCTTGCCGTGCTTCTTCTCAAACTCCCGCATCTTCTCCTGCATCTCCCGCACGCTCTTCTTGAACTCCTCCGGCACATCCGGATTTTCTAACACACCATCAAGCCCCTCCCCGGCATTGCCGGAAACCTCCACCTCGATCGGGCCCGGCCGCACCTTCGCACCCGCACCCCCGCCCTCGTTCATCCCCTGTCCACCGGGCGGCGGCCCACCCTCATCCCCGCCATCCTCCGGCTTCTCCTCCAGCGTCACCTCCACCTTCGCACGCGCACCACGCCGCAAATACTCCACCGTCACCCGCTCACCCGCCTCCCGGCCCTCCAGCGCGGACTTCAAATCCTCCGGCTTGCCCAACGGCACCTCATCCAACTTCAACAACACATCATTCACCCGCAGCCCAGCCTTCGCCGCAGGACCATCCGGCGCGATCGCATCCACCACCACACCCTCATCCTCCGCCAACCCCACCTGATCCCTCAATGCCCCCGGCGCCTCCTGCACCCGCAGCCCGATCCACGGCCCACCCTCATCCTCCGCCGGCCCTCCCTGCACCTCATCCCCGCCACCCTCATCCCCACCGCCGATCACCTTCCCGTCCCCATCCAGAATCTCCGTCTTCGTCGTCTCCTTCCCGTTCCGAAACGTCGTCGTCTTCCTCACCGTCCGCCCGTTCTCGGAAGTCACCGTCACCGTCTTCCGCTCCACATGGGAGCCCTCCCCACTCGCCTCAGCCTCCGCCTTGGCTTCAGCCTTAGCCTCCGCCTGCTCATGCTTCTCCACCACCTGCCCGGCCGCAAATCCAAGCCCCGCCAGCGTGGAAACCATTATCGGTATCATCAGTCGTTTCGTTTTCATGTCGTTCGCTTTCTTTCTGTTAGTTGGTTGTTTGGTTAATTTGTTAGATTCATCCATCAATCGAAATCCACCGGCCTGCACACCACCTCCCGCCGCGTCACCGCGCTCCTCACCCGCACCGGCGTCGCCGAGCAAAACACCACATCCTCATCCAGCCACTCCTCCTCCGCCCACTCCCACACCTGCCCCTCATGCTCGATCACCGCCAGCGACCGGCTCTCTAACAAAACCGACTGCCGCTGCCGCACACTCACCACACCACCCTCCGTCGCCTCTCGCCCCTGCTCCCGCAAATCCGACATCCACACCGCCACACAAGCCGCCACCACCCCCGCACCCGCCAACCATCTACCCCACGGAAACCTCACCACCACCCGCTCAATGCGCGCCGGCGGCTCCACCATCCGCCCACACAAATCCTCCGGCAGCGGTCCAGGCCGCAACCCCCGCAAAATCCCCTCAAGCTCTTCATCATTCTTCATGGCTTCAATTCGGTTAGAACACCGCGCAAACGCTCCAGCGCATAACGGTACCTCGATGTCGCCGTCGCCACCGGCACGTTCGTTAGACTGGCGATCGCTGGAAAACTCAAATCCCCCCAAATCCTCAGAATCAACACCTCCCTCAACGCATCCGGCAACCCGCCGATCGCCCCCCGCAAAAACTCCCGCGTGTCCCCCTCCGCATAATCCGCCACAAACCACTGCACCGCCTCCCCGCACACCCGCTGCTCCCTCACCGTCCGCCGATCCATGCTCCGCCCCAAATCAATCGCCCGCCGCCGGATCGTCGCCAACACCATCGCCTTGTCCGGCGTCTCCCCCTCGCACTTCCGCCACGCCTCCACCAACGCCTCCTGGAACACATCCTTCGCATCCGCCTCACTCCGCGTCTGCTGCCTCGCATACAGGAAAAACACCTCACCCTGAGCCTGCAACCACGCCTGCCAGCGGGATGCATCGGTTGGGGATTCGTGTGAAATCTGCATCTTGAAAAACTCCGTTCATCACAAAAGCGGCATCCTCCACCAATTCGATCTCTCCCCCTCATCATTTGCTCATTTCCCGCATCCCTCGCATTGTC
>SYAP01000085.1 GCA_005787565.1 Verrucomicrobiaceae bacterium | reverse complement strand
TGTTTAAGGATCAACTCGCGCGATTGGGATGCATGCGACTGTACTGGCCAGCAGATTTTCACTTCCGGCTTTCTTTTGGCCTGAGGATTTGAGGAGGGAGTGGTGAGTGATTTGCTACTTGAGATGGCTGCTGGTTTTTTGGGTGACCTAACGAAATGGGTGGTGATCCAAGTGATGCGGACGACACGGGAGGGGTGTGAGATCGTGCGGATGTATCGGGTGGCGGAGGGTGATACGGGGGCGGCGCCGGCGTTGGTGTGTGGGGAGTGGCTGATCAAGGAGAGGATTCGCGTGGCGCTTTGGCGGATGCCGACGGAGTGATCAGGTGGTTTGGATTGGGAGTGGTGGTGGAGGGGGGAGGTTTGGGGGAGGGGGAGGCATCCATTTGGGGGCCTTGGGGGTGATGTCGGAGCGCCAGGCGACGACGGCCATTCCGAGGAGGCCGAGGAGGCCGGCGAAGCCGAAGGTGAAGGCGGTGGCCATGGTGATGACGAAGGGTGCGAAGATGATGAGGCCGATGAGCATGCCGCTGGGTTTGACCTCGTAGGCGTGGACGACGAGGCGGAGGCGGGATCGTGCGAGGGCGAGGCCGATGGCGGAGTAGGAGATGACGGCGGCGACGGCGTGGATGTGATAGAGGATGCCGCAGCCTTTGGTGACCATGGCGTTGACGGCAAGGGGAACGGCGCAACCGGCGGCCATGGAGGCGAGGAAGAGGGCGAGGATGCCGATGCGTGCGCCGAGGCCCTGGAAGGCGGAGGCTCCGATGACGCCGGCGCACATGAGGGCGGCGCCGCCGATGATGGTGGAGGCGCAGGCGGCCTCGTGCCACCACTCGATGCCGCCGACGAGGTAGCGGACGACGACGTAGGGGAGGAGTGAGACGAAGGTGAGGGCGCTGAGGCCCCAGAGGGTGAGGAATTTTCCGAAGACGACTTTCCAGCGGCTGAGTTTTGTTAGAAGGAGGAGTTCGTGATTTCCTTCTTCGAGTTCCTGGCGCATGAGGGCGATGCCGCCGAGGGGCATGACGAAGAGGCAGATGACGGCGACGAGCGCCCAGAAGGGTCCGGAGGACCAGAGGAGGTAGGGGTTGAGCATGCCCGCGAGATCGGGATCGGCGGAGGAGGGGGAGATTTGGAATTCGACGGCCATGGCGGCGACGGCGAAGAAGTGGATGGCGAGGAACGGATAGACGAAGCTGCCGCGGCGCAGGCTTTGGCGCAGCTCCTTGACGGTCATCGGATCGAAGCGCTCCGGCAGGTCATGTTTCCACAAGGCTTCCACGGGGTGGAGGGTGGCAGGTCCGGGGGTGGGGTGCAAGCCGTTGGGGTTGGTAGATTTTTTTGCGGATTTTTTTGATGTTTCCGAGGGGTGGAGGGTTTGGCGGGCGTGATAGGGATGAGATGAGACGATTTTTAACGATTCTGGCAGTGATGTTGGTGACGTTTGCGCATGCGGATCCGCCGAAGATCGGGACGGTGGACATGCGGGCGTTGTTCGAGCGATACCACGGGACCGAGGAGGCGCGGAAGCAGCACAGCCTGGAGCAGGCGCGGGTGAGTAGGGACAACAATGAGCGGCTGGCGAGGAATCGGGAGTTGGAGGCGGAGTTGGGAAGGGTGAGGAGCCAGATTGATGATCCGGCGGTGAACGAGTCGCGCAAGCAGCAGTTGTTCAAGGATTGGCAGATGCGGCAGCAGGAGGCGTTGGCGCTGAATCGGGAGCGAGAGGAGTTTCTGCAACGGCGGACGCGTGCGATGAACGAGAAGATGATGCAGCGGATGCGGGAGATTCTGGAGGAGATCCGCAAGATGGTGGAGGAGCAGGGGCGGGAGGATGATTACGATTTTGTGTTTGATCGGACCGGGCTGAGCACGTCGCAGGTGCCGTTGTTGCTGTATTCCAAGGATGCGGTGGATCTAACGGGGAAGTTGTTGGATCGGATGAACCGGGCGCGGCCGAGTGATGGGGGGGAGGCTAACGGTGCTGGCAATGGGGCGGGTGGGGTGTTATCAGAATGACCGTTGATGGATGAGGGAATCCAGTGCCTGACCCGGGGATTGGCCGCTTGTGATGAGGCGGCGTGGACGCGATTGCACGGGCGGTATTTTGACTGGTTGATGCGAAGGGTGAGGGCGCGGGGTGTTTCCGATGGGGAGGCGCCGGAGGTGGTGCAGCGGGTTTATCTGCGGGTGATGCGTCATGCGAGGGTGTTTGATGAGGCGGTGGCGTTCGAGTCGTGGTTGGGATGTTTGGTGCGCTG
Source organism: Verrucomicrobiaceae bacterium (assembly GCA_005787565.1). GTDB lineage: Bacteria > Verrucomicrobiota > Verrucomicrobiia > Verrucomicrobiales > Akkermansiaceae > Luteolibacter. The sequence continues at coordinate 5,183 of SYAP01000085.1, read as the reverse complement.
CGAGGTGATTGATGCGGCGCGGCGGATCAAGCGGCGGACGTGGCTGGGCGAGCGGTTCCAGCAGTGGCAGGAGGCGAGGGGTGAGGCGGCGGAGGTGGTGTACTTGGATCGGTTGCAGGATGCGTTGTGTGCGTTGCCGGCGGTGGATCGGGATTTGGTTTCGCGGCATTACATCGAGGGATGGTCGCAGGAGGAGCTGGCGGCGGAGACCGGGTGCACGGTGAAGGCGGTGGAAAGCAAGCTGGCGCGGCTGCGGATGAAGCTGCGGAAACAACTCACGATGCCGGAACAATGTTAGATCGGGATTTCAACGAGGCGGATGAGGCGGATCGAGCCGCGGGTGAACGGGTGTTGAGCGCCACTCTAATCGTGGTGCGTGGCGAGCGGGCGCGGCGGAGGAGGTTGAGGGTGATGGCTGCGGTGGCGGCGGTGTTGTGCGGGATGCTGGCGCTGCCGGGTGTTAGAGAGGAGTTGCCGGAACAGGTAACGCTGCTGCCTGCGGGCGGGGAGGTTGGGCAAGGGGGGGAGTTGCCTGGATCGTGGGCGGTGATGGTGATGCGGGATGGGGTGCCGCGGCTGGAGGAGGTTTCCCCGGATCTGTTAGGTGGGGTAGAGATCCGGTTTTCCCTCGATCCGATCCTGGTGGAAGCGGAGATGTTTCCTGAAGCGGATTCGGATGAGGGATGGTGGATGGCGTATTGAATGGCGGCTAGTGGCGGCCTGGGATGTTTAGCCGTTGAGTTTGGCGAGGGATTTGGGGAGGAAGATGCCGTCCTTGCGGATGAGTTTTCCGTCGAAGTGGATTTCTCCGCCTCCGTAGTCCTTGCGTTGGATGCTGACCATGTCCCAGTGGACCTGGGAGCGGTTGCCGTTGTCGGCGTCCTCGTAGGCTTGGCCGGGGGTGAAGTGGAAGGAGCCGGCGATTTTTTCGTCGAAGAGGATGTCGCGCATGGGCTCGCGGATGTGGGGGTGGAAGCCGAGAGCGAACTCGCCGATGTAGCGTGCGCCGGGATCGCTATCGAGGATCTGGTTGATTTCTTTGGTTTTGGAGCCGGCTTCGGCCTTGATGATTTTTCCTTTCTCGAATTCGAGGCGGATGGAGTCGAAGGGGATGCCCTGATAGATGGTGGGGGCGTTGTAGGAGATGTGGCCTTCGACGGAGTCTTTGACGGGGGAGGTGAAGACCTCGCCGTCCGGGACGTTGTAGTTGCCGCCGGAGGTGAGGGCGGGGATGCCTTTGATGGAGAAGCGGAGGTCGGTGCCGGGGCCGGTGATGTGGACCTTGTCGGTGGATTCCATGAGTTTTTTGAGGGCGTTCATGGCGGGGATGAGGGCCTTGTAGTCGAGGAGGCAGACCTTGAAGTAGAAGTCCTCGAAGGCTTCGGTGCTCATGCCGGCCTGTTGGGCCATGGAGGGTGATGGCCAGCGGAGGACGCACCATTTCGTGCGTTTGACGCGGTGGTCCATGACGGGGCGGAGGTGTTTCATGGCGAGCTTCATGCGATCGCCGGGGACGTCGGAGTTTTCCGCGATGTTCGATGATCCGCGGAGGGCGATGTAGGCGTCCATGTCTTTCATTTCCGCGAGGAGGTGCTTCGCGGTGATGGCGTATTGGTCATCGGTGGCTCCTTTGAGGAGTTCGCGGGTGAGGCGGGACTGGTGGACGCGGACGAAGGGGATGGCTCCGCGGGAGCGGGCTTCGCGGATGAGGGCGAGGCCGATGGAATCGGGGACGTCGTGGAGGTCGATGAGGACTTTCTCGCCTTTTTTCAAAGCGGTGGAGTAGCGGACCAGTTGTTTGGCGAGATCGTCGATGCGGGAGTCGTGCATGCGGATTGGTAGGCGGGCGGGCGGCGGATTCCAAGCGCCAAGTCCCGGGGGGTGAGGATAAGGCTTTTCGCTGGTGGATTTCCTCCGTAGACCAGCGGGATGCAGCTCGGTGTGCTCGGATCCGGATCGGGATCAAATCTTCAGGCGATTCTTGATGCGATTGACGCTGGGACGTTGGATGCGCGGGTGGTGTTGGTGCTTTCGGATCATCCTGAGGCGTATATTTTGGAGCGAGCGGCGAAGCGCGGGATCGCGACGGGGGTGATTGATTGCCGGGGATTTCGTTCGAAATTTCCGGAGGAGGCGCAGCGTGAGACGGCGGATCGGTTGAAGGCTGCGGGGGTGGATGTGGTGTGTTTGGCAGGGTTCATGCGGTTGGTGAAGGAGCCGATGTTGGAGGCGTTTCCGGGGCGGATATTGAATATTCATCCGTCGTTGTTGCCGGCGTTTCCTGGGTTGGAGGCGTGGAAGCAGGCGTTGGAGGCGGGTGCATCGGAGGCGGGCTGCACCGTGCATCTGGTGGATGGCGGGATGGATACGGGGCCGGTGATTTTGCAGGAGGCGGTGCCGGTTTTGGCGGGCGATACGGCGGCGACGCTGCATGCGCGGATCCAGGCGGTGGAGCACCGGTTGTATCCGGCGGCGATCGCGAAGGTGGCGAAGTCGCTATGACCTGATGGAAGTTGGTCTAACAAAGTTTCCGCTGAACCGTTTCACCCTTTATCCGAGATCATGCCGCGCCAAGCCCTTCAGAGACTTCACGAACGCCTTACCGCCACTGTTCTGGGGGCGGAGGATGCCGCCACGCTGCTGCTGACCGCATTGTTGGCGCGCGGGCATGTTTTGATCGAGGGTGCGCCGGGGATCGGGAAGACGACGTTGGCGCATACGCTGGCTTCGTCGATTGGCGGGGTTTTCAAGCGGGTGCAGTTCACTCCGGACCTGATGCCGGCGGATTTGTTAGGTTATTCGCTCTATCGGATGGATCGTGGGGAGTTTGAGTTCATCCCGGGGCCGGTGTTTGCGAACTGCGTGCTGGCGGATGAGATCAACCGGACGTCGCCACGGGTGCAGTCGGCCTTGTTAGAGAGCATGAATGAGGGGCGGGTGACGCTGGACGGGGTGACGCGGAATCTGCCGGATCCGTTTCTGGTGATCGCGACGCAGAATGATGCGTATGCGACGGGGACGTTTCCGCTGCCGGAGCCGCAGTTGGACCGGTTTTTGTTGTCGATTTCGATGACGTTGCCGGATTCGGCGATGCAGAGCCGGATTCTGTTAGCGCATGCGGGGGGTGAGATTCCAGTGAGTGAGGGGAGTGAGCCGCTGGTGACGGCGGCGGAGATCCGGGCGTTGCAGGAGAGTGCGGGGAAGTTGCCGGTTTCGGTGGCGATCGCGGAGTATATCACGGCGCTTTGCCAGGCGTTGCGGCGGTTGGCGGGGAGCGAGCATGCGGTATCGATCCGGGCTTCGCTGGCGATTTTGCAGGCGGCGCGGGCGCATGCGTTTTTGGAAGCGGCGGTGGCGGTACATCCGGATCATGTGCAGGCGGTGTTTCCGTCGGTGATGCGGCACCGGGTGATACCGGAGGACGGGACGGATCCGGAGCTGTTGGTGCAATCGGCTTTGGATCAGACGGCGGTGGAGCCGGGGTGAGGTTTTTTGAGGCGGAAGTCGGAAGTCGGAGGTCGGAGGTCGGAGGTTGTAGGTCGGGAGTTTTGTTAAGCGAAACGCGGAGGTTGCGTAAAAGGTTGCGCCTTACGCGATGGGTGCGGGGGGGGGTTGGAGTGGGTGGCTTGGAGGTTGGGAGGGGGGTGTGAAATGGGTTTGATTTTCCACTTTGCGGGTGGGGGAGGGATGGGGTTTGGTGGGTGGGTTATGAATACACCACCACCGATTCCAGCGGGGGCCAGCGGGCCGAGTCATTCGATTCAGGAGTTCATTCGTGCGACGGCACAGGAGGACAAGGGGCATGGGTTTTTCGAGAAGGAGACGGAGCGTTTGTTAGAGGTGAATCTGAACGGGCGGGTGAACATGAAGATGGGGGCGATGGTGGCTTATACGGGGAACATCAAGTTCACGAGGGAGAAGATGTTGGATCAGGGGATTGGGAATCTGTTGAAGAAGGCGGTGTCCGGGGAGGGGCTTTCGGTGACTTATGCGGACGGGCAGGGGAAGTTGTATCTGGCGGACACCGGGAAGAAGGTGAGCATCCTGCGGCTGCAGAATGAGGTGATTTTCGTGAACGGGAATGATGTGTTGGCGTTTGAGCCGAGTTTGAAGCACGAGATTTCGATGATGAAGCGGGTGGCGGCGATGATGTCCGGCGGGTTGTTCAACATCCGGTTGGAGGGAAGCGGGATGCTGGCGATCACGAGCCACTATGAACCCCGTACTTTGATTGTGGAGCCGGGGCGGCCGGTGATTACGGATCCGAATGCGACGGTGGCGTGGTCGGGGAATCTGACGCCGCAGTTCAAGACGGATGTTTCGTTGCGGACGTTTTTGGGACGTGGGTCCGGGGAGTCGTTCCAGATGTTGTTCGAGGGATCCGGATTTGTGGTGATCCAGCCTTATGAAGAGGTGGCGTATCAGCCGCAGGGGGGGTGAGGTGGGGCTGGGGGGGATTTTATTCGAGGCCGCGGTCGGCGACTTCGTCTTCGTCCCAGCCGAGGTAGTGGCCGAGTTCGTGGAGGAAGGTGGTGCCGACTTCGTCGCGGTAGTCCTGTTCGTCCGCGCCGACCCATTCCCAGATGTTGGAGAGGAAGAGGCGGATGCGGGGGATGTCTTCGGATGCGGGGTCGTCGAGGAGGCAGGTGCCTTCGAAGAGGCCGAGTTCGTCGCCTTCGAGGCTTTCGTCATCGGTTCCGCGACCGGGGTGGTCTTCCAGGGAGATGCTGCATTTTTTGGCGGCCGCCTGTACGTCGGCGGGGAGGATTTTGATGACCGCTTTTAATTCCTCATCGGCCCATTGGCTGAGGGTTTCGAAGTCCATGGGATTGAGTTTAGTGAAAGGTGAGGGGGATGGGCAATTCGGAAATTTTTTGGGCGGTGTTGATCTTGAAGATGAAGAGGGAACCACGGATGAACGCGGATGGTGAGAGTCGCGTAAAAGGCTGCGCCTCACGCGATTGTTTTGGGGAGGGATGAGGAGGGGGGTGTTAGGAGAGGGTGATGGTGCGGCAGCCGCGGTCGGTGGGGGTGGTGGTGAAGCGGGTGGGGAGGAAGGCTTCGATGATGGATTGGTTGGTGGTGAGGTGGTCGTCCGGGAAGCCGCAGGTGAAGGATCCGCTGCCGGCGATGGCGAGTGGTAGGAGGAGTTGGTCGGCGAGGTGGCGGCTGACTGGGGCGCC
>SYAP01000084.1 GCA_005787565.1 Verrucomicrobiaceae bacterium | reverse complement strand
GGCTTCATCGGCTCACACTGCGCGGAGGCACTCCTCAACCTCGGCGTCGAAGTCGTCGTCTTCGATGACTTCAACGACTTCTACAACCCCGCCATCAAGGAAAACAACCTCGCCGCCATCCTCCCCCGCATCACCCTCATCCGCGGCGACATCCGCGATGCCGAACTCGTCGAAAAAACCTTCACCCAACACCAATTCGACGCCGTCATCCACCTCGCCGCACGCGCCGGCGTCCGCCCCTCCATCTCAGACCCCAAACTCTACTTCACCACCAACATCGACGGCACCTTCAACCTCCTCGATGCCTCCCGCCACCACGGCGTCCACCGCTTCATCTTCGCCTCCTCATCCTCCGTCTACGGCATCAACGAAAAGGTCCCCTTCTCCGAAAACGACCGCATCGAACGCACCATCTCACCCTACGCCGCCACCAAAATCGCCGGCGAACAAATCTGCTCCAACTACGCACACCTCTTCGGCATCCACTGCGCCTGCCTCCGCTTCTTCACCGTCTACGGCCCACGCCAACGCCCCGATCTCGCCATCGCCAAATTCACCCGCGCCATCCGCGACGGCAAACCCATCGACCGCTACGGCGACGGCTCCACCGCACGCGACTACACCTACATCGAAGACATCGTCCAAGGCATCCTCGCCGCCGCCGCATACACCGAAAAATCCTCCTTCGAAATCTTCAACCTCGGCGGCTCCGCCACCACCACCCTCGCCGAACTCATCCAACTCATCGAAGACGCCGTCGGCCAAAAAGCCCAAATCCGCCAACTCCCCGACCAACCCGGCGACGTCCCCAAAACCTACGCCGACGTCGAAAAAGCCCATCGCCTGTTAGCCTATCAGCCCCACACCCCCATCCGCGACGGCGTCCGCAAATACGCCGCATGGCTCGCCGAACAACCCGGTTGACATGAAAATCGCCGTCATCCGCCAGGAATGCTCCTACCGCAAAGGCGGCGCCGAACGCTACGCCGCCAACCTCTGCAAAGCCCTCGCCGAACTCGGCCACCACGTCTACGTCCTCGCCGAAACCTTCGACCCCGCCATCCACCCAGCCCTCACCCACATCCCCATCAAGGTCAACCGCGCCACCTCATCCACCCGCGGCAACTCCTTCCACAAAAACAGCCAGGCCGCTCTATCAGCCATCGCGCCGGATGCCGTCCTCGCCCTCTCCCGCTCCTTCCCATCCGACGCCTTCCGCGTCTCCGACCCCCTCCACCGCTACTGGATGCAAATCCGCTACCCCGGAAAAATCCACCGCGCCCTCCAACTCCTCAACCCACGCCACCGCACCATCCTCAACCTCGAAAAAAACATCCTCAACCCCGCCAACACCCGCTGGATCATCACCAACTCACAACTCTCCAAAACCCTCATCCGCCAACACTACCAATACCCCGCAGACCGCATCCACGTCCTCTACAACGGCGTCGACCTCACCCAGTTCCACCCCGCCCCCGACCGCGCCCCTTCTAACAGAGAAATCAACCTCCTCTTCGTCGGCCAGGACTTCAAACGCAAAGGCCTCGCCCCAGTCATCGACTCCCTCGCTGCCGTCCACACCAACGGCCACAGCCCCACCCTCCGCGTTATCGGCCGCGACGACCCCACCCCCTACCGCAACCAGGCCCACAAACTCGGCCTCTCAAACCACATCACCTTCGAAGGCCCCTCCACCTCCATCCAAACCGCCTATCAGAACGCCGACCTCTTCGTCTTCCCCACCCTCTACGACCCCTTCGCAAACGTCTGCCTCGAAGCCCTCGCCTGCGGCCTCCCCGTCCTCACCACCACCACCAACGGCTCCTCCGAAGTCGTCACCGAAAACGCCGACGGCTACATCGTAAACGGCGCCGCCACCGGCCTCGCCACCCGCCTCGCCGAAAAAATCACCACCTTCTGCGCCCTCCCCCCACACACCCGCGATGCCATGCGCGCCCACGCCCGCACCAACGCCGAACGCTTCACCACCCGCGCCAACGCCCAAGCCATCGTCGACCTCTTCGCCACCAAAAAAGGAGGCACACCATGACCTCCCCGGACCTCGCCACCTTCCTCGCTCAACTCCGCACCGGCAAATCCCCCGCCGCACCCATCGCCTGCGGCCGCGCCACCGCCCTCCACAACACCCCCGCATGCTCCCCCACCCTCGCCGCGGACATCGCCCGCCTCGCCAACCGCCCACTCCCCGGCCTCACCCTCTACAAATTCGGCTCCCGCTCCATCGTCGGCTCCTACACCCTCACCTCCGGAGACCGCATCGTCCTCAAATACTACTACCCTAGTAATCCCGCCAAACACCTCCACTACGGCATCAACGGCTCACGCTGCCACCAATCCTGGATCGCCGGCATCGCCCTCAACCACCTCGGCATCCCCACCCCACCACCACTCCTCATCGCCGAGTGGACCCGCCTCCGCGGCCTCTGGGTCTCCAAATCCTTCCTCGCCACTCGCCCCGCCGATGGCATCGCCATCGACGCCTTCATCCGCACCCACGGCACCGATCACCCACTCCTCCAAAAAGCCGCCGCTTCCCTCCACCGCAGCTTCTCCATCATGGCCGCAAACCACGCCGTCCATGGCGACCTCAAAGCCAACAACCTCCTTCTATCAGAAACCGGCGAGGTCTCCTTCATCGACCTCGACGCCACCTCCTTCCTCCTCCCCGAATCCACCTGGAAACCCCTCCACCTCCGCGACCGCACCCGCTTCCACGCCAACTGGAAAAATAACCCCGCCGCCGCCGAACTCTTCCGCAACGTCTTCCCGAACCCATGACACCATGACCGCGGAAAACCCAATCCTCATCAGGCTCGCCCACGCCACCCCCATCGCCAACGGCCGCATGCGCCTCGTCTTCCGCCACCCCGAAGACCCCACCCTCCTCATCAAGGTCATCCGCCCCGACATCATCGAAAAACGCTGGGGCACCGGCCAACCCTGGTACAAAAAACGCCGCCGCTACCGCCAATACATCTCCTACATCCGCGAATGCGAGGAATACATCGCAGGCTGCGCCTCTAACGGATCCAGCCTCCCCTTCGCACAAAAAATCACCGGCTTCGCCGAAACCGACCTCGGCCTCGGCCTCGTCATGCAAGCCGCCCTCGATCCCCAAGGCAACCTCGCACCCACCCTCGCAGACCTCACCAAAGGTAAAACCCTCCCTCCGGAAATTCAACGCGAGCTCGACGACTTCACCCACCGCCTGATAGACAGCGAACTCATCGTCGCAGACCTCAACCCCGCAAACATCGTCCGCGCCCACACCCCCGAGCACGGCCACCACTTCGTCATCATCGACGGCCTCGGCGTCTCCACCATCCTCCCCTTCAAACTCCTCAGCCGCACCATCAACCGCATCAGCAAACGCACTCGCGTCCGCAAACTCCTCGAACGCATCGACCGCTTCAGCCGCCAAACCCCAACCTGATCCGCCGCCCGTCTAACACAATCTATCAGCCCTTCCCCAGCTTCCTCTCCGCATCCGCGAAAAGCCCCGGCAGCCCCGCCAACCTCCCCGGCGCATGCTCCCCCACCCACCCCTCATACGCCGGAACGCCACCCAATGCGCCGCCATCCGTCTCCGATCCACCTCATACCTCACCAACCGCAAAAAATTCCCCCGCCGCCGCCGCCCGCTCACCGGCCACCGCCCCACCTTCAAATCCAAAACATCAATCAATCCAAACTCCCCTCCCTCCCCATCGCAAACCACATTCCCCAAATGCAGCGACCGGAAATACCCCCCCCGCTCATGCAACTCCGCCAAAAACCGCCCGAAACGCTCCATCAACTCACCCAATCCCTCCACCGGTAGCGACCTCACCGAACTCCCCGGCAACAACCTGTAAACCACCACCTGCCGATCCAAATGCGGCACCTTCCCCACCAACTCCACCTTCACCGACCTCACCCCCCGCTCCGCCAAAAGCTCCGCATTCCGCGCAAACCTCCGCGCATACGGCATCAGCAAATTCCACGAAAGCCACCGCTTCACCCGGAAAAACTTCACAGCCCTCCCGTCCCTCGTGACCAAAATCTTCGGCCCGAAGCGATCATCCTCCCAAACCTGCGCCCCCTCCACCAAGACCTCATACTCTTCTCTTGAAACAACCTTCATCACTCAACAACACCAACCCTGCCCCACCCCAAAAAAAACACAACCCTCAGCACAAGCCCACTTCCCACTTCCCACTTCTCACTTCTCACTTCTCACTTCTCTCCGTGCACCCACCCGCGCCCAAAACCTGTTGGATCATCGGCCGCCGCAATGGCGTCGGCCTCGAACAGGACGCCACCCTCGTCGCCCGCGCCCTAACAGATGCCGGATGGCTCGTCCAATCCCACGCCCCACGCGACCTCTCCCCACTCCTCAACCCCCTCCGCCGCCCGGATGCCATCATCCACCTCGAACGCGCCTTCCCACTCTGGACCCTCAAAAAAGCAACCCACTTCCTCATCCCCAACCAGGAACGCTTCCCCACCCGCCACCTCACCCGCCTCAAACGCATCCACCACATCCTCTGCAAATCCCAGCACGCCCGCGAAATCTTCTCCCGCCACCACCCCTCCGTCCACTTCATCGGCTTCACCTCACCCGACCGCCTCCTCCCGGACGCCCAGTCACCACTCCCTCACACCTTCTTCCACCTCGCCGGCAAATCCACCCTCAAGAACACCGACGTCCTGTTAGAGCTCTGGGCCAAACACCCCGAGTGGCCCACCCTCACCCTCGTCCAACATCCCGACAACGCCCCAGCCTCCGTCCCCAAAAACGTCCACCTCATCTCCCGCTACCTCGCCGACGCCGAACTCCGCACCCTCCAGAACACCCACGCCATCCACCTCTGCCCCTCTCTATCAGAAGGCTGGGGCCACTACATCGTCGAGGCCATGACATGCCGCGCCGCCGTCCTCACCACCGCTGCCCCGCCCATGAACGAACTGATCGCCCCGGACCGCGGCATCCTCGTCCCCACCCACCGCAGCGAACCCCGCCACCTCGGCCAAAACTTCTGGGTCGATCCCGCCGCCCTCGAATCCTCCATCCAACACCTCCTCACCCTCACCCCCACCGAAATCACCCAACTCGGCCATGCCGCCCGCACCTGGTTCCTCCAAAACCAAACCCGCTTCTCCCAAACCCTCCCAACCCTCATCTCCTCAAAAACCCCGTAAAATCACCACCTCTCCACATACCACCGCACCGTCTCCCGGAACGCATCCTCCCCCAACTTCCTCGGCTCCCAACCCAACTCCCGCCGGATCTTCGCCGAATCCACCGCATACCGGAAATCATGACCCGGCCGATCCTCCACAAACCTCACCAACCGGCTGAAATCCCCACCCTCCGGCAACAACTCCCCCATCCACCGGCAAATCCCCCGCACCAAATCCAGATTCCGCCACTCATTCCCCCCGCCGATCAAATACGTCTCCCCAGGCACCCCGCGCGACGCCACTCGAACCAGCGCCTCGCAGTGATCCTCCACATGCAGCCAGTCCCGCGTATTCTCCCCATGCCCATACACCGGAATCGGTAAACCCCTCAACGCACTCGTGATCACCGTCGGAATCAACTTCTCCTCATGCTGAAACGGCCCGTGATTGTTAGAACAATTCGTGATCATCGCCGGGAAACCATACGTGTGCCACCACGCCCGCACCAAATGATCCCCCGCCGCCTTGCTCGCCGCATAAGGCGAACGCGGATCATACGCAGATCCCTCATCAAACCTCCCCTCCTCCCCCAGCGACCCGAACACCTCATCCGTCGAAACCTGCACCCACCGGAACCTCTCCCGCGCCACCCCGCTCAACCCACGCCAAAACCCCAACGCCACCTCTAACAAAACCGCCGTCCCCATCACATTGCTCCGCACAAACTCCAACGGCCCCCGGATCGACCGGTCCACATGACTCTCCGCCGCCAAATGCAACACCCACTCCGGCCGGAACCGCTCGAACACCTCCCGCATCCGCCCCTCATCCGCGATGTCCGCCACCACCAACTCATGCCGCTCCCCACCCGCCATCCCCTCCAGCGACTCCCGCCGCCCCGCATACGTCAACGCATCCACCGTC
>SYAP01000083.1 GCA_005787565.1 Verrucomicrobiaceae bacterium | reverse complement strand
GGCGGCCGCGGCATGCGCGTCGTCGAAAAACCCTCACAACTCGCCGGACTCCTCGCCGAAGCTCAAAACGAAGCTCAAAACGCCTTCGGTAACCCCGCCGTCTTCCTCGAACGCTACATCTCACGCGCCAAACACATCGAAGTCCAAATCCTCGGCGACCAACTCGGCAACGTCGTCCACCTCCACGAACGCGACTGCTCCGTCCAACGCAGATACCAGAAAGTCGTCGAAGTCGCACCCGCCATGCACCTCGACCCCAAAGTCCGCAAGGAACTCTGCGACGCCGCCGTCACCCTCGCCAAAGGCATCGGATACAACAACGCCGGAACCGTCGAATTCCTCTACGACATGGACCAGAACGACTGGTTCTTCATCGAAATGAACCCACGCATCCAGGTCGAACACACCGTCACCGAATGCGTCACCGGCATCGACCTCGTCCGCTCCCAAATCCTCGTCGCCCAAGGCAAATCCCTCTTCTCCGAAGAAATCGCCATTCCCCCGCAAAGCGAGATCCCCTGCAACGGCTTCGCCATCCAATGCCGCGTCACCACCGAGGACCCCGAACGCAACTTCTCCCCGGACTACGGCCGCATCCTCAACTACCGCTCCGCCGCAGGCTTCGGCATCCGCCTCGATGCCGCCTCGGGCGATGCCGGCTCTGTCGTCACCCCCTACTACGACTCCATGCTCGTCAAAGTCACCGCCATGGGCCGTGACTTCCCCACCGCCTGCCAACGCATGGACCGCGCCCTCCGCGAATTCCGCATCCGCGGCGTCAAAACCAACATCCCCTTCCTCGAAAACGTCATCGCAGACGAAACCTTCCGCACCGGCCAGGCCCACACCAAACTCATCGACACCAAAACCGAACTCTTCCAGTTCAAACGCCGCCGCGACCGCGCCACCCGCACCTTGGCTTATCTATCAGAAATCACCCTCAACGGAAACCCCACCGCCAAATCATGGAAACCCGCCGCACCCATGCCAAAGGCGCACGTCCCAGACTCACTCATCATCGAACACCAGGCCAAAGTCCCTAACGGAACCCGCAACCGCCTCCTCGAACTCGGCCCGGACAAATTCGCCCAGTGGATCCTCGATGAAAAACGCCTCCTCATCACCGATACCACCCTCCGCGATGCCCACCAATCCCTCATCGCCACCCGCATGCGCGGCCACGACATGCTCCGCGTCGCCGATGCCATCGCACACCGCGTCCCCGAACTCTTCTCCCTCGAAATGTGGGGCGGCGCCACCTTCGACACCGCCATGCGCTTCCTCAGCGAATGCCCATGGGAACGCCTCCGCCGCCTCCGCGAAAAAGTCCCCAACCTCTGCTTCCAAATGCTCTTCCGCGGCTCAAACGCCGTAGGCTACTCCAACTACCCGGACAACGTCGTCGCCGGCTTCGTCAAACACGCCGCGGATTCCGGCATGGACATCTTCCGCATCTTCGACTCCCTCAACTACCTGCCTAACATGCAGGTCGCCATGGAAGCCGCTCGCGAACACGGAAAAGTCCTTTGCGAAGCCGCCATCTGCTACACCGGTGACATCCTCGACGAAAAAAGAGATAAGTATTCCCTCAACTACTACATCTCCAAAGCCAAGGAAGTTGAGAAAATGGGCGCACACATCCTCGCCATCAAGGACATGGCCGGACTCTGCAAACCCCAGGCCGCATACAACCTCGTCAAAGCCCTCAAACAGGAAATCGGCATCCCCATCCACTTCCACACCCACGACACCTCCGGCCTCAACGCCGCCTCCGTCATCGCCGCCTCCAAAGCCGGCGTCGACATCGTCGATCTCGCCATCGCCTCCATGTCCGGCTCCACCTCACAGCCGAACCTCAACTCCGTCTGCGCCTCCCTCGCCAAAACCGAACGCGATCCCGGCCTCGACCTCAACGCACTCAACGAACTCTCCGACTACTGGGAGGAAGTCCTCGCCTACTACAAACCCTTCGACTCCGCCCCCCGCTCCGGCACCGCCGAAGTCTACGACCCCGAAATGCCCGGCGGCCAATACACCAACCTCCGCGAACAAGCCAACTCCATGGGCCTCGGCCACCGCTGGCGCGAAATCGCCCGCACCTATGCCGATGTCAACCAACTCTTCGGAGACATCGTCAAAGTCACCCCCTCCTCCAAAGTCGTCGGCGACATGTGCATGTTCCTCGTCACCCGCGGCATCAAGGCATCCGACGTCCCCAACCTCAAACCCGGCTCCATCGACTTCCCGGAATCCGTCATCGACATGCTCTCCGGCGGCCTCGGACAACCCGACGGCGGATGGCCCGCGGACGTCCAGAAAGTCGTCCTCGGACCTAACAGAAAAGCCACCGTCAAACGCCCCGGCGAACTCGCCGAACCCATCGACCTCGATGCCACCCGCGCCGAACTCTCCGCAAAACTCGGTCGCCCCGCCACCGAGGACGACCTCTACTCACACCTGATGTACCCACAGGTCTTCGCAGACTTCGTCGCCTTCCGCTCGAAATACGACGACCTCTCCGGCCTCCCCACCCCCGCCTTCTTCTACGGCCTCCAGAACGGCGAGGAAATCGAGATCGAGATCGACCCAGGCAAAATCCTCATCATCAAACTCATCTCCATCGGTGATGCCGATGCCGAAGGCCGCCGCACCCTCTTCTACGAACTCAACGGCATGCCCCGCGAGTCCAGCGTCATCGACAAATCCCTCGCCTCCACCAGCAAGGCCAGCCGCCGCAAAGGCGATCCTAACAGCCCCCTCGAAGCCTGCGCCCCCATGCCCGGCATGGTCACCGAAGTCGCCGCCTCACCCGGCCAATCCGTCAAGGCCGGTGACAAGCTCCTCGTCCTCGAAGCCATGAAAATGCTCACCACCGTCTCCGCCAACACCGACGGAACCATCAAGGAAATCCTCGTCAAAAAAGGCGACCAGGTCGACAGCGACGACCTCCTCGTCATCCTGACGGAGTAAACCGATCACCCGAAGGACATCACCCCGCCACATCCGGATCATGATCTAACCGCCAGATCATTCATCTTCCTCTTCCTCATCTTCATCATCTTCCTTCTCCTTCCGCTCATCCTTTTTCTCTTCATCATCTCCTGAGTTGGGCTTGCGATACTCCATCTGCTTGCCCGCCTCATGATTCTCCTTGGCCTCACGCAAGATCTTCCTCGCATCATCCTGGATCTCCTTCGAGTCACCACGCGCGAACACCTTGCTCCCATCCGCCGACGCGATCACCACCGATGGCACCGTCCCTAACGAAAGCGAAGCGGATAGACTCGCAAGCACCTCCTCGGTGAACGGGCTCGGATCCTTCTGCAAATCCGCTGGCAACACATTCACCACCACCGCGAACTTGTCACAGTCCTTCGCCAAATCCTCCGTCAACTCATACGCCGCCGACGGATCCTGCGCATCCTTGTCACGATTCCGCCGCGCCTCACGATCCGGCTTCTCACCACGGAACATCACAATATACGCCACCGGCTTCTTCTCTTCCGCCGCCTTCGCCGTCGCATCCGCCAACTTCTCAACCGTAAACGAATCTTTCGGCCACTTGATCTCCGCTCCATGAAGCAAAGAACCAGAAATGCCAAACACGACGGCGATTGTGTAACTCAGGAGTTTCATCACTCCCAAACTGTCGAACCAATCCCGAATGGCAAGCCGGGAAATCCCGACCACACACCCCATCCAATGGGCTTCCTCCAAACTCCATGATGGACTAAACCTTCCCGGATGTTAAGACGTTGCTGCATATCCGTATGGCCGATGAGAATGACAACACCGAGGAATTCGTGCAGGAATTGACCCGCTGCCAAAGTGACTTGTTCTTCTTCATCCGAGCCCTTTGTGGCGACCCTCACGCCGCCGCCGACGTCCGTCAGGCCGTCAATGTCATCCTCTGGCGCAAACGCGAGAAATTCCAACCCGGCACCAGCTTCAAAAGCTGGGCCTTCCGCATCGCACAACTCGAAGTCAAAACCCACCTCCGCAAACAACGCAAGGACCGCTCCATGCAGTTCGATCCCGAACTCATCGCCTGCTTCGCCACCGAACTCGCCGCCACCGTCGATGAACTCCCGGAACGCCGCATGGCCCTCGCCAACTGCCTCAAAAAACTCACCCGCAAGGACGACGAACTGATCCGCCACCGCTACTGGTCCAGCGGTTCCCTCGAAAAACTCGCCCATGCCACTGACCGCAGCGTCGGCACCCTCAAAGCACGGTTGTTTCAACTTCGCTCCTCGCTCCGCCGCTGCATCCAGAATCAACTCACTCCTTCCACTGACTCATGAGACAATCCACCCAACTCAGACGCCTGCTGGAAGGATTTGTCGAAAACTCCCTCACCGACGAGGAATTCCAAACCCTCAACACCATGCTGCGGGAAGACCCCGCCGCCCGCAGGAAATACTACGAACACCTCAGCCTCGATCACCTCCTCGCCGAACGCTACGATCTCCCGGACTACATCGCCATGCACGCCCAGGCGATGGACAACCCACACCTCACCCGCCGCTTCCGCACCCAACCCCTCGCCTGGTCCCTCGGCGGCGCCGCCGCCGCCGTCATCGCCGTCCTCACCGCCTTCTTCCTCATCCGCTCGGCCCCACCCCAAGCCACCTTCACCACCTCCGCCGATTGCCACTTCCTCCTCGATAGCAAACTCAACGACGGCGACAAATGGTCCGTCGGCGAATTGTTGGAAATACGCAGCGGCACCGCATCCGTCGCCCTCACCCCATACATCGAAGCCTGCATCGAAGGCCCCTGCCGAATCCGCTGTCTCGACTCGCAAGGAAACGTCGAACTCATCGAAGGCCGCGCCTTCTTCCAGGTCGCCCCAGGCGGAACCGGATTCGAAGTCCACACCCCCGGCGGCCTCCTCCGCGACATCGGCACCCAGTTCGGCGTCGAAGTCCACCCCGGCGGCATGACCGAACTCCACGTCAGCTCCGGAATCGTCCAAATCACCCCGCAGCAACAAAAATCCGTCATCAAGGTCCAAGCCGGCGAAGCCATGCGCTGGAAACCCGGCGCAACTCCCGAACCCACACCCATCGACACCGATCGCTTCCTCCTCTCACTCCCCCACGAAACCCTCATCTTCTCCGACGACTTCAGCGATCCCAACGGCACCCGCATGCACGGCAAACGCCCAGACATCGGCCAACCCTGGATCATCAGCCTCGAACACAACGCCACCCTCGCCAGAGACGGTGCCTTCGACACCTCCTTCAGCCCCCGCACCGCAACCGCCAACTTCAACGACGAACCCTTCGCCGACCGCAAAAGCGTCCACCTCGTCACCTTCCGCACCCGCCCACCCGAAAACATCGACGACAAAGCCGGATACACCGGCGCCTCCGAACAACTCACCATCGGCTCCGCCGGCGGATACCCGCTCTTCAGCCTCTTCGCCGAAGCCGCAACCGGCCACACTTGGAAACTCCGCTCCGAAGAAGACGGCCGCATCGGCAAATCCACCACCCTCCACGCCTTCGACCCCAACATCCTCACCATCTCCTACCACCGCGAAAGCGGCCGCGTCGCACTCCACCAAGGCGGCAGCGCCCGCGGACCCCTCATCGACGAAATCCACATCCGCCCCGGCGAAAGCCCGGCCTTCCTCACCGCCTCCAACACCGAAGGCGGCGACCTCTCCCTCGACGACATCCAGGTCCGAGTCGTCAGCTACCCGCAAAAAATTGCGAAACCCAACTAATTCTACTTAGTTAAATCAGGTGGTTGAGTGAGGGAGTCCTGTTCGGTGATTCTTTCGTCGGTCCAGATCCTCTTGTCTCTTTCGGTGTCGGTGCCGGATCTGTGCGATCACTTCCGTTTCGGTTAATCCTCTGCGCG
>SYAP01000082.1 GCA_005787565.1 Verrucomicrobiaceae bacterium | reverse complement strand
GGGGGGCGGGGGGTGGGGGGGTGGATTTGCGCGTGTTCATTTGGGGCGGGGGGGGTATGGTGGGGGTGTTATGGCGACGACGGGATCGGAAAAGAATCGTGAGCACTGGCTGGCGCGGGCGCGTGAGGTTTCCCGGCGGGTGAATGTGGCGTGGTGGTTGGAGGTGATGACGGCTCCGTTGCTGGTGTGCGGGTTGTTGGGGTCTGCGGCGTTGTTGGTGGTGCGCAGGCATTATCCGGATACGGAGGGGTGGGTGGTGCCGGTGGCGCTGGGTGCGGGGGTGGGGGTGTTGTTCTTGGTGACTTGGTTGCTGGCATCGAGGCGATTTGAGCGGCCGGAGCAGTCTTTGGTGAGGATTGAGGCGGCGATGCGTTTGCGGAACGCGTTGTCTGCGGCGGAGGCGGGGGTGGGTCCGTGGCCGGACCCGGTGGGATCGGCATCGAGATCGGCGACGGGTGATGCGGGGCTGCGGTGGAATTGGCCGCGGTTGGTGATTCCGCCGTTGGGGGCCTTGGCGTTGCTGGCGGCGGGATGGTTGATTCCGGTTTCGAGCGGGACGGCGGGGCCGAAGGGTCCGGCGGAGCAGCCGCAGGCGTGGCAGCAGTTGGAGTCTCAGCTGGATCATTTGGCGAAGGAGGAGGTGGTGGATGAGAAGTATTTGGAGGAGATGCGGAAGAAGCTGGATGAGCTGAAGGAGCAGAAGGAGGAGGATTGGTTCAGCCATTCATCGTTGGAGGCGACGGATTCGCTGAAGGAGGGGCACAAGTCCGAGATGCAACGGATGGAGCGGGAGTTGGGTCGGGCGGAGAAGGCGTTGGGGGCTTTGGAGAAGAATGCGGGGGGAATGGCACCGGAGGAGCGGGACCGTCAGTTAAACGAGTTCGAGCAGGCGTTGCAGGGGTTGCAGAATGGGGCGATGAAGCCGAATCCGCAGTTGTTGGATCAGTTGAAGCAGTTGGATCCGAAGAATTTGGGTCAGTTGACGCCTGAGCAGATGCAGCAGTTGAAGGAGAATTTGCAGAAGCATGGGGATGCGATGAAGCAGCCGGGGCAGGGCGAGGGTGGGGGTGAGTGGGAGGATGAGTTGCAGGGTGAGGACGGGGATGGCGAGGGTGAGGGCCAGGGTGAAGGGGACGGGGAGGGTGATGGAGAGGGACCGGGGAGGGGCGGTATTGATCGCGGGCCGGGGCATGATCCGTCTGTTTTGGGCAAGGAGCGGGATGCGGTGGAGACGGGTGATTTGACGGGGTTGGAGGCGAAGGATCTTTCGCGCTCGATGCCGGGCGATTTGTTGCAGCTTCAGGATGGGGAGCATGAGGCGGCGAAGGATCCGT
Source organism: Verrucomicrobiaceae bacterium (assembly GCA_005787565.1). GTDB lineage: Bacteria > Verrucomicrobiota > Verrucomicrobiia > Verrucomicrobiales > Akkermansiaceae > Luteolibacter. Next base: position 10,299 of record SYAP01000082.1, on the reverse strand, counting down.
CGGAGGCGGGTGTGGGTGGGGATACGAAGGAGACGGGGAGCGGGGGTGACCGGGTGTGGCGCGAGGCGCTTGACCCCGAGGAACAGAAAGCGTTGAAGCGGTTTTACGAATAGCATCCGATTATGTTAGAAAATCAAGCTCCGCCGTCGGTCTGGCAGACCGGCGGGATGATGGCCAGGACGTTGCTGCGGATTTACGGGTTGTGGATCGGCGTTTGCCTGTTAGGCAGGCTTGCGCTGATGATTTGGCAGTGGGGCAGGCTGGCGGATCTGTCGCCGGGCGAGAGATTGTTAGGTTTGGCGCACGGGGTGCGGATGGACACGATGGCGTTCGGGTATTTGCTGGTGGTTCCGTTGTTGGTGATGACGGTGTTTCCGGGAGTTTGGAGGCGGGCGGCATCGGCTGTGGTGCGGGGTTGGGCGCTGGTGGTTTTGTTGTTGTTGACGTATGTGGAGGTGGCGGGGTTTCCGTTTTTCGCGGAGTATGATGTGCGGCCCAACATTTTGTTCGTGGAGTATTTGAAGTATCCGAAGGAGGTGGTTTCGATGTTGTGGAAGGACCAGAAGTTGGCGTTGGGTGTGGCGGTGGTTTTGTTAGGAGGTGTGGCGTTCGCGTTCCGGCGGTTGCCGTTGGTGCCAAGGTTGGAGGATCGTTTTTTCGCCAGCCATTGGCGGCGTGCGGTGTGGTTTTTGCCGGTGGCGGCGGTGTTGTTTCTGGGGATCCGGTCCTCGTTCGGGCATCGGCCGGCGAACATTTCGGATGCGTTGTATTCGGAGAACCGGGTTGCGAACGAGATTGCGAAGAATTCGCTGCACAGCATCAGTGATGCGGCGTATCGGGCGCGGAAGGATGGGGAGCAGCTGGCGAAGCGGTATGGTAAGATTCCGATGGAGGAGGCTTACCGGCGGGTCTATCAGCTGATGGAGATCAAGCCTAACAAGGAGCGTCCGTTTTACCGGAAGGAGGCCGGGCATCGGCCGGGGGGGAAGCCGAAGAATCTGGTGATCATCGTGCAGGAGAGCATGGGAGCGCAGTTTGTGGAGTTTACGGGAGGGGAGAAGGGGTTGACGCCGAATTTGGACCGGTTGTCTGGCGAGGGGATCGCGTTTACGAATTTGTTTTCCAACGGGACGCGGAGCATTAGGGGGTTGAGTGCGATGAGCGCGGGGTTTTTGCCGATTCCTGGGGATGGTGTTTTCAAACGGCCGAAGAGCCAGAGCGGGTTCTTTTCGATCGCGTCGCTGCTGAGGCCGTATGGTTATCACAGCAGTTTCATTTATGGTGGGGAGGCGAGGTTTGACAACATGAAGGCGTGGTATCTGGGGAACGGGTTTGAGGAGGTGATCGAGCAGAAGGATTTCAGGAATCCGAGTTTTGTGAGCACGTGGGGGGTGAGCGATGAGGATCTGGTGTTGCGTGCGGATGAGCGGTATGTGGAGTTGAGCGAGCAGGGGAAGTCGTTCGTGAGTGTGGTTTTCAGTTCATCGAATCACGAGCCGTTCGAGTTGCCTGAGGGGAAGATCGAGTGGGTGCCGGGCGTGGAGAAGTATTCGGTGAAGAATGCGATCAAGTATGCGGATTTTGCGATCGGGCGGTTTTTCGAGTTGGCGAAGACACGGGCCTATTACGAGGACACGGTGTTTGTGGTGGTGGCGGATCACAATGTGCGGGTGTATGGGGATGACGAGGTGCCGGTGAGCGCGTTCCACATTCCGGGTTTGATTCTGGGCGGGGGGATCGAGCCGATGCGGCACGAGGAGCTGGCTTCGCAGCCGGAGGTGCTGGCGACGGCTTTGGATTTGTTAGGGTTGGAGCTGGAGTATCCGGTGTTGGGTCATTCGATCTTCAATCCGCAGAAGGAGCCGTTCGTTTTGATGCAGTTCAACGATGTTTACGGGTTCCGGCGGGGTGACGAGGTGGTGGTGTTGCGGCCGGAGATGGAGGCGGAGACGTTCATCTATCAAGACGGGCGGTTGAAGGATGCGCCGGAGGATGATGAGCTGGAGAAGGACGGTTTATCGCTGCTGCATGTGATCGAGGATCTTTATGAGAGGCGTGAGTTCAAGTAGGGGAACGGGTGGGGAGTGAAGAAATGAAAAAGGCGGGCTCCGGGTGGAGACCGCCTTTTGAGGGGTAGGGAAGTTTTCTCTGGGTTACTGAGCGGCAGGAACGGTGACTTCCAAGCGGACGAAGAGGGTGGTTTCGCCGGTGGGGAGGGTGTAGCTGACGGAGTTGGGGGTGATTTGGAGGGCTGGGTTTTCGATTTCGACGGCGGTCCAGGTTTCGAGGTCCGGGGAGGTTTTGACGACGAAGGTGGCTTCGGTTGCGGAGGCGCTGCGTGGCCAGGTGATGATGCCGTTCTGAGCGGTGGGGTTGGCGGTGAAGGTGTTACCGGTTTCGCCCATGAAGTATTCGATGGCGTTGGAGATGCCGTCGCCGTCAGCGTCTTCGTTGGCTGCGCCGCTTGCTGCGTTGGCGGAGGCCCAATCGGCGTAGGTGATGCCGGGGAGGGTGGTGTTGTTGCTGAAGTAGGTGCCGGTGAAGATAGTCTGGGCCACGCCGTCGGCACCGAGATTGAAGGAGCGGTCATCGATTTCCTCGTATCCGCCGTTTGGGGCAGCGGGGGTGGTGTTGAAGAATTTGAAGGTGCCGAACGGGGTGCCTTCGAGTCCGTTCACGGTGACGGGTGCGGATTGCCAGAGGCCATTGCCGACGGGGTTGAGGTCGAGGTCCGGCTGGCCTTGGAAGATGCCGCTGAAGAATTTGACGACGACATCACCGGTTGCGGGGTTGAAGTTTCCGAGGGCTTGTTGGACGGACATGTTGACGACGAAGGTGACCTGGCGGGTTTGAGGGGCCGGGATCAAGGGGTCGGCATCGGTATTGTCCGGGAACGCATCGCCATCGGTGTTTGGATTGGTGGGATCGGTGTTGAGGGCGAATTCCTGGAGGTTGGTGAGGGAGTCGGTGTCGCTATCGGCGTTTTGATCGGAGAGGCCGTAAGCGGCGAGGTAGGCACCGATGTTGGGGAAGGTGGTGCGGGTGAGGGACTGGGTGTTGTTGGTTTGATCGAAGCTGAAGCGGTGGGCACCGGAGGCGACGATGGTGGCGGTGAAGTTTCCGGGAGCGCCTTTGACGGTGTCGGCATTGGTGGCGCCGCGGCCCCAGTTGTTGCTCCATGATCCGGCGGCGTATTTGTATTCGAAGGATTGGCCGGGAGTGGGGAAGCGGTAGTTGAGGGACCACTGGTATTGGGCGGTGATGCCGGTGCCAGCGCGGGTCATGTCGGTGCTCGGGGAGTTTTCGCTGATCCCGGGTGTCCATGGGGTGGGGAGGTTGAATGCACCGGGGACGGTCATTTCCTCGTAGTTGGGGATGTTGGGGTTGGAGAGGTAGCCGAGTGCGGAGCTGGTGACTTCGTCGAAGTCGGAGTAGGTGTCGCCATCGGTGTCTGCGGTGAACGGGTCGGTGCCGGTATTGGAGGCCTTGATAAAGGTGCCGGTGTTGGTTTCGACGCTGTTGAGGAGGCCGTCTTCGTCTTCGTCGCCGTTGGGGTCGAGGATGGCGGGTGGGCCTTCGACGTTGAGGGTGAGGGTTTGTGTTCCATCTTCGGTCTCGAAGTTGATGGAGTTGACACCTGCGGCCATGTCGGTGGCGACGGTGCGGGATGGGAGGACCTGGTTGGAGCCCCAGGTGGAGCCGCCATTGACGAGGACGGCCATGAGTTTGACCGTTTGAGGGCCTGGGGAGACGCCGAGGGAGTTGAGGTTGAGGGCCATCTCGATGCCGTCGGTGACGGTCCCGTAGTTTGCGACGTTGACGGGGACGTCGCTCCAGTAGGTGGCGAGGCTGGTGACGAAGCTGCCGGAGACTGGCGCTGTAGCACTGTTTCCGATGTAGGAGACGGAGGTTGGGGACTGGAGAGAGGCGATGTTGACGGGAGCGTCGGCATTTCCGAAGACGCGGACGATGAAATCGGGCTGGAATCCGGATTCGAAGGTGAGGCCAGCGGTGTTGCTGGTTGCGAGGTTGTTGAGGATGTAGGCGTCGCCTCCGGAGAGGAGGTTGTTGGTGAGGTTGGAGACGCCGCCGGGTTTGGAGTCGATGAAGAGGATGATGGCATTGCCATCGGTGCGGCCGCCGAGGAAGAGGTTGAGGATGGCTCCGTTTTGAGTGGATTTGAGGTTTGCGATGGCGTTTCCGGTGCCCCAGCCAGCGGCGACGGTTTGGGTGGTTTGGGTTGTGTAGCTTTCGCTGCCATCGTCCGAGCCATCGACGGTGACTGCGGCGTGGGTGGAGAGGGTGAGTGACATGGCGGTGGCGAGGCCAGCCATCCAGCGACGGGAAGACAGTGGTTTCATGGGTTGAGGAATCAGGGTTGGGAAACGATTGACGCGATCCGGTGGGTATCGGCGCGAGGTAACTTCAGATGTTGATCCATCCGGGGAGGTTTACAGATTTCTTTATTTCGTGGAACAAAACGGTGCTTTGTGTCGTTTTACTTTCTGCCATGAAATGTATCGCCACTATAGCCGCGCTTGCGGTCACCACACTCGGGTTGCTTGCCAAGGAGAAGGAAGCAGCTGTGCCGGATGCCACACTCGACCAGGTTCAATGGGGCGAGGTGGTGAATGATGTTGAATTTGATGCGGATGCCTTGGAGGGCAAGGTGGTGGTGGTTGAGGAGTGGGGCGTGAATTGTCCGCCGTGTATTGCGAGTTTGCCTGAGTTGGCAAAGCTGGCGAAGCGTTATGATGACAAGGGGTTGGTGGTGGTGGGTCTTGAGCGCCAGAACAGCACTGCGGAGGACATCAACAAGGTTCTCAAGGATGCGCGGGTGAAATACCCGGTGATGAAGGGTGGAAGTGCGCCGGTTTCCACTGGTGGGATTCCGCATGCGTGTGTGTTTGGCGTGGACGGCAAACTGGTGTGGCACGGTCACCCTGCGGACAAGGAGTTTGAGCGGGCGTTGAAGGCGGCGTTGCGCGAGGTCGCCAAGTGATCGGCGGAGTGTTTTTTCAGAGCGCGCTGTTCCTTTGGGGATGGCGCGTTTTTTTTGTGATGATCAGACGGCTCCGGCTTGGAAGAGTCCGGTGAGGACGAGGAGTGCGACGATGCTGCCGGCGACGATGCGGTACCAGCCGAAGAGTGCGAGGCCGTGGCTTTGGAGGTAGGTGACGAGCCATTTGACGGCGACGGCGGCGGATACTGCGGCGGCGATGATGCCGAGGAGGAGGGGGAAGGCTCCGTAGGTGTCCCACATGAGTTGGGTTCCGCCGAACCAGGTGTCGTATTCCGGGGCGATGCCTTCGACTTTCCAGATGGCTTTTTTGGCGGTGGCGGCGGTGAGGGTGAGGACGCCTAACAGGAACGAGTATTCGACGGCGGCCTTGATGGAGAGACCGACGATGAGGCCGCCGACGATGGTCATGAGGCTGCGGCTGGTGCCGGGCCACATGGCGATGCATTGGAGGAGGCCGATGACGAGGGCCATTTTCCAGGTGAGTTGGAGGAGGTCGGCGCCACCGCCTTTGGGTGGATTTTTTTTCCGCCATGCGGTGGTGGCGAGGATGGCGATGCCGCCTGCGATGAGGGCGAAGATGATGGGCCAGAGGTGCATGAGTTTGGCGTCGATCCAATCGTTGAGGAGGAGGCCGAAGACGGCGGCGGGGAGGAAGCCGACGAGGAGTGAGATGGCGAGTTTGAGTCCATCGGGGTCTTTGCCGAGGACGCCGCGGATCATTTGGAGGACGCGTGGGAAGTAGAGGCCGAGGACGGCGAGGATGGCACCGCCCTGGATGCAGATGGCGAAGGTGTCCGCGGCGGCTTTTTCAGTGGCGGTGACGGTACCGATGCCCATGAGGCGCTGTGCGACGACGAGGTGGCCGGTGGAGCTGATCGGGAGGTATTCGGTGATGCCCTCGATGATGCCGAGTATGAATGCTTGCCAAGGTTCCATGATGAATTTGCGAAAGGTGGGACGTAGTGTGGGCGCGGGCAAGGCATTTGAGGTTGATCAAACGAGGATCCCGAATGAGTGTCCGCTCGTTTTTCACCCTTGATGAAGAAGCGTTATCTCAGATTGGTGCGCAGCGCTTTCCGGACGTTGCGGCACCGTCGTCTCCGCCACCGGCAGTGGTGGAAAAATCTGACGCGCCCGTTGTTTCACCGGAATTTGTGGAAGCCGTGCCGGGATTCGGTGGCGACGGGGGTGGCGATCGGGTTGTTTTTTTCGATGGTTCTGATGCCGTTCCAGATGGTGGCGGCGGCGTTGATTGCGGTGCGTTTCCGGGCGAACGTGCCGTTTGCGATGGCGTTGTGCTGGATTTCGAATCCGCTGACGAATGTGCCGATCTGGCTGGCGCAGTTCCAGTTGGGGAACTGGATGAGGCATCAGCTGAAGGTGCCGATGCCGCATTTCCTAACGGATGTTAGTTTCAAGATTCCTGGGGCGGGTGAGTTGAATGCGGCGAGTTTTTTGTTAGGGATGAGCGCGTCGGGGATTTTGTTGGCGCTGCTTTCGGTGCCGATCGTGCATTTGTTTTCTGCGATTTTGCCGCATCATCTGCCGGTGCGGAAGGCGGGGCTCAGGAGCGTGGCGCCGAGGGTGGGCGAAAGCGGCGTGAGCTGACGGAGCCGCCGCCGAAGGGGGCGCCGAGGCGTTCGGTGGAATCGACGTTGGGGAAGCGGAGATGCGGGTTGGATTGTGGGCTGGAGCGGCGGAGGAGTAGGCCGATGCCGAGGGCGCCGAGGGCGAGCATGCAAAGGCCGCCGATGGCGACGAGGGCCATGCGGAGGGAGCGGCCGGCGGGGGGAGGGGTTTGGCGGCGTTGGTGGGCTTGGGCGAGCTTTTCGGAGAGGGATTGGACGAGGGATTCGAGGTAGGGGGCGGGTGGGGCGTTTTGATCGAGGGCGGTGAGGGTTTTGGTGAGGATGGTGACGGTTTCGTAGGATTGTAGTTGGGAGCCGAGGTTGTCGATGTTCGGTGTGGATTCGTCTGCGCGGCCGAGTCCTAGGCGGCGGGTGTCTGATTCGAAGACGATGACGATGCCGTTTCCTTCGGGGAGCCAGGCGAGTTGGAGGGCGGAGGCGAGTTCGTTGGGGGTGCTTGAGATGAGGAGGGGTCCGGTTACGAGGTGGAGGATGAAGCCGTGTTCGGTTTCGAGTTTGCGGATGTGCTGGATGATGCGTTGGAGTGCTTCCTGATCTCGGGAGAAGAGGTCGGCGTTGTCGAGGATGCGGTTGGCGGGAGGTGGCGGGAGGTCTTCTTCGGCGAGCCATGCGGAGAGGGCTTGCGCGGAGGTGGAGTTGAGGGGCGCGAGCCAGCCTAACAGAAGGATGAGCAGGCAGCGCAACGTTTACATGCCTGAGGTTGGCGCAGGATGGGTGATCTGACAAGTCCGCACGGGGGCAGGATCAGACGGAGAAGAGGGAGGTGACGGACTGGCCGCCGTTGATGCGGCGGATGGCCTCGCCTAACAGCGGGGCGATGCCGACGACGCGGACTTTTTCGCCGCAGGCTTGTGGAACGGAATCGGTGGTGATGATTTCCTCGATGGGGGAGTCGCGAAGGCGTTCGTGTGCGAGTTCGCCGAGGACGCCGTGGGAGACGCCTGCGAAGATGCGTTTGGCACCGTGTTTGTGGAGGATGTCCGCAGCGGCGGTGAGGGTGCCGGCGGTTTCAGTCATGTCGTCGACGAGGAGGACGTCGCGGCCTTCGACGTCGCCGATGACGTTCATGGCTTCGACGCGGGTTGCGGAGATGCGGTGTTTGGCGACGATGGCGAGTTCGGTTCCGAGGGCATCTGCGTAGGCGCGGGCCATTTTGACGCCGCCGACGTCGGGTGAGACGACGGTTAGGTTGGAGGGGTCGGGGTGGCGGTCACGGAGGTAACCGATGAGAGCGGGTTTGGCGTAGAGGTGGTCGACGGGGATATCGAAGAAGCCTTGGATTTGAGGTGCGTGGAGGTCCATGGTGAGGACGCGTCCGACGCCGGCGGAGGTGAGGAGGTTGGCGACGAGTTTGGCGGTGATTGGGACGCGGGGCTGGTCTTTGCGGTCCTGGCGGGCATAGCCGAAGAAGGGCATGACGGCGGTGATTCGTCCGGCGCTGGCACGGCGAGCGGCATCGACCATGATCAGCAGCTCCATGATGTTGTGGTTGGTGGGCGGGCAGGAGGGTTGGATGATGAAGACGTCGGCGCCGCGGATGTTTTCGTTGATTTTGACGAAGGTTTCGCCATCGGGGAAGGCGGTGACGTGGACATCGGCGAGGGGTTGTCCGAGGGTTTCCGCGATGCGCTCGGCAAGGGCTCTGTGGGCGGTTCCGCTGATGATTTTCATGGGCAGGTATGGCATTTCGCGAAGGGGCGGCGCGATGTTGACAGGAGCGGGGGTGAGGGCAATACTTTGCGTAGGCAGTTGAAGAGATTCAACTGGTTCAAAAACACCGATGAGTCTTGAATCCCAAAATCTTCATAGTGACATCAAACCTGCAGGCGGTAGGCTAATGGGGATTTGGGTCGTGGTGGGACTTTGTGTGGTGGCGTTGGCTTGGTTTTATCTGGGGCAGCAACGATATGGGCCTGACAGAACGTTTTCAGCTGCGAAGTGGATTTGGCATGCTTGGAATCCAGAGACGGGCTACGAACATGGTCCGATCTTCCCGCTCGTGATTGCTGGGCTGATTATTTACCAGATCAGGACATTGCGAGGATTGAGGAGCGAAGGCAGCTGGTTGGGTTTGGCGATTGTGCTTATCGGAGCGATATTCTATGCGCTCGGACACAGGGCTTTACAGCCGCGAATCACCATGGGTGCTCTACCGTTTCTAATGTGGGGTTCCGCACTGTATCTTTGGGGTTGGGGGGTGGCGCGAATGCTGGCGTTTCCATTGTTTTTCTTTTGGATGGCAATTCCGCTACCTTCCTTTCAACAGGCGACCGTTCAGTTGCAATTGCTTGTTGCGAATTTCAGTCAAATCCTTTCCGGATGGTTGCGTGTTGAGACCTATGTGGACGGGACAACCGTTCTTCCCGTAAAGGGAAACTGGGAGCCGCTGGAGATTGCAGGTGGATGTAGTGGGATTCGTTCCCTGATGGCGCTTCTGATGATTTCGGCGGCGTGGGCCTATGTCGCCAAGATTAGCTTCTGGAAAAGGGCGGTTCTGTTTCTCGCGGCCATTCCACTGGCAATATTCGGGAACATCCTACGAATCACTTCGATTTTTGTGATAGCGGACTATGGAGATCCGAAGTGGGCGAGAGAGACCTGGCACGATTGGTCAGGGCTGTTGTTGTTTTACCCCATTTCGATTGGTTTCTTGCTGCTCACACACTCTATTCTGGAGGGGCGTTTTCCCTGGAAGCGTGCGCCACGTCGCGAGGTTCGAAGAGTGGTGAGGCAAGCACTTGCTCAATCAACTACATCAAGTCCATGAAAATCAGGTTGACTTTGCTCCCCATCATTCTGGTTTCGGGACTTGGCTCAATTTATTTGTTGCCTCAAGCCGGTGAAACGGCGCAGTCCGCCATTCGAATGAGTCTACCTCGATCTTCTGGAGGATGGGAAATGATTTCAGTGCCTCCGAGCAAGGAAGAGATCGGCACGCTTGCAAAGGACACTGAATTTTCCAAAGCGATTTGCCTTAAACCGCGAGATGGTGTTTATGGATTGGACGGCAGCCCGATTCGAGATCGGGTTGATCTTTCAATTGTCCTGTCAGGTCATGACTTGAACAATTCAATTCATCGCCCTGAACGCTGCATGCCAGCTCAGGGGCACAGAAATCTTGTTGCTAGCGATGTATCTTTGAAATTGTCAGACGGGAGGGGAGTAAAGGTCCGGCGACTCCGTTCCGATCAAAAGCTGGCTTTGGATCAGGCAAGAACCCAGTTTATCAATGTCAACTGTCTAACCTACTATTTCTTTGTTGGGTATGACAGAATTATCAATGATCACTTTGAACGCACCTTTATCGACATGAAAGACCGCGTGGTTCGGGGGATGGATCAAAGGTGGGCCTATGTATCCGTGTCGACATGGTATGGAGACATGCCCTGGTTGGAAGAAGATATTAGCCAGGAAGAAGGTGATTCAATTCTTTCCAATTATCTCACCGAACTATTGAAGGACCAGATTGATTGGTCACAGGTTCAAAAATAGGGCACAATCGAGAATTTAGGGGGATGTCCCTCAGATCGTTAAAACTGGCGGCGACTGGTTGGAGTTAGGTTGGTCATTTGGTGTATGAAAGACAAGGGGCAAGTTTCTCCGCGCTGGCGCTCGCAACGGAGGACG
>SYAP01000081.1 GCA_005787565.1 Verrucomicrobiaceae bacterium | reverse complement strand
GCGGCAAAATCGAACGCGTGAAACCGATGATACGAATACTGGCGATGGGTGGGGTGGTGGCGGGTGGGGTTTTGGTGTGTGGTCTGGTTTCGTGTGGGGAAAGGGCGGCTGCGGTTTCGACGAGTGGCAATTTGACGTTGGCGGGTGAGTTTGATTTGGAGATTCCGGAGCCTTCGGGGCTTTGTTTGGGGGCGGATGGGAAGTCGCTTTGGATGGTGAGCGATGACGATGGCTGTGTGTATCGGACGGATCTGGAGGGGAAGGTGCTGTCGCGATTTGAGACGGGGCTGAGGGATCTGGAGGGAATCGCGACGGTGGACGGGGAGACAGTGGCAGTTTTGGCGGAGCGGGAGCGGGAGATTGTGGTGTTTTCGAATGAGGGGAAGTTGTTGCGGCGGGGGAAGATCGGGTTGCCGGGAGATGACAATTACGGGCCGGAGGGTTTGTCGTATGACCCGGATGCGCGGGAGTTCGTGGTGGTGAACGAGGTGGCGGGGTTGTTGATCCGGATGGATGAGAAGTTCCGGGAGTCCTCGCGCAAGGAACTGCGGTTCGCGCAGGATTATTCGAGCATCACGGTGGATGCGGAGCGGGATGAGTTGTGGGTGATGAGCGATCTTTCGGGATCGATCTTTCTGCTAACGGAGCAGCTGGACATGGTGACGAGTTTTTCGACGAACATCCAACAGTTGGAGGGGATCGCGGTGGATCATGCGAACCACCGGATGTATGTGGTGTCGGATCCGCTGTCGCGGCTTTATGTGATGGATTTTGAGGAGCTCTAACAAGCGGAGCCGCTGTTTCGCCCGGGAGTGGATTTTGATCCGAATGGCGAATTGGTTGAGGTTTGGGCTGACATCCGGCCCGGATTGGTTTGATGATCGGTCATCCGCCCATGCCAGAGACCGCACACCGACTTGCCGCTTTCACCGAATCCGTGATCCGTGGGACGACGCGGTTGGCGAATCAGTATGGGGCGATCAATTTGTCGCAGGGATTTCCGGATTTTGATCCGCCGGAGGAGTTGTTGCTGGCGTTGGAGCGTGCGACGCGTGGGCCGCATCATCAGTATGCGGTGACCTGGGGTTCGCCGGGATTTCGGCAGGCGTTGGCCCGGAAGATCGGGCGGTTCAGTGGCTTGGAGATCGATCCGGACCAACACCTGGTGGTGACGTGCGGAAGTACGGAGGCGATGATGGTTGCGATGATGACGGCGTGCAATCCGGGGGACAAGGTGATCGTTTTCTCGCCGTTTTATGAGAACTATGCGGCGGACGCGATCCTGTCCGGCGCCGAGCCGATCTATGTGGCGTTGCGCCCGCCGGATTTCCAGTTTGACCGGGAGGAATTGGCGAAGGCGTTCGAGTGCAAGCCGAAGGCGATTGTGATCTGCAATCCTTCGAATCCCTGCGGGAAGGTTTTCACGCGTGAGGAGTTGTTGTTCATCCTGGATTTGGCAGAGAGGCACGATGTGTTCGTGATCACGGATGAGCCGTATGAGCACATTGTTTTCGGGGAGAATGAGCATGTGCATTTCGCGGCTTTGCCGGGTGCGTTCGAGCGGACGATCACGTGCAGTTCGCTATCGAAAACGTATTCCATCACGGGCTGGCGGTTGGGGTATGTGCAGGCGGCACCGCGGGTGATCGCGCAGGCGAGGAAGGTGCATGATTTCCTAACAGTCGGGGCGGCGGCTCCTTTGCAGGAGGCGGCGATCGCGGGGCTCGAGCTGCCGGATTCCTATTATGTCGGACTGCGGGATTTGTATTCGCGGAAGCGGGAGGTTTTCCTGGAATGTCTGAGGGAGGTCGGGTTGCCGTTCACGGAGCCGCAAGGGGCATACTTCGTGTTGATGGATCTATCGGCGCTGGGATTTGTGAACGATACGGCTGCGTCCGAATGGCTGGTGAAGGAGATCGGCGTGGCGGGTGTGGCCGGATCGAGTTTTTTCCGCGAGCCGGTGCATCATTTGATCCGGTTTCACTTCGCCCGCGGTGAGGACACGTTGCGCGAGGCGGGTCGGCGTTTGTTGGCGGTTCGGTCCCGGTGAGGGCCGGCTTCAGAGGGCGGCGCGGAGTTTTTCGAGGCCTTCGAGCATGCGGTGGCGCGGGCAGCCGAAGTTGAAGCGGATCCAGCCGGGCCAGCCGAAGAAGGCTCCGTCTGATAGAAAGAGGGCGGCGTTTTTCTCGAAATGTTGGGCGGGGTTTTCGACGGCCATGGCGCGGGCGTCGATCCAGGCGAGGTAGGTGGCTTCGCCGGGTTTGACGGTGAGGCCGGGGCAGGAGTCTTTGATGATGGAGACGAGGGTGTCGCGGTTGGCGCGGAGGTAGGAGATGAGTTGTTCGCGCCAGGGTTCGCCGTGCTGATAGGCGGCCTCGGCGGCGTAGTAGGAGAGGGCGTTGATCTCGGCGAGGGTGTGGCCGCGGGCGGCGGAGAATTTGCGGCGGAGGGTGTCGTCCGGGATGATGGCGATGGCGAAGCCGAGGCCGGCGATGTTCCAGGTTTTGCTGGGAGAGAGGAGGGTGATGGTGCGGCGGGCGAGGTCCGGTGGGAGCGAGAGGGCGGAGATGTGTGGGGTGGAGGTCTCGTCGAAGATGAGGTCGCAGTGGATTTCATCGGAGACGAGGACGAGGTCGTGGGCGTCGCAGAAGCGGGCGAGGGTCTCGATTTCGTTGCGGTCGAAGACGCGGCCTAACGGGTTTTGCGGGTTGCAGAGGAGGAAGACGCGGGTGGCGGGGGTGATGGCGCGTTCCATGGCCTGCCAGTCGAAGGTCCATTTTCCGTCGATTTCGATGTGGTCGACGGTGATGAGGTCGACGTGGGCGTCGTGATGGACGCCGATGAAGGGAGGATAGACGGGGGTGCAGGTCATGACGGCTCCGCCATCGCGGCAGAAGGCGCGGGCGGCGAGGGAGAGGGCGGGGACGAGGCCTCCGAGGTGGATGATGTGCTCGCGCGGGATCTCCGCGTTGCGGCGGGATTTCAGGTAGCGGTCGATGGTTTGGTGGAGGCTTTCGTGGGCCTGGGCGTAACCGAAGACGCCATGGTCGACGCGTTGGTGCAGTGCGGCGAGGATCTCGGGGGCGGATGCGAAATCCATGTCGGCGACCCAGAAGGGATCGAGCTCGGGGCGGCGGTCGTATTTGATGCATCCGGTGCCGCGGCGGGCGATGGGGAGGTCGAAGTCAAACTGCATGCGGGTGGAATCTCCATGGGGGGAGGATTCGCTGCAAGCCCATAGCGGTGGTGTGGCTGAGGGTGTTTCGGAAAATCATAGGAGTGCTGCGTGATTTACCGTTGCAGGGAGGAAGGCGATTTGATTGATGTAAATACAACGGATGACAAGCTCATCCGAAAATCCCATCAACCCATGAAACCCAAATTCCGCCTTGGCGGTGCCTTGCTTGGCAGCACCGTAATCTTTTTGACCCTTCAACACTCGTTCGCAGCCGATGGCGCATGGAACGTCGATGACAATGGAAACTGGAGCGAATCCGCGAAATGGACGCCGGATGTGGCGGATGGAGTGGATTTCACGG
>SYAP01000080.1 GCA_005787565.1 Verrucomicrobiaceae bacterium | reverse complement strand
GCACGGTTGCGGTGGAGCCATCGATCATCCTGATGGACGAGCCGTGTTCGGCGTTGGACCCGATCGCCACGGCACGGGTTGAGGAGCTGATCCTTGCACTCAAGGAAAGTTATACGATTGTGATTGTGACGCACAACATGCAGCAGGCGACGCGTGTTTCCGACCGCACCGCCTTCTTTTATCTTGGTGAGTTGATCGAGGTCGGAATGACGCACGAGATATTTTCCAAGCCAAAGATCAAGCGAACGGAAGATTACATCACCGGCCGCTTCGGTTGAAACCACCATCCATTACGTTCATGCAAGGTCCACACATACTCCGCGATTTCGATCAGGCCATCACCACGTTGCGTGGCGAGGTTCTCACGATGGCCGCCAAGGCGCGCCACAATCTTGAGGGTGCGATCCGTGCGTTGTTGGAGAGGAATTCGGAACTGGCGAACGCGGTGATCGCGGATGACGACGAGGTGGATGAGCATGAGCGCCGCATCGATCAGCTGGGGATGGATATTCTCGTGCGATTCCATCCAATGGCGACGGATCTGCGGCTGGTGGTTTCCTCGATGAAGATCTCGATGAATCTGGAGCGCATTTCCGATCATGCGACGAACATTGCGAAGCGTGCGAAGAAGATTTGTACGACGCAGGAGATTCCGGACACGATTCTGATCGAGCCGCTGTACACGTTGGCGGACCAATTGTTGCGCGATGCGATTTCCGCATACAGCGACCGCGATGCGAAGCTTGGGGCTTCATTGCACGCGCGGGACAAGGAGTTGGACCGGATGCACAAGGATGCGACCGCGACCTTTGGGGCGCGGATCGAGCAATCAGTGGGCCGGAGCGAGGATTACCTGCATTTGATTCTCGTCGTGCGTTCGTTAGAGCGCGTGGGTGACCTTGCGACGAACATTGGTGAAGACGCGGTGTTTTTGGAGGCTGCGAAGGATTTGCGGCACGAGACGGATCGCGAGTTGAGGGATTGAGATTGGTTAGAGGGTGATAGCTGTTTTTTGCGGTTTAGAGGAGGGTTGGTTGGTTGGGGTCTTGGTCTGGTGGGGTGGTGGAGCGGAGGAAGTTGGGTGTTTCCTGATAGAGAAGGGGGACTTTGGAGCTGCCGAATTGGTTGAGCTCTCCGTCGAGGTAGGGGCCGATGTTTTCGTCTGACAGGACGAGGGGCATGCGGTCGTGGACGGGGCGGATGGCGTCCGAGGGTTCGGTGGTGAGCATGGAGAAGCAGGGTCCGTTCTCGCCGTTTTCCCAGATGCCGCCTAACAGGAGCCAGTTGTCGTCGATGGGGGTGAAGCGGAGTGGGCAGGCTTTGCCGCCGGGGCCATCGGTCCATTCGTAGAAGGCGATGGCGGGGATGAGGCGGCGGCGGTTGGCGAAGGCGTCGCGCCACATGGGGGAGTTGAGTTTGTCTTCGCGGGAATTGACGATGGTCCGAGTGATGGGGTTTCCCTTGGAGCCGCGGAATTTCCGGCGGAAGCCCCATGACATTTCGGTGGCGGTGCCATCGGGGAGGATGACTGGGGCGATGAGGGTAGGGCGGATGATGCGGGGTTCCGGTTTGCGGCGGAGGAGTTCGGCGAGGGAGGGTTTGATTCGTGCTGGGAGGCGGTTTGCCTTGGTGCCGATCTGATAGGCAGTGCACATGGTGCGAGGGTTTTATGGGATTTGTGGTGTTTAGGGAAGAATGAAGGGAGATTTGGGATTGGGAATTGGGGATTTTGGGCTCGTGGGGTGGGGGTGGGTTGGGGCAGGTTGTGGGGTATGGTGAATTTTTCGATTGGTTGGAGGAGTTGGATGGCGTTGGGGCCTTGCGGGGCTTTGGCGGCGGTTGTTTTGTTAGGTGCGTGTTTCAAGGGTCCGCCGATGCCGGCGATGGATGGGGCGGTGATGGAGGTGCGGCGTTCGGATTGCTCGCTGAGGGCGGGGGATGAGGGATATGGGGATACGGTGCAGATTTATTGGTTCGGATCGGGTTGTCATTTGATCCAGTTGGGGGATTTGCGTGTGTTGACGGATCCGTTTGTGACGAATGGTTTCCAGGTGTTTTCGAATGCTTCGGATGGAGAGCGGGTGAAGAAGTCGCTGGGCCGGATTTCGCCACCGGAGGCGGTGTTGGTGAATCATGCGCATTTTGATCATTTTCTCGATGCACATGCGGCGATGACGCTGGAGGAGTGGCGGGAGGCGGAGGTGCCTTTGTGGGGCGGGCGGACGTGCAAGCATTTGCTGGCGGGGTGGCAGACGCCTGGGCTGATGGACCGTTGTCATGCGATCGAGAAGCCCGGGGTGATCATTGACCGACGGATCGGGGGAGGGCATTTGCGGGTGACGGCGTATGCGAGCCGGCATAGTCCGCATTTCAAGTGCGGGTTGACGTTGGCGAACGGGGTGGTGGATCAGCCGCGGACGACGCCACCGACGTTGATGACGGATTTTCCTTCGGGGGAGGTTTTCAATTACTTGATCGAGTTGCGTGGGGGTGGGAAGTCGTATGCGGTGTTTTATCTCGGAGCGTTTTATGATTTGAAGGAGTTGCCTAACAGCATGCCGCCGGCGGGGACGCGGATCGATGTGGCGATTCTAACAGCGGCGAGCCATCGGAATGTGCCGGGGTATCCAGGGAAGCATTTGCAGCGGTTGCGGCCGCGGCATGTGGTGCTGAATCATTTCAACACGTTCATGGCGGAGAAGCCGGACGAGCAGTTGGCAATTCTGGGGAAGGATTTTGTGAAACTGGGGGAGATGACGCGGAAGGTGCAGGAGGTATTCGTGCGGGAGTGTGAGAAGTATCCGGAGTTTGAGGTGATTCACATTCCGGCGATCACGCGGATGGAGGGGAAGGATTTGGGGCGGAATGTTTTGCGGATCGAATAGGAGGTAGATCAGGAGTTTGGCGGGTCCTGGATGGTTGTGAGGATGCGGAGGAGGATGTCTCGGCGGCCGTCGCCGGTTTTGCTGGAGCTGGCGATGATTTCGAGCGGTTGGCGGGGGAGGTCGATGAGGGCGGTGCGGAAGGTTTCGAAAGCGGCTTTGAGGGCGTTGGGGCGGAGTTTCTCGGTTTTTGTTAGAACGAGCGAGAAGGGGAGGGTGATGGCGCCGAGCCATGCGATGAAGTCGAGGTCGATGGATTGGGGGGCGATGCGTGAGTCGACGAGGACGAAGAGGTGGGCGAGTTGGCCGCGGTTGGCGAGGTATTCGGCGGTGGTTTGGTTGAAGGATTGGCGTTCGGATTGGGCGGCCTGGGCGTAGCCGTATCCAGGGAGGTCGACGAGGCACCAGCGGTCGTTGATGTGGAAGAAGTTGATGAGGCGTGTTTTGCCGGGGGTGGCGGAGACTTTGGCGAGGCCTTCCTTGCCGGTGAGGGCGTTGATGAGTGAGGATTTGCCGACGTTCGAGCGGCCGATCATGGCGAACTCCGGGGCGTTCCATTCGGGACAGCCGTCGAGGCCGGCGGCGCTTCCTTTGAAGAGTGCGGTGCGGATTTTCATGAGGAGGGGGTTTCGCCGGGATCGCGGGGTGTGTCGAGGCGTGCGAGTTTTTTTCTTTCGCGGGCATCGCGGAAGAAGGTCTGGATGAGGTGAAGTGATTCCTCGCCGAGGATGCCGGAGGTGATGTCGCAGCGGTGGTTGAGGGGCGGGTTTGATTCTAACAGGTTGATCCATCCGCCGGCA
Source organism: Verrucomicrobiaceae bacterium (assembly GCA_005787565.1). Classification (GTDB taxonomy): domain Bacteria; phylum Verrucomicrobiota; class Verrucomicrobiia; order Verrucomicrobiales; family Akkermansiaceae; genus Luteolibacter. The sequence goes on along the minus strand of SYAP01000080.1, from coordinate 4,134 downwards.
GCACCGGCTTTGGGATCTGGGCAGCCAAAGACGACGCGGTCGGGGCGGCAGTGGACGATGGCGCCGGCGCACATGGGGCAGGGTTCTTTGGTGACGTAGAGGGTGCAGCCTTCGAGGCGCCAGTCGCCGATGGATTGTTGGGCGGCGGTGAGGGCGAGCATTTCCGCGTGGGCGGTGGCGTCGCGGAGGGTTTCGACCTGGTTCCATGCGCGAGCGATGATGCGGCCTTCGCGGACGATGACGGCGCCGATGGGGACTTCGTCGGCGTTGAGTGCTTTTCGTGCCTCGCGGAGGGCTTGGCCCATGAAGTGGGCGTCGCTATGCAGGTCGATGATGGGTGTTTCTCCTTCCACGCCCGGTGCATAACGGGTGGTGGGAATCTTGCCAAGCGGCGCGTGCGGGCTTAGGGGTGGGTATGAACATTGGGATACCGAAGGAGATCAAGGCGCAGGAGGCGCGGGTGAGCATGATTCCTGGGAATGTGGCGGAGCTGGTGAAGCGGGGGCATACGGTGCGGGTGGAGCGTGGTGCGGGGGAGGGGGCGAGCTATCCGGATGCGCTGTATGAGGCGGCTGGTGCGGTGATGGCGGAGACGGCGGCGGAGGTTTTCGGGGAGTCCGAGATGATTGTGAAGGTGAAGGAGCCGCAGCCGGTGGAGGTGGCGATGCTTGGGCGCGGGCAGGTGCTTTTCACTTATCTGCATCTTGCGGCGAACAAGGGGCTGACGGAGGGGCTGATGGCTTCGGGGTGTGTGGCGATTGCATATGAGACGATCGAGGTGAACCGGCGGTTGCCTTTGTTAGAGCCGATGAGCGAGATCGCGGGGCGGATGTCTGCGATTGTGGGTTCGTATCATTTGGCGAATCACCGGGGTGGGCGGGGGTGTTTGTTAGGTGGGGTGCCGGGGGTGGCTCCGGGGCGGGTGGTGGTGCTGGGTGGTGGGACGGCTGGTGTGAATGCGGCGCGGGTGGCGACGGGGATCGGCGCGGATGTTACGATTCTGGAGGTGGATTTCGAGCGGATGCGGTTTTTGGACATCACGATGGGATCGGCGCACACGGTGTATTCGAACGAGGCGAATCTATCAGATTTGCTGCCGCGTGCGGATCTGGTGATCGGGGCGGTGTTGGTGCCCGGGGCGCGTGCGCCGAAGTTGATCACGCGGGAGATGTTGCGGATGATGCCGAAAGGGAGTGTGTTTGTGGATATCGCGGTGGATCAGGGAGGTTGCGCGGAGACGACGCGACCGACGACGCATGATCAGCCGACGTATGTGGAGGAGGAGGTTTTGCATTACTGCGTGGCGAACATGCCGGGGGCATATGCGCGGACGGCGACGCAGGCTTTGAACAATGTGACGCAGCCGTGGACGTTGTTGATTGCCGAGCGCGGGGTGGAGGGCGCCCTTGCGGTGCGGCCGGAGTTGGCTGGTGGGATCAATGTGAGGGACGGGCTTTTGACGTGCAAGCCGGTGGCGGATGCACACGGGCTACCGTTTGCTGGGTAGGTGTTAGGGTTTGAGAGGGATTCGTGTTTGTGGTCAGCCTGTAGAGTTCTTTAAGGAATGGACGGGCGAATGATCATCTGAGGGTAGATTTTGGCAAGGTTCTGCGGCGGGGTGATTTATACTTAGCCGTAGATCCCTGATGCTCCACAGATGTCCATTGGCTGCCTGTGCATTGCCGCGCATTGGTCGTGCGCCATCCTTCCGCCTCGCGCCAAATCGCTCCCGCGCCCCCTCAAACGCACCGTTCACAAACGCACGGCTCCCGATCACCGCACCATCCGTGAAATACCGGATCCGGCACAACAACATCCCCGCCATCCCCAAATCCGGCAAAACCGTCTCGTTATCCTCCGAGTCTAACATCTCCGCCGTATTCTTCGTTACCACACCCCGCCCTTCGACGGCAGCCCGGCCCTTGTTCTTCCCAAGCGTCATCCCCATCAACCGCCGGTAAATCCGCGCCGCATCCTTCCACCGCTCCGCCTCAAAACCCACCCCCTCGTGGGCCAGGCACGCCCTAACAATTCCCTCCCGCGACTTCTTCCCATTCCCCTTCGCCCCACCACCAATCGCCTCCCCATAACTGCTCCACCGATACTCCGCCGGATCCCCAACCATCCCCGCCCTAACAGGATTCAGATCGATGTAAGCTGCAATCGTCCGTGCTGCCACTCCATCCTCCACAATCACACTTTTGAAGCGATCCTCCCACAAGTGACCCGACCGTTTGTGCTTCGAATTGAACCACTTGGTGAATCGCTCTAACAGCGACTTCATGAACTCGCTCAAATCATGCATCCGTCGAGCGTAACGGCTGCGGATTTCATCCAGCCTTTGGACCGAATCAAGCCGTGCCAGCTCCACCTCCTGTTCGGTGCTGATCGGAAGTCCGGCGGCATCCACACGTGGCATTTCAAACTCCCCCCGAGATCGGACCACAACCGCATCCGCCATTTCCCGGGCGATTTCCGACAATTGCGCCTCGCTGTAGAAGGCTCCGAGTCGTTCAAACAGCTCCGCGTCGGGAATTCCTTCGGCAGGCATCGGGGGAACTTCCAACAGAAGGTGGAAGTGGTTGGACATGATGCAGTAGGAGAGCACACGGCAGCCGCTGAATTTCTCGCACATCCGCATGAGCTTCCTGAACTGCTCGCGCTCGTCATCCTCCAGCACAAACCGCCGATCCACCACCCGCGAGATGCAATGATACATCGCTGGCTTCGTTGGGGAATCTCTCCACGGCGCAATCCATCTTTTGCGGTTGTTGGAGCTCACGGGGCCGATTTCTGGCTGAAAGGTCACGGGGTGGCAAGGTTTTTTTCTCAATAAGTCTGGCTTTTTTAAAGAAAAGGGGCGGGTTTGGGGCGGGTTTTCAGGGTTGAGGTTATTCTGGGATGATGAGGCGGGGCTTTGCTGGTGAGTTGCTGAAGGGGAGTTTGCCATCGTGGGTGCCGTCGGTGGCGTCGATTTCGTCGAGGTATGCGGCGAGGTCGTTTTCGGCGACGATGCCGCGGGTGATGAGGTATTTGGTGAGGCCGGAGATGGCGAGGTGGAGTTTTTCGGTGTGGGTTTTGAGTCTGGCGATTTCGAGGTCTTTGGAGCGGAGGCGGGAGGATTGGAGTTGTTGGGCTTTTTCCTGAAGCTCGACGCGTTCGGCAGTTTCGGAGATGTCGAGGCTTTGGCCGAAGTCTCCGAGGAGGATGTGTTTGAGGAGGCCCATGGTGGTTGGTGGTTCTTTGTGTTTGTGGTGTGAGAATTGCAGCTTTGTTAGATGAAGGGGTGGTTTTGGTCAATCTGTCAGATCATGGGTTGGCGGAGGATGGTTCTCCATTTGTTGGGGTTGGCGCGGCGGATGTCGCTGAGGTAGATTTCGTGGTGTTTTCCGGATTTTTTGGCGTGTTGTGAGTCGATGAAGTGGTGGAGTCGGGCGATGGTGGGGCCTTCTTCGGTGAAGGGGCCGAGGTGGAGGATTTGTGCGCAGCGGCCTTCGGAGAGGGTTTCGAAGCGGAGTTTTTCTAGGGCGGGGAGGGGTTTCTTTTTGGCGACGGTGGCGATGGATTGGTGGATGATTTCGCGGGTGATGAAGGAGGGTTGGAGGATCATCATGGTCCATTTCCAGTTGGCTTTGTCGTCGGCGGTGAAGGCGGACATGTCATCGGCCCACCAGAGTCCTTCGAGGGGCATGACGGTGTAGTCGATGGCTTGGGGGCAATTTTTAATGGCGAACTTGTTGGTGTAGGAGATGGTGAAGAGGGCTTGGACGGCGTGGGTGTAATCGGGGGATGTGTTTGGGTCGCCCTGGCCATCGATCATGAGGTAGTTGAGGGGCGGGAGGTGGACTTCGACGGGGTGTTTGGCGGAGGGTTGATAGAGGGGTTTGAGGTCTTTTTTGAGGTCGATTTTGGGCATGGGGGCAAGGTAGGAAATGGGATTGGGGATTTGAAATTTGGAATTGGGGATTTGTGGGAGGTAAGGGCGGATTTTTCTGGCACAATCGAGAATTTAGTGGGGAAGGGCAAACGGGGTGCGGAGCCAGATTCTAACACGCCCAATGAGCGCCAAGAATGGGTGAGGACAGCGCTTTGTGACGGGAAGCCCCCTGATAACCTTGATCCGTGGCCCTCTGG
>SYAP01000079.1 GCA_005787565.1 Verrucomicrobiaceae bacterium | reverse complement strand
TAAAATTAATCAGACGGCTTCCTCGGCGTCGCCATCTCCGCCTTGTTAGGCCGATTCTTCATTAGAATAATACTCGTGCTGGGCAGCAAGAAATTCCTGTGTCCGCGTTCGTGCTAAGGCGATGCGTCCATCATCATCCGACACGATCAGGTCTCCGACAGACGAACCGCAATCGAGCTTCCATTTTCTATCGTAAAGATCGCACGTAAACTCTAGCGAGCCGATCTTGTCGTCGTAAATCAGGACTCGAGCATAGTCACTCATTCGAACGCTATAGCCGTCTCGCCGCCAGCAAGGAAGGCTCTTTCTTCGTCTGAAACAGCGAAGGAATATGTCGAGTGATCGCATCATGAATTTTCCGCCTAATAGTAGCTTTAGTATCTCTATGACGGATGATATCCAGTTACAGCCTGCGGGGAGCATTTATTCCAATTCATTGGAGCACAAGGATCTTTTTGCTAGACGTGCGTGTATCAGCGGTGGATTGGCTGGGAGGGCGGGGATTGGCGGGTAGAGGGTGATATCAGTCATGTAATGTCTCTGGCCTTCAGAGACATTACACGGTGGGGGCGATGGGGATGAGTTGTTGGGGGCTTATCTTGCTTTGGTTCCGGCTGTTTCCCACTTCGCCGAGCGATTGGGTTGTTTGGGCCGATGGGTGAGGCGGTGCTTGGTATGCTAATGGTTTAGGATGATTTTTTTACTGGAAGTGGGTGTTATTCCGATTTCGGGATGATTTCTATTTCTGTTGGGGGTTCGGAGGAGAGGAGATGATCGATGCGTTGGAGGAGGTCGTCGCGGTCTTGGCCGGGGGGGAGGGAGTTGGCCCATTGGCGGGCGCTTTCGGGGTGGTGGGGGGCGACGGTTTCGGCGTAGGATTTGATGGCGGTTGTTTTGGTGGGACCGGCGGGGGTTTCGAGGAGCCATTGGCCGGCGGCCTGGTAGTCGATTTGGGTCCACTGGGAGACCATGTTGTTCACTTTGGCATCGAGTTGTGATTGGGGGAGTTTGTCGGACATCCATTCGATCCAGCGGCCGGTGTCTTTTTGGGTTTGGTGGGGGTTGATGTGGGTGAGGGTGATTTCGGTTTCCTTCGGGTCGAGGTTGGCGGAGTCGAACCATTTGACGGCGGCCTCGAAGCCGTCGGCGGCGGCGCGGTTGGCGAGGGAGGAGAGGGTGGTGGTTCGGATTGTGTCGCGGTCTTGGCCTTCGGGGAGGGATTCGAGGTGTTTGCGGAGGGCTGTTAGGACGGCGGAGCGGGAGGCGGGGTCTTCGGCGGTGGCGGCGATGTGTGAGGCGGCGTTGGAGGGGTTTTCGAGGTCGAGTTCTGAGATGAGTTGGAAGGCGAGGGCGGGATCGCGTTTGGCGGCACCGCGGATGAGGCCGGTTTTGGTGTCGTCGGTGACCATTTCGGGGTGGGTTTTGCTGTGTTCGCGGACCCAGGCGAGTGCGGCATCGGGGTCGGTCTGGGCGAGGCGTGCGAGGGCGGTGGAGATGGCGTGTTCGCTCATGCCGCCTTCGGCGAAGAGGTCGGAGGACTCGGTGAAGAGGGCGAGGGCTTTGGCGGGATGGTCATTGGCGAGCATCATGATGGAGAAGCCGACGATGTTAGAGCGCATTTCGGCATCGAGTTGCGGGTCCTGGCGGAGTTCGGCGATGAGGATTTTGAGTTGTTCGGGGTCGAGTTGGAGCATTTCGTCCATGATTTGGAAGATTTGGTCCTGGTGTGATTCATCGGGTTCGATTCCGTCTTTTTCGCGTTGTTCCATTTCGACGGCGAAGCGCGCGAGGCGTGCGGCGAAGTCTTTGGCTTTGGCTTGTTTGTCCGCGGTGAGGGGTCGGGCGGCGCGTTGGCGCGGGGAGGTGGGGCGTTCTTCGAGGAGTGTTGCGGGGTCGAGGCCGAGGGAGCGTGCTTGTGCGAGGACGCGTTGGTTTTCCTGGCGGGCGTTGTGGAGGTGGGTGTGGGTTTTTTGGCCGATCCATGCGGCGGCGAGGATGATGAGGGCGGTGAGGATGAGTGGGGTTTTCATGGCGTGGGTGTCAGTCTCCGTCGGGTTGGGTGGGTTGGGCGGAGTGGTTGGGGTTGTTGATGAAGCGGGCTTCGACTTGGGCTCGTTGTTCGGGATCGGAGAGGTTTTCGGCGAGTTTGAGGATTTGGTCTCGTGAGGAGTCCGGCGCTTGGAGGAGGAAGGCGGCGAGGGTTTGGTCGTTGCCGCTGGCTTGTTGTTCGGCGATGGCGTGTGCGGCCATTTCGTCGAATTTGCCGTTGTGGGAGAGGTTGGCGAGGGCTTGGCCTGTTAGATCGGCGGCGTCTTCGGGGGCGGCGGAGGCGATCCACTCGCGGGCTTGCTGATAGGTGGTGGAGGAATCGGGGCGTTGTTGGAGCTGGATGGTGAGTGCCTGTGAGGCGATGGCTTTGCGTTCCTCGCGGGAGGCGTCGATTTCGGTTAGGATGGTGGAGAGGCGTTCGAGGCCGTCTTGGTGGACGGGGTGTGAGGCGATGTTTGCGAGGGTGTGGGTGCGGAGGTTTTCGGGGATTTGGGTGCGGATGAGATCGGCCAGAGGTTTCGACTGGCCGGGTCTGAGCTGGATGAACATGGGCTGGCCGAAGACGGCGGCGCGCTGGTCCTCGGGGATTGCGGTGAGGCGTGCGGTGGCGGCGGCGGGATCGACGGAGATGAGGGACTGGATGAGGGATGCCTCGAACATGAGGCGGGCGCGGTTGTTTCCATCGAGGGATTTGCTTTGGAAGGTGCCGGCGGCGATTTGCTGGTCCATCCATGCGGCGGCGGCGGGGTCTTTGATGCTCCATTGTTTGAGGGCGCTGGCGAGTTGCCAGCTGATCATGCCGTCGCCTTGGCTAAGGAGTGGGGCGAAGCGGGTGAGTGCGGCTTGGGGGTCTTTTTCGGCGAGGATGCCGGCGAGGGTTGCTTCGAGTTGTCGTTTGAGGGTTTCGGAGAGGTCGAGGGTTTGGATTTCGTCGAGGCCTGTTAGGATTTCATCGACGGAGAGGGCGCGGAGGGTTTTCTGGAGTTCGACCATGGTCCGCATGTCCGGCATGCCATCGCCGCTGTGCATGGTGGCTTGGGCGGTGGCGATTTGTTTCCAGTCGATGCCTTTGGCGTTGCGGAAGGGGGTGGTGCGGGAGCGGGTGGCTTGGGAGGTGTCTGCGGCGGAGGTGGTGTCGGTGCGGGCGTGGGCGAGGTGGGTGGCGATGCGCTGGTTTTCCGACTCGATGGCTGATAGGTCGCGGCGTTGTGCGGAGATCCAGAGGGTGGAGGCGATGAGTGCGGCGGCGGGGAGGAGCCAGGGGATGAGTTTGGGTTTCATGGACGCGGGCGGTAATGGCGCGTATAGGGCCTGGGTGGCGGGTTGTCGATGTTTCAAGCCGAGGTGCCGAGGATTTCGGCGATGGCGGGTGGTGAGGAGAAGACGGTGCGGGCGGCTTCTAGGAGGTCGGCCTCGGTGACGGCGGTGATGAGGGTGCGCCAGGCGGCGGGGGTGGGGATGTGGCCGAAGTCGAGGAGGCCTTCGCCGGCCCATGCGGCGTGGGCGGAGGTGGTTTCAAAGGCGAGTTTGCTTTGGGAGATGATGAGGCGTTTGGCGCGGTCGAGTTCGCCGGGGCGCGGGCCGTTTTCCATGAGGTCGTCGATTTCGCGGTGGATGCATTCGAGGGCTTCGTCGCGGGAGTCGGGGTCGAGGCCGGCGGAGATTTCGAAGGCTCCGGTGTCGTCGAAGAAGCTGACGTCGGTGCTGATTTGGTAGCAGAGGCCGCGTTCTTCGCGGAGTTCGAGGAAGAGGCGTGAGATGGAGGCTTCGCCGAGGATGAGGCTGAGGAGGCGGAGGGGGATGCGTGAGGGGTGGTGGCGGCCGGGGGTGTGCCAGGCGAGGGCGAGCTGGAGTTGGTCGGTTTCGCGTTGGTCTGTTAGGTGGGCCGGGGTTTTTGTGGAGGGGGAGAAGGGGAGGCGCGGGGGGGCGGGGTGGAAGGTGGCGGGGAGGTGCGGGGTGATGGCTGTTAGGGCTTGGTCGAGGGTGAAGGGGCCGGCGATGGCGATGACGATGTCGTCGCGGTAGTGGTGGAGGTCGCGGAATTTTGTTAGAACGGCGCGGTTGATTTCGGCGATGGATTCGATGGAGCCGGAGATGGCGTTTCCGAGGGGGTGTGGGGACCAGAGGGCCTGGGAGATGAGGTCGCCGATGTGGTCGGTGGGGGATTCGCGGTAGAGGGTGATTTCCTCGCCGATGACTTCGCGTTCGAGGTCGATTTCGGGTTTGGGGAAGGTGGAGTGCCAGACCATGTCGCAGAGGACATCGGCGAGTTGGGGGAGCATTTCGGCATCGCCGCGGCCTTCGTAGACGGTGTTTTCTTCGGAGGTGCAGGCGTTGATTTGGCCGCCGGCGTTTTCGATTTCCTCGGAGATTTGTCGGGCGGAGCGTCGTGATGTGCCTTTGAAGACCATGTGTTCGACGAAGTGGGCGAGGCCGGCGGGGAGGTTTGATTCATCGCGGCTGCCGGCGGGGATGTAGATGGAGAGTGCGGCGCATTCGGAATCCGGGAGGGAGGCGAGGGCGAGGCGGGGGCCGCCGGGGAGAGGGTGGGTGAGGTATTCGGTGCGGCTCATGATCGGGTGCGGGGCGGGCCGCGAGTGGAGCATGGGGGGAATGGGGGGATTGGGAAGTCTGGAAGCGGGGTCGCGTAAAGGGCTTTGCCTCACGCGATTGGTGGGGAGAAGTGCCGGGTGAGAAGTGGAAGAGGGGATAGAGGAACCGCGAAGGTGGGGTCGCGTGAAAGGCTTTGTCTCACGCGATTGGTGGGGAGAAGTGGGGGAGAGGAAATTGGGAAGAGGGTCAAATAAGGAAGGCAGGAAATGAAGAGGGGGGCTCTTTTGTCGGTGCTATGGGGGACGGGTTGGGGATTTGAGATTGTAGGGATTTTTTTGGCGGCTGGCAGAATGCCAGCGCCACGGGGTCGGGAAGGCTGCGGGGGAGGGGTTATTCGTTGGCGGGGCGGAGGAGGGAGTCGGCGAATTTGTCGAGGCTGGAGCCGAGGATGGTGCGGCGGGCTTCGAGGGGGGATTTGATGTTGGGGTGGGCCCAGGTGGTTTGGATGTAGCGTGGGTCTTTGAGGGTGACGGATTGGAGGCCGAAGCGGGGGACTTTGAGGTTGCCGGCGGTGTCGGTGCGGCGGGATTGGGTGGCGTTTTTGGTGGTGATGAGGACGGCGGCGAAGGGGAGGGGGTGGCCGTCTTTGGCGATCAAGGTGATTTCGCGTTCGCGGATTTTGGGGATGACGAAGATGCCTAACAGCATGCTGAGGATGACGAGCCATGAAATGGCACAGAGGATGAGTTGGGTGCGGGTGACGGGTTTGGATTTTTTCGGTTGATCGTTGCGCGGGCGGATGCGGCCGAGGGTGAAGCCGTCGATGAAGATGCTGACGATGCCTTCGATGGCGGCGGCGATGAGGTTGATGATGGCGGTGGCGGCGGCGATGGTGGCACCCACGAGGCCGAAGATGAGGGCGATGCTGGCGTCGAGGATCATGGTGGGAGTTTGGGTGATGGGTGAGGGTTGGGGCAAGGATGTTGGAGGGGTGGTGCTGATGTGGTTCTGAGGGGAAATGGTTGGATTTTCGGGATTTTGCCAACCATGGGTGGGTTTGGCGCGTATTGGGTGGGAAATGAACGTCCCGACTGCTGAAATCATGAAACTTCGCTCGTTTTTATTTATCGCGTTTTCGATGTCCGCACTGTTTTCGATGTCGGCACAGCTTTTGGCTGCCGAGAGCAAGGCGAAGGTGACGGTGGGGAATTCGAGGGAGGATATTTGGTTCAAGTTGGATCCGGTGCCGGCGCCGGCGATCAATGATGCGGCGACGACGGGGGTTTTTGCGGTGGTTTCCGGGCGGGTGGATCCGAATTCGGGGGCGTTGGATGTTTTGAAGGATGGCAAGATTCCGGGTGGGAATGATGAGCCGCGGAGCAATTTCTTTTTTTCTAACAGCGATGAGGCGAATCGGTTGACGATTGATTTGGGGAAGGCGATGCCTTTGCGGGGGATTGCGACGTATTCGTGGCACAGCGGGAGCCGATCGGGGCAGCGGTATCGGTTGTTCGGGTCGGATGGGACGGCGGAGAAGTTTGAGAAGGCACCGGCGACGGGGGTGGATCCGGTGAGTGTGGGGTGGGTTGCGGTGGCGGCGGTGGATACGTCGGACAAGCCGCCGGGGCAGCATGCGGCGGCGGTGCACGGGGTGGATGGTGCGGCGCTGGGGACTTTCCGGCATTTGATGTTAGAGGTTTCCGCGAACGAGGATGCGCGGGGATTCGGTCATACGTTTTTCAGTGAGATTGATGTGATTCCGGTGGAGGGGCCGGAGATTGTGCGGATCGAGCCGCCGAAGAGGTGGAGTGCCCCCGAAAGTTGATCCACTTCTTATGAGAGTTGTTGGTGGTGTTTCGGTTTGTTAGGTTTGGGTGAAGGCGTCTTCTTGGTGAGATGCTTGGAAATCGGGCGGTTCTTATCAAGGACCGAAGAGCAAGGGTTGTTCACAGGCTCCGGGAGCCGAGAATGGGTCTTAAACTCG
>SYAP01000009.1 GCA_005787565.1 Verrucomicrobiaceae bacterium | reverse complement strand
GCCTGGGTGGGGGATGGGGTGCGGATCGTGAGTCATCCAGACGGGCGGAATTTTTTCCAGACCTCGGGCGAGGTGGGGAGGTATCACCGGGTGCCGCCGCGTGACGGGGCGGGGGAGAAGACGTGGATGTCGGTGACGGCGGATTACGCTAAGGGTTCTTCGGGTGGGCCGGTGGTGAATGAGGCGGGGAAGGTGGTGGGGATGGTTTCCAACACGCAGTCGATTTATTACGGGCCGCGAGGGAAGGATGGGAATGGGCAGGGGCCGCTGCAGATGGTGGTGAAGAATTGTGTGCCGGTGAAGGCGGTGCGGGTGATGATCAAGGCACGAGAGGGGGCCGCTTCGAGGCGGTGATGTGGGGGGGCTTGAGGTAGAGGGGCTGGGGTGGGGTGGCGGTCCAGCGGGCGCGGGTGGCGGTGTCGTTTTCGAGCCATGCGCGGGAGAGGCGGAGGGCGTCGGGGTTTTCGAGGCGGATGGCGGATTGGAGGTGGGAGGGGAGGGGGAAGCGGTCGGGGTTTTCGAAGGAGACGATGGCTGCGCCGGATGCGTGGGCGTTGGCGACGGTGGCGGTGAGGCCGTGGAGGTCGGTGAGGGAGGGCTCGGTGAGGAGGCGGAAGTGGTGGATGTGGGCGGTCCAGTAGGAGCCGCGGCGTGCATCGCCGATGACGAGGACTGGTGCGCCGTGATCGGTGGCAGGGATGGCGAGGATGGATGGGACGGCGATGGCGGGGCAGTGGTGGGCGATGGCGATGCCTTGTGCGGCGGCGATGCCGACGCGGGTGCCGCTGTAGCTTCCGGGGCCGCTGCCGACGAGGACTTGGGTGATTTCGAGGCCGGGGTGGTCGGCGAAGAGTTGTTGGAGGGGTGGGAAGATGCCGGTGTTGTGGCTGCGATCGCTGCCGAAGGAGTGGCAGACGGGGGAGCCGTTGGGTGGGATGAGGGCGAGTGAGCCGAGGGAGGTGGAGGTTTCGAGGACCAGGGTGGTCGTGTCGGGCATGGGGGAGGTAAGCATTGGCTGAAGGATGGTGCCAGCTTGCATTGATGGGGATTCCCGAGGTTCTCGCTTGCGCGGGTGGTCGCAAACGGCTTTCTTGCCTGCGCTTCATCGAATTTCCGAACGTTTTTTACAGATCATGACCGAATATGCACGCGGCCTGGAAGGGGTCATCGCCAATGAATCCGCCCTGAGTAATGTTGATGGGGCGACGGGGGAGCTGAGCTACCTGGGCTATCACATTGATGATCTGGTGGAGAATTGCTGTTATGAGGAGGTGGTTTTCCTGCTGCATCGCGGGCGTTTGCCGAAGCAGGGGGAGTTGGATGAGTTTGCGAAGCGGATCCGGGGCGACCGGAGTTTGCCGCAGGGGGTGATCGATTTCCTGAAGAACGCGCCGAAGGATGCGTCGCCGATGGATGTGTTGCGGACGGGTGTTTCGATGTTGGGTCTTTATGATTCGCGGGTGGCGATCGGGGAGCCGGATATTGCAAAGGATTCTGAGATCGCATTGTCTTTGTTGGCGAAGACGCCGGTGATTGTGGCGGCGTATCATCGTTTCCGGCAGGGGTTGGATTTGCCTGCGGTGCGCGATGATTTGACGGAGGCGCAGCATTTTCTCTATCTGATCAACGGTGAAGTGGCGACGGACCGTGCGGTGCGGACGCTGGATGTGGCGCTGATTTTGCATGCGGACCACGGGATGAACGCGTCGACGTTTTCGGCGCGGGTGACGGTGGCGACTCTATCAGACATGTATTCGGCGGTGACGTCGGCGATCGGGACCTTGAAGGGGCCGCTGCATGGCGGTGCGAACGAGGGGGTGATCCACATGTTGCAGGAGATCGGCGAGTTGGCGAAGGTGGATGAGTATGTGGAAGGCAAGCTGACGCGGAAGGAGAAGATCATGGGGATCGGGCACCGGATTTATAAGACGTTGGACCCGCGTGCGCCGCATTTGCGGAAGCTGGCGGTGCAGCTGACGGATGAGTTGGGTGAGCCGAAGTGGATCCAGATGTCCGAGCGGATCGCGCAGATCATGCGTGAGCGGAAGGGGTTGGAGGCGAACGTGGATTTTTATTCGGCGACGGTGTATTATTCGCTGGGGTTGCCGACGGATCTTTTCACGCCGATTTTCGCGATTGCGCGGACCTCGGGATGGACGGCGCAGGTGTTGGAGCAGCTGCGTGACAACCGTTTGTATCGTCCGCTGACGTTGTATACGGGGCCGAGCGAGTTGATGTCCGTGCCGCCGATCGAATCCCGTTGATCTAGAATTTTTCCGGCCATGGCATTGTTTCCACGATCACTTTGGCTGGGCTGGACGCTCTGTGTGGTTTCGTGTGCGGCGCCGAAGGCTATTGTGGTGGAGGATGCACCGGTGAAGCCTGTGGCGAAGGTGGAGGCACCGGTGGAGGATGTTCCAGCGGGGCCGGTGGTGCCGAGTGACGGGTTGAGGTTGCCGGGGAATTTGTTGGAGCTGCCGGGGGATGGTGATCTGAAGGCGACGAATCCGGCTTTGCCGCAGACTCCGGTGGGGCCTGGGGCATTGACGGCGCGGCCGCCGGTGGAGCCGGTGGAGAAGCCGGCTCCGGTGGTGGTGCCGGATGTGCCGGTGGTTCCGGATGTGCCGAAGGAGTGAGCGGGGTGGGTTTGACGGTGGTGCCGCTTTCGGCTTGCCCGCGACCCGATTCCGGCGGGATGCTTGTTGCGCGATGAACGACAACACCCGCCCTTTTTCCAGTCCGATGCTTGATGGTCCGGACCGCGCGCCGAGCCGTGCGATGCTTTATGCCGTTGGCTATCAGAAAGAAGATTTCTCGAAGCCGCAGATCGGGATCGCATCGACGTGGAGCCAGGTGACGCCGTGCAACGTGCATATCGACAAGCTGGCGATCGAGAGTTCGAAGGGAGCGGATGCTGCTGGCGGGAAGGGTGTGATTTTCAACACGATCACGATTTCCGACGGGATCTCGATGGGGACGGAGGGGATGAAGTATTCGTTGGTTTCGCGCGAGGTGATCGCGGATTCGATCGAGACGGTGGTGGGTTGTGAGGGGATGGACGGGTTTGTGGCGATCGGCGGGTGTGACAAGAACATGCCGGGTTGTGTGATGGCGATGGCGCGGATGAACCGGCCGTCGGTGTTTGTGTATGGGGGGACGATTTTGCCGGGATGCGCGAAGCTGAAGGGTGAGGAGAGGGATTTGGATGTGGTTTCGGTTTTCGAGGCGGTGGGCAAGCATGCGAGCGGTGAGTTCAGCGATGAGGAGCTTGAGACGGTGGAGAAGTGCGCGATTCCGGGTCCGGGATCGTGCGGGGGGATGTATACGGCGAACACGATGGCGTGCGCGATCGAGGCGCTGGGGATGTCTCTGCCTAACAGCTCATCGCAGGCGGCGATTTCGGATGACAAGATGCGCGATTGTTTTGATGCGGGCGCGGCGGTGATGAATCTGATCAAGATTGGGCTGAAGCCGCGGGACATCATGACGAAGGAGGCGTTCGAGAATGCGATCACGGTGTTGATCTCATTGGGTGGATCGACGAACGCGTGTTTGCATTTGCCGGCGATGGCGCATGCGGCTGGGATCGAGCTGGGGATCAATGATTTCGAGCGGATCGGGAAGAATGTTCCGGTGTTGGCGGATTTGCGGCCGTCCGGGAAGTATGCGATGGCGGATCTGGTGAGGATTGGCGGGGTGGTTCCGCTGATGAAGATGTTGTTGGATGCGGGGTTGCTGCATGGCGATTGCATGACCGTGACGGGGCGGACGCTGCGTGAGAACCTTGAGCGATTTGCGAAGCCGTATCCGGAAGGTCAGCAGATCATCCGTCCGGTGGACAATCCGTTCAAGAAGGACAGCCATTTGCGGATTCTATACGGGAATCTTGCGGAGGGTGGTGCGGTGGCGAAGATTTCCGGGAAGGAAGGCGAGCATTTCACGGGCAAGGCGCGGGTTTTCAACTCGGAGGATTGCGCGATGAAGTCGATTTTGGCGAAGGAGATCAACAAGGGTGATGTGATTGTGATTCGTCTTGAGGGGCCGAAAGGTGGGCCGGGGATGCGTGAGATGTTAGGGCCGACGAGCGCGATCATGGGATTGGGGCTCGGGAAGGATGTGGCGTTGGTTACCGACGGTCGTTTTTCCGGTGGCAGCCACGGATTCGTGGTGGGGCACATCACGCCTGAGGCATTTTGCGGCGGGACGATCGGGATTCTTGAGGAGGGGGATGAGATCGTGATTGATGCGGTGAACAACCGGATCGACGTGAAGATTTCCGACGAGGAGATCGCGCGGCGGAAGGCGGCGTGGGTGCAGCCTGCTCCGCGTTATACGCGAGGGGTTTTGGCGAAGTTTGCGAAGCTGGTATCGACCGCGAGTGAGGGTGCGGTGACGGACAAGTATCTTTGAACCGAACGTTTTCGCGCATGTCTTTACCTGAGGGGTAAGGACATGCGCGGGAGTTTGTTAGAAGAAGATCAGCCGAGGACGTCGTCCATGGCGGCGATGAGTTCGTTCATGGTGGCTTCGGTTTCGTTGCCCATGTTGGAGATGCGGAAGGTGAGGCCTTTGATTTTGCCGTAGCCGCCGTTGATGACGAAGCCGTGTTTGGATTTGAGGGATTTGATGAAGGCTGAGAGGTCGAAGCCTTCTGGGGTGTGGAAGCAGGTGAGGGACTTGGATTGGAAGCCTTCGGGTGCGAAGTTTTTGAAGCCGTGGCGGTCGCCCCATGCGTGGATTTGTGCGTTGGTTGCGGCGTGGCGGGCGTATCGTGCGGCGAGGCCTTCGTTGGCGATGGTGCCGAGGATGTGTTGGAGACCGAAGAGGAGTGAGATGGCCGGGGTGGATGGGGTGTTGTTGGCGACGGCGTTTTTCTCGAACTCGATGAAGTCGAAGTAGTAGCCGCGGTTGGAGGTGGATTTGGCGCGCTCGAGGGCGGCTTCCGAGATGGAGAAAACCGTTAGGCCGGGGGGGAGGGCGAGGGCTTTCTGGACGCCGGCGAGGACGACGTCGATGTGGTTGGCATCCATGTCGACGGGGACGGCGGAGAGCGCGGAGACGGAGTCGGTGACGAGGAGGACTCCGGGGAAGGATTTGACGACTTTGGCGATGGCGGCGACGTCGTTGAGGACGCCGGTGGAGGTTTCGTTTTGGATGAGGGTGACGAGGTCGAATCCGCCTTCTGCGAGTTTGGCGCGGACGGATTCGGGGTCGATGGCCTGGCCCCATTCGACTTGGATTTTATCGGCGTCGATGCCCATGGATTTGGCGACGGAGAACCATTTGTCGGAGAAGGCTCCGCAGCAGAGGTTGAGGACTTTTTTTTGGCAGAGGTTCTTGAGTGAGGCCTCCATGACGCCCCAAGCGGAGGAGGTGGAGAGGTAGACGGGGCGGGTGGTGCCGATGATTTCGCGGAGGCCGGGTTGGAGGGATGCGTAGAGGGCCTCGAATTCGGAGCCGCGGTGGCCGATCATCGGCTGCGACATGGCGGCGAAGGTGGCGGGTGAGACATCGATGGGTCCCGGGATGAAGAGTTTGGCCATGGGTTGGGGTGGTGTGGGTGTTAGAGGAGGTTGTAGGATTCGAGGAGTGCGCGGAGTTTTTCCGATGCGTCGGTTGTTAGAGGGACGAGGGGGAGTCGGAATTCGGAGGTGCAGTGGCCTTGGAGGGCGATGGCGGACTTGATGGGGACGGGGTTGACGTCGAGGGACATGAGTCCGCGCATGAGGGGGTAGAAGTTTTTCTGGAGGACGAGTGCTTCATCGAAGGAGCCGTTGAGGCAGGCGCGGACGAGGCGTGCCATGACATCGGGGACGAGGTTGGAGGCGACGGAGACGAGGCCGGTGGCGCCGCAAGCGATGAAGGGGAGGGTGAGGGCGTCATCGCCGCAGAGGACGGCGAAGTTTGACGGGACGGCCTGGATGAGTTGGTTGACGCGGTCGACGGAGCCGCCGGCTTCCTTGATGGCGGTGATGTTGGGGCAATCGGCGGCGAGGCGGGCGGTGGTTTCCGGAGAGATCTCGATGCTTGAGCGGCCGGGGACGCTATAGAGCATGATGGGCAGGGAGGTGGCGTTGGCGATGGCCTTGTAGTGCTGATAGACGCCTTCCTGGGAGGGTTTGTTGTAGTAGGGGCAGACCTGGAGCGAGCCGGTTGCGCCGTGTTTTTCGGCGGCTTGGGTGAGTTCGATGGCTTCGGCGGTGGCGTTGGCTCCCGAGCCTGCGACGACTTCGCAGCGGCCGGCGGCGAATTCGACGGCGAGGCGGATGACCTCGATGTGTTCCTCCATGTCGAGGGTTGGGGATTCACCGGTGGTGCCGACGGGCACGATGCCGTCCACGCCGCCGGCGATTTGTCGTTCGATGAGGGATTTGAACGCGGGGACGTCGATGGCTCCGTCGCGGAAGGGAGTGATGAGGGCGGTGTAGGTGCCGGAAAAGCTCATGGCGGCCGGAGCTTGTACGGCAATCGGGGAAGGTCAAAGCCGTAACCGCCGGGGTGGTCAATTTCCTTGGGGGAGCCCGAGGAGATCGAGGATGGGCTGGATGTCGAGGAAGTCCTGGCCGTGGATGACGTGGTCGAGGAGCGGGACGCCGGAGAGGCTGGCGATGAGGCCTTTGTTGGTGATCATGGCGGTGTCCATTTCGTCTTCGAGCTGGTTCATGATGACGCCGGCGCAGGTGAGTCCGCGGGACTGGATGGCGGCGACGGTGAGGAGGGTGTGGTTGAGTGCGCCGAGTCGGTTTGCAGCGACGACGGCGACGGGGATCTTGAGGGCGGCGGCGAGGTCCGAGATGCGGAATGTTTCGGTGATGGGGACTTCCCAGCCGCCAGCGCCTTCGACGATGACGAGTGGGTGGGCGGCGGCGAGGCGATGGTAGCCGTCGATGAGGGTTTGGGGATTGATCGGGCGATTTTCCAGGAGTGCGGCGGTGTGGGGGGCGAGGGGGCTTTTGTAGTGGACGGGGTTTACGAGGTCGGGGTCGAGATTTCCGGAGGCTTCGGCGATGATGAGTGCGTCGTCGCGATCGCCGCAGCAGACGGGTTTGTAGCCGACGGCGTCGATGCCGGCGAGGTGGAGGTTTTGGATCAGCAGGCGGGTGACGTAGGTTTTGCCGACGCCGGTGTCGGTTCCGGTGATGAAGATGCCCATGCGGGAGGCGTGATCGGTTGGGCGGGGCGGGTCAAGGCGGGGATTGGAAAAAACGGGGGTAGCGGTTTTGGTTGCAAGAACTCGCGTCGCCCGAAAGACTGTGCGCCTCTAGCTGTTTGAACCGATGAAAGTTGTCGCCATTGCGAACCAGAAGGGAGGGGTGGGAAAAACCACGACCGCCCTGAACCTATCCGCGGCCCTTGCTTTGAGGGGGCAGAGGGTTTTGTTGGTGGATTTGGATCCGCAGGCGAACTGCACGAGCGGGCTTGGGATTGAGCCGCCGCCGAATGGGAGCATGTATCCTGTTTTGATTGGTGAGGCGACGGTGCATCAGCAGATTTTGGATACGGGGCGGGAGAATTTGAAGCTGGTGCCTTCGGAAATGGATTTGGCCGGGGTGGAGATCGAGTTGGCGCGGAGTGATGATCATTTGACGCGGTTGCGGCGGATTTTGCAGGGGTTGAAGCCGAATGATTTGTTCGAGTATTGCATTTTGGACACGCCGCCGTCGTTGGGGGTTTTGATGACCTCGGCGCTGGCTGCTGCGGACGAGATTCTGATTCCGTTGCAGTGCGAGTGGTTCGGGTTGGAGGGGTTGGCGAAGATTGTGCACGTGATTGACCAGATTCGTGGGTCGGATGCGAATCCGGAGATCCGATTGGAGGGGATCGTGATGACGATGTATGATGGGCGGACGTTGCTCTCGCGGCAGGTGGTGGAGGAGGTTTCGCGATTTTTTCCTGAGCAGATGTATCAGACGGTGGTTCCGCGGACGATCCGTTTGGGTGAGTCGCCGAGCCATGGGAAGTCGATTTTCGAGCATGATCCGTTGGGGATCGGGGCGCAGGCGTATGGTTCGCTGGCGGATGAGTTTTTGACGCGGCATGCGGCGGTGGGACCGTTGTTGGCTGGGAGTTGAGTGGGGATTGGGGTAAGTGGTGCGACGCTTTGATATTCAGCTTGTGGGAGGGAGACCTCTGTTGGGGGTGAAGCGGAATCCGGCTTGACGTTGTGGCTACAAATGAGGATGTTTCGCCGCTTCTACCGAGCGTTTGTCGCCTTTTCACTCCGAGCTTCGATGGCCAGCCGGCCTGGCCGGAGCGTTTCCCGACTGCTATCGGAATTTTAGAATTTTCCCACCACTCTCTTATTTTCAACACCTTCCATGTTCAAAAAGCTTTTCGGAAATTTGTTTTCCAATGATATCGGCATCGACCTCGGCACCGCGAATACTCTGATTAACGTCAAAGACCACGGCATCGTTTTGCGCGAGCCTTCGGTGGTTGCGGTGAAGGCCGGCACCAACGAGGTGTTGGCGGTTGGTGATGACGCCAAACGCATGCTTGGCCGGACGCCGGGCAATATTGTAGCGATCCGCCCGCTTAAGGACGGTGTGATTGCGGATTTTGAGGTGACCGAGGCGATGCTTCGGCATTTCATTCGCAAGGTGAACAAGAACCGTCGGTCGAATCCGCGGGTTCTGATTGCGATTCCGTCCGGGATCACGGAGGTGGAGCGGCGTGCGGTTCGGGAGTCTGCGGAGCAGGCCGGGGCGCGTGAGGTTTATCTGATCGAGGAGCCGATGGCGGCGGCGATCGGGGTGGGGCTTCCGGTGCAGGAAGCGTCCGGAAACATGATTGTCGATATTGGGGGGGGGACGACGGAGGTTGCGCTGATTTCCTTGTCCGGGATTGTTTACGCGCGGAGTGTCCGCACGGCTGGCGATGAGCTGGACGAGGCGATCATCCAATACATGAAGCGTGCCTACAATCTGATGATTGGTGAGCGCACTTCGGAGGAGATCAAGATCCGTCTGGGTTCGGCCGCGCCGTTGCCGAAGGAGATGACGATGGAGGTGAAGGGCCGCGATCTTGTGGCCGGTTTGCCGAAAACGATCACGATCACCTCGCAGGAGATTCGCGAGGCGATGTCCGATCCGCTGAACACGATTGTGGATGCGGTTCGCACCACGCTGGAACGTTGTCCTCCAGAACTCGCCGCCGACCTAGTCGACCGCGGCATTGTGCTTGCCGGAGGCGGAGCTCTTTTGAAAGGGCTCGACCGCCTTTTGCGTGAGGAGACCGGTCTTCCCGTCCACGTGGCCGAGGATCCCCTCAGCGCGGTGGCGGAGGGCACGGGTAAGGCGCTTCAGGAGCTTGCGCTGTTGAAGCGGGTCACCAACACCGATCGCTGATATCCCCCACCACTCGGGCCCAAACCGGCCATGAAGCCTTTCAATCTCATCGCTTTTCTGCTGTTCCTTGCCGGGGCGGTATGGGCATTGACCCGCAGCGAACCGACGGTGAGGGAGATTCAGAAGGCGTATTTTTCGGCGGTTTCGCCGTTCCTGAAATCGGGGTCGGCGCTTGAAACCCGGGCACGGACGTTTCTTGATGAGGTTCGGCATTCGAAGGAGCTTGAAGCGGAGCTTGAAGTGGTGTCCGGAGAAGTTGGGCGGTTGAGGATCATCGAGACGCGGATCCGTGATCTTGAGAAAGAGAACGCGCAGATGAGGCATGCGTTGGAGTTCAAGAAGGCGACGCAGTTTGATGTGGTGGCGGCGTTGGTGACGCGGCGTCAGCCGACGACTTGGTGGCAAACGGCGGAGATTGATGCGGGGCAGGAGCGGGGGATCGGCACGCAATTTCCGGTGCTTTCCAACGAGGGGTTGGTGGGCAAGATCGACTGGACTGACAAAGGCCGGTCATCGGTGTTGCTGCTGACGGATGAGAAATGTCAGGTTTCGGCGAAGGTCGAGGGTACGCCTGAAGTGGGGATCCTGAGCGGCCAGCGCGGCCAGTTCATGGGCAAACCGCTTCTGCGCCTGAAGTTCCTTTCGAAAAACGCGGAACTCCGTCCCGGGCAACGGGTATTCACCACCGGCCGCGGTGGAATTTTCCAACCTAACATTCTTCTTGGAACCATAGAGTCCGTCGAAAAAGGCGCCATGGATTCCGAAGCTCTCGTCCGACCATCGGTGAACTTCGCGGATCTTGGCACGGTATTCGTCGTTCTTGCCAGAGAATCCTGAGACATTGATCCGATACGCATTCATCACCGTGTTTCTGGTGCTCGCCGCATTTGTGGTGCAGCAGTTCCTGCCTGCGTTCACGGGATTCCATCATTCGCGGATTTTGTTAGTGCAACTTGTTTTCCTATGTGCTGCCGTCACCGTAGGGCAACCAGTGATGTTGTTGTTGGCGTTCATCTGCGGATTTTTATGGGATGCGCACAGCACGCTCAGCCCGGATGGCGGGGATCCGGCGGTTTACACGCAGCCGGTCGAGGCGCTCAGGTTCGGTTATTCCATTTTATTGTTCGGTGCGATGGGTTTCCTGATGCAGGGCATCCAACCGCTTTTCCAGCAGGGTAAATGGCAGTTTTCGGCGTTGCTCTCGGGTATTGCCATCTTTCTCTATCTGGCCGCCGAATTTCTCATTATTACCTTTGTACGTGGAGGATTCGTCCTTTCGCAGGCGACGGTCCTGCAAATGGCATGGACCTCGCTTTTCACCATGTTGTTTTCGCCAGTGATTTTCTGGATTCTCTTCAAGATCTCCGACCTTTGCCAACATTCCATCCACATCACGCCGGACAAACGACGCCGGCGCAACCGCTGATCCCATGGAACCGCAATACCGCCTCCGACTTTATCTACTGACCGCCCTGATCCTTACCGGGTTCGGGGCCTTGTTGTCACGCCTCTACGATTTTCAGATCGAGAGGCGCGACGAGTTTCTTGCGAAAGTTCCCGGTTCGACCACCGTCACGGTGCGCGAGCCTGGAATCCGTGGTGAGATCACCGATCGAAACGGTGTGCCGCTTGCTAGAAATCTCCGCAATTACGAGGTCACCTTCAATCTTGAGGAAATCCGGCAGGCTTATTTGCGACAATATGCCGAGGAGCCGACGATTGAGCGAATTGCCGACCGTTCCGGATTCGACCGTAAAGTGAAGGAACGGGACATTGTGGCGATCGTCAACGGTTCCACCATCGAGGTATTGAAACAGCTCGGACTTGCGAAGGACTACAATGCCGCCGCGTTGAGGACCCATTATCTAACACACGGAGGTTTAGTGCCGTTCAGTTATCGTGATGACCTGACCTACGAGCAGTTCGCGCGGTTCGCGGAGAGCAATCTCGACCTACCTGGGGTCTATTTGGGAATTCGTCCGCAGCGGCAATATCCTTATGGTTCGCTTGCGAGTCATGTCATCGGATACCTGAAGCAATGGGAGAAAGGTGACATTCCGGAGGCCTCGGCGCGGCGGTTCAACCATTACATCGGGGATGAAAAAGGCATCGCGGGTGTGGAAGCGACGATGGACGATCTGCTGCGCGGTCCAGAGGGGCGGAAAGTGTTGGTGAAGGATGAGAAGGGGCGTGTGACGAGCATGCGGGATTACACCAAGCCGGGCGTTGGTGCGCGGGTGGAACTAACGCTCGACGCACACATCCAGTATCTCGTTGAAAACACCCTTCGCCGTGCCGGTCGTGCCTCTGCGGTGGTGATGGATGTCAACACCGACGAAGTGCTGGCGATCGCTTCGGTGCCGGATTACAATCCGAATCATTTTGTGCCGAGCATCACCATGGCGCAGCTCAAGGCATACGAGTCCAACAAGCAGCTCGCGCCGTTGACCAACAGGGCGATCGCATCGTTCACGCCGGGATCCACGTTCAAGGTGCCCACCGCGATCGCGGGTTGTCTGGAAGGCATGGCCAACCGATCATTTTCCTGCGACGGCTACGTTGCCTATGGCAAGCACAAGGTGGGTTGCTGGCTGTGGAACCAAAGCAAAGGACGCCATGGCATGCTTAATCTTTCCAAAGCCCTGCAGCAGTCCTGCAACCCTTATTTCAACAAGCTCTCCAACACGATGGGATGGAAATCCATGGTTGAGGGTTTCCAGATCGTCGGGTTCGGACGACGGACCGGCATTGAACTGCCTAACGAATCCGCGGGGATCCTTCCCGGCAGCCGCGAGTGGCGTGCCGCCAAACCCGATGCGGTGATGACACCCGCGCTCACCGCGATGCTGTCCATCGGGCAGGGTGATGCGATGGCAACGCCGCTGCAACTCTGCGCGATGACCGCATGTGTGGCGAATGGCGGGAAATTCTATCAGCCGCGGATTGTCCGCCGCGCCATTTCCGATGAAGGCAAGACGCTCGTTGCCAATACGCCGCGCCTTGAGGTTGATCTGCTCCAGTCCGGTATCAAGGAGCGTGACTTCGAGCTGATCCGCAAAGGCATGTGGATGGCGGTCAATCAGGCGGGCGGGAC
This sequence comes from Verrucomicrobiaceae bacterium, assembly GCA_005787565.1. Classification (GTDB taxonomy): domain Bacteria; phylum Verrucomicrobiota; class Verrucomicrobiia; order Verrucomicrobiales; family Akkermansiaceae; genus Luteolibacter. Next base: position 7,222 of record SYAP01000009.1, on the reverse strand, counting down.
CGGTGGCCGCGCGAAGTTGCCGGACGTCGAGATCGCGGCGAAAACCGGCACTGCGCAGACCACCGACAACGGCAAGAAGTCCAACAATTCCTGGATGATCGCCTTCGGGCCCTATGAGAATCCGAAGTATGCCGTCTGCATTCTTGTGGAAAACGCCGGTTCCGGAGGCAAGGTCTGCGGTCCGTTGGCACAACTGATTTTCCAAGGCCTCTTTTCGCGCGAGAACGGTCTCAAGTTGCCGCTCAAACAGCAGTTCGCGTTCAACGGTCACCTGGATCGCATCGAGGAGATCGAGCCCGCCGAGGATCTGGTTGCCGCCGTTGAGGCGGGCGGTGCCGACGGACTGGGTGAGACCGGTGAGGAAGTCACCGACATCGTCACCGAGATCATCAAACCCGACCCCATTCCTGAAACCGAAGTGTCCATGCCCGAACCGTCCATCACGCAGGAAGTGGATGCCGAAGGCTCCGTCATTCCGCGCGCGGTTCCCGTTCAGGAAGAATGAACCGTTTCAATCATCACCAACCCACCCAATACCATTAAATCCATCCTTTCTCCCATTATCATGATCCAGAAAATCAAAAGACTACTCGGCATCGGAAAACCCGATCCGTCCCGCGGCAACAGCATCGTTGTCAACGTCGAGAAACTTGAACGTCGCGTCGCGCTCCTGGAGGACGGGGTGTTAGAGGAATACACCGTCGAGCGCGAAGGCGATCAGAACATCGTCGGCGGCATCTTCAAGGGACGCGTCAAAAACATCGAACAGGGGCTCAAGGCGATGTTCGTCGACATCGGTCTCGACAAGAACGCGTTCCTTCACTTCTGGGATGCGATTCCTGCCGCGCTTGATGCCGGACTGGAGGAAATCCAGCGCGACACCGGACGCAAGAAGCAGCAGCAGAAAATCAGCTCGAAGGACATTCCTGATATCTATCCGATCGGCTCGGAGATTGTGATCCAGGTTTCCAAGGGGCCGATTGGCACCAAGGGCCCGCGTGTCACCACGAACATCTCGCTGGCCGGCCGCTACCTCGTGTTGATGCCGTTTACGGAACAATTCGGTATTTCCCGCAAGATCGAGGATCCGAAAGAGCGGACCCGACTGCGCAAGATCATCCAGAAGCTTTCGGTTCCCGAAGGCATGGGCATCATCATGCGCACGGTGGCATCGGGAACGCGCGCCCGTCATTTCGTGCGCGACCTCGCGATGTTGTTAGAGCAGTGGGATGAGATCGAACAGCGCCGCGCGCACTCGCCCGCGCCCGCTTGCATCTTCCAGGAGCCCGGCCTGATCGAGCGTACCGCGCGCGATTTCCTGACCGACGAGATTGATCAGGTTCTCTGCGACGACGCGGAAACCACCGAGTTGATCCGCGAGATCGCCGGAAAGATTTCACGGCGAGCCAAACGTCGCGTGCATCACCTGCCGACGTCCACCCAGCCGATTTTCGAACGGGTCAACATCCAGAAGCAGATCGACGAAGCGTTTTCCCGTCAGGTCTGGCTGCCCTGCGGCGGCTACATTGTGATTGATGAAACCGAGGCGCTCATCGCCATCGACGTCAACACCGGCCGCAACCGCGGCTCGAAGGATGTCGACAAGATGATTCTGGAAACGAACATCGAAGCCGCTCAGGAAGTCGCCCGCCAGTTGCGACTTCGCAACATCGGTGGCTTGGTTGTCGTCGACTTCATCGACATGCGCCATCGCAAGGACCAGATGGCGGTTTACAAGGCGATGAAAGACCGCGTCCGCAAGGACAAGGCCAAGACACAGATCCTTCAAATCTCGCCGATCGGGCTGATGGAAATGACGCGCCAGCGGCTCAACGAGTCCCTGCGCGACACGATGTATGAGCCCTGCCCGTATTGCCAGGGTCGTGGCCGTGTGAAGACGCCGATGACGATGTCCGTCGAGATCCAGCGCCGTCTCAACACCGTCATCCAGCGCCATCGTGATACCGTGGGCGATCTCATCGTGATCGTGAACTCCGACGTGCTCAACCGCTTCAAGTCCGAAGACTCGAAGCTTCTGGGCGAACTCGAGCGTTCCCACTCCGGCCGTCTCATTTTCCGTTCGGACCCGAATCTCAACCGCGAGCGCTTCGCCATCGTCGATGCGCGGACCGAGAAAACGGTTGATCAGGGATAAATCTCAGCCGATTCAAGGGCGGGTCGCTTCGAGTGGTGAGCGGCCCGCTTTTCATTTGCCACCTTTCCACTTTGCCCGTTCTTTTCAGATATCATGTCCCGAAAAACCAAACTCATTTGCACCCTCGGCCCTGCCACGGAAGCGGCGGAAACCATTGGCCGGTTGATGGATGGCGGCACCAATGTGTTTCGCCTGAACATGAGTCATGCCAAGCATGAGTGGGCGGCGGAAATGACGAAGCGCGTGCGCAACGAAGCGGCCCAGCGCGGGCTGCACATCGGGGTGCTGTTTGATTTGACGGGGCCATCGATCCGCACCGGCGATCTCGCCGAGCCTTACGAATTGAAGGAAGGCGACATCGTGGAGTTCCGCAAAACCACCGTCGATTCTTCCGTGCCGCTATCCACCACGGTGAACTACGACGGGCTGATGGGCGATGTCAGCGAGGGGAACACACTCGTCGTCGACAACGGCGCGCTGCTGATGCGGATCGAAACGGTAAAGGATGATCGCATTCTATGCCTGGTGAAAACTCCGGGGAAAATGGGTTCGCGGCGCCACATCAATCTCCCGGGGGTGAGGCTGAATCTCCCCGCACTAACAGACAAGGATCGCAAGGACCTCGCGCTCGCCGTGGAGTGTGGGGCGGATTATATCGCGGGATCCTTTGTTAGAGATGCGGCCCACGTGCGTGAATTGCGTGATGCGATGGAGGCGTTGGAAGGCAGCGCGCAGATTGTGGCGAAGGTGGAGGATCAGGAAGCGATTCGGAACATCGACGCGATCATCCAGGCCGCGGATGTGATCATGATCGCGCGGGGCGACCTTGGCACCGAGGTCGAGTTCGAGGAATTGCCGCTGTTGCAGCGCCGGATTGTCAAACGTTGCCATGAACTGGCAAAGCGCGTGATTGTTGCCACGCAATTGTTGGAGTCGATGATTTCCAATCCGACGCCGACGCGTGCCGAGGTGACGGATGTGATGAACGCCGGTTATGAAGAGGCGGATGCGCTGATGCTTTCCGGTGAAACGTCGGTCGGGCGCTATCCCGAGCGATGTGTCGAGGCGATTTGCCGGATCACCAGCCGGATCGAGCGTTCCGGCGGTCATGGGTTCGGGCTGAACGTGATGCTACGCGACGAGCGGCAAAAGGCGGCCCGGGCGGCGGTGACGTTGGTGGATTCGTTGCCGGATGCGCGTTTGGTGGTTCTCACCCGCCGAGGTGTGTTGGCGAACCAAACGGCGATGTTGCGGCCGCGCACTTCCGGGTTTTTTGCCTTCACTCCGAGCGATCGTGTGTGTCGGCAATTGTCGCTGACGCGTGGTGTTCGCGGTTACAAATTGGCCTTTGCCGCGACGATCGATGAGACGATCAAGCGTGCGATCGAGCTGCTTCGGGAAGCCGGGCATGTGCGTGCGGGGACGCCTGTGGTGATTGTTTCGGACATCCTTTCGGATCATTTCGCGGCGAATTCGATTCTGCTGCATCACGCGTGACCCGCGGCTCCGAGAATCGCCCTGATCCCGCTTGCCGCAGGTAATCGGGCCTCCTAGCGTCGCCGCGAGTGTTTGCACTGCCAGCATGTTTGGAGCGATACCGCAAGTTGCCGAAGGGGGTTTTCCTCTTCGCGGTGGGACAGTTCCTGATCAACCTGATCCAGACCGCGCAGTTTCTCCTGCTGAACCTGTTCCTCAAGGAAGGTGGTTTGAGTGATCCGGAAATCGCATCGCTGGGATCGAAACGTTTCATCGCGACGTTCCTGCTGGCGATTCCGGCCGGGTTGTGGCTCCGTGGAAAACCGCTGCGCTGGCCGCTGTTAGGCGCGTCGATCGGATTTCCCGCCGCTGCCCTGTTAGGTCTTGAGGCGGCGCGGGTCCATCAGCTGGAGCTGGCGGCGTTCGCGTTCCTTTGCATGGGTTTCGCGGGGCTGGTGTTGAGCGTGGCGAGTCTGCCGATGATCCTGCGGTTGGCTCCGGAGAACCAACGAAGCGAGGCGTTGAGCCTGCTTTTCTCGACGTGGGCTGCGGCGGCGATTTGTGGTGGTTTGCTTGCGAGCGGACTTCAGGCGCTGGGCACGCTGCAACTCGGGTCCTGGCGGGTGGTGTTGGATTCGCATGCGACGATGCTGTTGTTGACGCTGGCGGGCTTTGGCGCGCCATGGTTTTATGCGAAGCTGCCTAATCCGCCATCGGGTGAGGAGAAGCCTCGCCACTGGTTGCATGTGCACCGAAGTGATCTCGGGTTGCTGATGCGATCACTGGTGCCGTCGGTGTGCATCGCCGTGGGAGCCGGGTTGAGCATCCAGTTCATGAATCTTTTTTTCAGCCATGTTCACGGGATGAATCCGGCGACGTATTCGGCGTATGGGACGGTTTCGAGCGTGTTGGTGTTGGGTGCGGGATTGCTGGTGCCGGAGGTGCGGCGGCGGTTCGGTTGGCGCGGGGCGATCCTCGGTGTGCAGTTCACGGCGGTGGTTCTGTTAGCCACGATGGGATTCACCGAGTTGTGGCGGCCGCATGCATGGGCTTATCCGTTGGCGGTGCTGCTTTTCATCCTGCGGCAGCCGCTGATGAGCATGGCGGGGCCGGCGACGAGCGAACTCACGATGGCTTACGTTGGTCCGCGGAATCATGAGTTGATGAATGCCTGCAACGGCGCGATCTGGAGCGGGGCATGGTGGCTGGCGGCGATCATTTTCCAACATCTGCGCGAGGCGGATGTTCCCTACTGGCAGATTTTTGCGGCGACATCGCTGTTTTATTCGGTGGCGACGTTTTCCTATCTTGGGATCATTCGGGCGACGGAGCGAAGGGCACCGGATGTGCAAGAGCCGATGATGTCCGAGCGGCACGAGGTGTGATGTCAGTACAAACCAAGGGCGCCGTCTCCCTTGTGACGACGCCCTTGGGCCCTTTGGGGGGCTGATGTGCTATCCCTTACGCAAGAGAGACTGACAGACTCCGGGGGCTTTGCCCATGCCGTGATCGCGTAGGAAGGATCAAAGTCTTCCGGCGGCTTTGACGTCGAGATAACGGTTGGCGAGGGAGATCGCGAATTGGTCGGCGGTGGAGTCGAGCGTCAGCACGCCACGGGATGTTAGAGAGGCGAGGATTTCCCTCCGTTCGCCGAGGTAGCGATCGGCTGCGAGAAAACGCAGCGCGGCGGAGTGGCTTTCCACCGGTTGTTCCACCGAGTCGAGCACGGTGCGTTCCATCATGCTGGCTAACAGAACGAGATGGCGGGAGGCGAGGACTTCGAGTGCGGGGATGAGTTCCTTGCCATCCTCGCCGCGCAGGTTTGTCAGGAGAATCACCATCGAGCGCCGCCGTTGTCTTGCCATGAGACCTTCCACCGCCTCGCTGAAGTCGCTGGGTGCGGGAGTGGTTTGATAGTCGTAGAGGTGGTTGAGCAGGACGGGCATGGCGTGGCTGCCTTTCACGGGCGGTAGCCAGCGGGAGGTGCCGCCGAAGGATTTCACCGCGACCTGATCGCCCTGGCGGAGGGCGACGTGTGCGACGAGGAGCATCGCGTTGAGCACGTGGTCGAACTGTGGCATCGCGCCATCCATCGCGCGCATGCGGCGGCCGGTATCGAGGAGGAAGACGAGCGATTGGTTGCGTTGTTCCTGATAGTCTCGGCTGATCAGCATTTGGCGGCGTGAGCTGGCTTTCCAATCGATCTGTGCGAGGGGATCGCCATCGCGGTAGTCGCGGAGCTGGTGGAAGTCGCGGCTGCTTCCCGCGCGCGGGCGGCGGACGATGCCCATCGGGTTGTCGCGATGTTGCATGGCGAGGAGGGCGAAGCGGATGACCGGCTCGTAGTTCGGATAGACTCTAACGGTTTCATCGGAGCCGTGGCGGGTGGCCCGTTTCCAGAGTCCGAGCGGCGAGGTGCGCCTGAGCCATACCGGGCCAAAAACCGCCTCGCCGCGGGAGTTCAGGACGACCGGGTGGGTGACTCTGATTTCCCGCTTTGGAGGGAGGCTGCCGGTCCATGGCATGGCCTCGGCGACCGCGCCCGGAGGGATTCCGTCGAACACTTCGACCTGTGCGTTCATGTTGCCGGGGTTGACGAAGGTCAGGCGGATTTCACCGGGTTCGCCCAGGGCAAAGCGGCCGGGCAGACGGCGACGGATGCTGACGGGTGTTAGAAAACGAAGCAGCAGCGCATCGATTAGTGCAAGCGCACCCAATGCGGCACCGCAGATCCACCATGCGGATTTCCAAGCTGGAAATGCCATCAGCAGCGCGCCGAGGATGGTCCAGACGGTTGCGGCGAAGAGGCTGCGGAGGGTGGGGGTCATGGGGCGGGCGCTTACTGGCGGGGGGCGGGGACTCCGGCGATGATGGAGGCCAGTACTTCGTCCACTTCCTGACCGCTGATGGCGACTTCCGGAGTGAGCTGGACGCGGTGCCTCAGAACGGGGAGGGCGGCGCGTTTGATGTCATCGGGGATGACAAAACTTCTGCCGGCGATTGCGGCGTAGGCTTTGCCAATGCGGACTAGGCTGATCGCGCCGCGAGTTCCGGCACCGAGTGCGATGGCCCGAGCGTCGCGGGTTGCTCGGGCGATTCCGACGGCGTAGGAAACCACTTCCGGGACGCATTGAACGGCGGCGGTCGCTTGTTGGGCGGCGATGATTTCCTGCGGCCCGCAAATGGTGCGCACGGTGACTTTGGTGGCGGCGGGGTCTTCCTGCGCGGCGCGGGTGACGATGTCGCACTCGGCATCGAGCGAGGGGTAGTCGATGAGCACCTTCATGATGAAGCGGTCTAGCTGCGCCTCGGGGAGGGGATAGGTGCCTTCGTGTTCGACCGGGTTCTGGGTGGCCAAGGTCATGAAGGGCGGGCTGAGTTTGAGTGTCTCGCCATCGATGGTGACCTGGCGTTCCTGCATCACCTCCAACAGTGCGGCCTGGGTTTTCGCCGGGGCGCGGTTGATTTCATCCGCGAGCAGGAGGTTGGTGAAGACCGGACCTTGGCGGAGCTGGAAGGTCTGGCTTTTCATGTCGAAGAGGCGGAAACCGGTGACGTCGGATGGCATCAGGTCCGGGGTGAACTGGATGC
>SYAP01000078.1 GCA_005787565.1 Verrucomicrobiaceae bacterium | reverse complement strand
GCGGGTGAAGTCCTGATACCAAGGAGCCGACGTGAGTGCGTTATCTTTTTTTCATAAGCGTAATCAGGGTGAACGCTCACGTCACCCCTTCCAACTCCGAAACAAGGTGTCGCCGCACAGCGGCTCTGTTCAACAAGACGCGTCGTAGCAACCCCTACCAGCCGTTCAGTTTCGATGATTTCCCGCAACTACAACCCGAACCCCGTGATCGACGCGCGCCCTCGCTGGTAGTGGTGCACGTGCTCATCGTTCGCCAGAAAATTAATGCACCTCAATATCGCATGAACATTCTCAATCTCTTTCGCAAGCACCCACAGAAAGAACCGCCTACGCCGTTTGAGACTATGGCGGCGTTCAGTCGCTTTCAGAACGTTGAAGAGTGTTCACCAGATTTTTATCAGAAGCATCATGATGCCATTGACATGACTGTTGGATTCATCGGCTTCCTTGGTCAGCAGCACGGGCATTTTACTCAGATTTACACATTCAGTAATGCCCCAATACCGGACATTGCTCGAACGCTTGAAGAAGCCATGCCTAATATGGGGCTTGAGCAGCGCACTCTTGATTTTATCGATTCTACCATGACCGTTATTTTGCAGAAGTTGCGCGGAGTTGTGACTGACCCGAATATGCCGCCCTACCTTCAGGAATGTGTATGGCCTATATTGGGCGCGTTTGAGTCTTAGCACTTCAGAGCAATATTTCACTAACACCCAACCTTTAATTTACACATGATGGGCTGCTTACTCACTCTCTGCTTAATAGCAAGTCTTCCGCTTTTATGGTTTTTTCCTGCTTTTACCTCCGTGGTGATTGGCGTTGCTTGGTTGATTCTCTTTTTGATAGTCTTCGGCACCCAGCGGACAACGAAGTTCCAAACTGGTTTGTTGACATCTGACGAAGCAGAGATTGCCTCGCAGTATGGTTTTTATTTTAGGATGCCTTTCGCCTCAGCGAACATTTCTAATGGAGCTTCACCTTGGCAGATGTTCACAGTAGTTTGGGCTATCTATCTTGGTTTCATCGGGCATTGGTGGTATCTTCCGATTCCAGTCGTAGTTCATTTGATTTGCGCATATCTCCGCACTACTTGCCACCCCATCTTTTTCGCACAGGAGGGCGTTCGTGTTTACGCAGGGACGATGCAAGGATTTGCATTCGAGGCCAAGCTCCGTTTACTCACATCAATCTATGACAAGTTCTATGGTGACACCGCACGCAAATAAACAAACAAGAAGGCGAACAAGACGTGCATGGCAACCGCTACCAGCCCCCTTGTCGGCGGAATCATTCGTGATTACAACCTTCGTATCCCGAATCCACATTGGCTCTCGCTGGTAGCGGTGCCATCACTTTGACGTTCGGTGGAAGATAATACCTAACACCGGATTTCTTTGGGATACACTGCTCGACGTCGATCAACCATTTCATCCATCAGACTGGCACCCGTTTGTCCCGCGAGAGCGTTTCGAGCCAGATTGGACGTTCCCGAGCTCATTCCGCGAGACTTGCATGCCGCTGGGATCGATCTACACCGGTCCCGCGAGAGCCAATCCACACCTGGTGTTTCACTCGCCTTTTTCCAACACGCCACACCACGCTTTCCCCGATCCGAACCCACACCGAACAAGACGCTCCATCCAACGGCGGGCAACGCTCAAATTTGAATTCAAGCTTCCCTCCCCGCCGTGGATGAGCTACACGTTGATTTTTCCCGGAGGGAATGATTTTGCGGGGTTTAGCGAATCTCATTTATCGATCAAGTGATGAAGACCATGGAACTTACCACGCGGAGCACACGGATTGCCCAGTTCTCCTTGTTTGCGGTCGCCGCGGTGACCTTGTTTTTGCCTTGGGTTGCTTATTTGGAGGGGATGATGAGTGACAGCCGGTTTACGAACGTGTCGGGCTTTCAGACGCTCTTTGGTCGATGTATGGCGACTTTTCTGATTTGCAGTCTGATGGTTTCCGCTTTGGAGAATTTGCTCAATCGTCGTGCTGCTTTTGTGCATGTCGGGTTCTTTGTGGCCAGCTTGTTGATTGCGGTTCTGGTTCACCTGCTGCCGATGATTCCTGGTCTCAACGTGGTGGAGATCAAATTTGGCCTCCATCTTTATGTGATCTTCGCGACTCTGGTGTTTGCCGTTACAGGGATGCTTTCTCCTAGGAATGGGTGATAGTGGGTGGTGTGGAGCGGCGGAGGCGGGCTCCGTTTTTTGGAATGCAACTAAGGGCTCTGAGAGAGGCTACGGGCAGGATGCCCGAGCCACGATGGGGGCTTGGGCTTTGGGGGAGGCTGCGGGCAGGATGCCCGAGGCACGATTTGGATCAGGTTGGGGTGGGTTTGGTGACTTCGACGCCGAGGAGGCAGACGTCGTCGTCGAAGTGTTGGGCGGCGGAGAAGTCGAGGACGCGGTTGAGGATGGCGTCGAGCATGGAGTCGAGGGGGATGTTGCAGGTGTTGGAGACGATTTCGAGGAGGCGGTTTTCGAAGAAGGGTTCGCCTTGTTGGTTTTCGGCTTCGAGGACGCCATCGGTGAAGAGGATGATGCGGTCGACCTGATCGAGGGAGCGTTGGCCGACGGGGTAGGCGGCGCCGCGGATGAGGCCGAGTCCGGGGCCTTTTTCCTCTCGGGTGGCGGCGATCTGGGTGGTGCCGCCGGGGCCGCAGAGGACGGGGCCGGGGTGGCCCGCGCAGGCGTATTTGAGGGTGGAGGCCTGGAGGTCGATGACGCCGTAGAAGGCGGTGGCGAAGAGGGTGGTGCCGGCGCGTTCGAGGATGGCGGCGAGGCCGTCGTTGAGGCCGCGGAGGAAGGCTCCGGGGTCGGCGGCTTGTGATCGTTCTTTTTCGAGGAGGCCGCGGAGCATGGCGACGATGAGTGCGGAGCGGACGCCGTGGCCCATGACGTCGGAGATGAGGATACCGGCCTGGTGTGGGGAGATGGGGACGATTTCGAAGAAGTCGCCAGCGAGGCCGGAGATGGGGATGTAGCGTGAGCCGAAGGTGAGGTGTTGGCCGTGGGGGCCGGTGGTTTTGGGGAAGCCGCCGCCGGCGAGGGCTTGTTGGACTTCGCGGGCGAGTTGGAGTTCTTCTTCGTAGACGAGGTTGCGGCGTTGGAGTTCTTCGGCGAGGGCGGTGGCTTGTTGGCGGGCCTGGACGAGTTCGGTGACGTTGCTGGAGACGCCGAAGGTGCCTTTGATGCAGCCGTTGCGGTCGCGCCAGGGGAATTTGGAGGTGATGACCCAGGTTTCGTCTTTGGCGAACCAGGTTTCCTGTTCGAGTTTGTGGGTGATGGGTTGTCCGGTGCGGATGATTTCCTGTTCGTCGGCGGCGGCGGGGCGGGCGTGTTCTTCGTCGAAGAGGTCGCGGTCGTGTTTGCCGATGAGGTGGTTGCCGGAGGGGACGCCGTGCCAGTCGGCCATGCCTTGGTTGGCCATGACGACGCGGGATTCGAGGTCTTTGAAGTAGATTTGGAGGGGGACGTGGTCGATGAGGTTGCGGAGGAGGAAGCGTTCTTCCTCGACTTGGGCTTCGGCGTCTTTGCGTCGGCTGATGTCGATCATGGAGCCGGCGATGCGTTTTGCGATGCCTTGGCGATCGCGGACGACAGCGCCGCGGATGCGGAGCCAGCGCCAGGAGCCGCTGCCGGTGAGGATGCGTGCGTCGACGGCGAGGGTTTCGGGTCCGCCGGGGGTGAGGGCTTGGGTGACGGCGCGTTCGACGGCGGGGCGTTCGTCGGGGTGGACGCAGTCGAAGGGTGGGAGGACGAGGTTGGGGGCGCGGCGGTCGCCGCATTCGAGGAATTCGAGGATGCGGCGGGAGTAGTGGATTTGGGGTTGGTCGGGGTGCCAGTCCCAGATGCCTTCGTTGGAGGCGCGGAGGGCGAGTTCGAGCCGCTCGTGTTCCAGCTCGCGGGATTCGGAGGGGGTGGAGGGCTTTGGGGTCATTGTGGGAAGGGTGGGGGATGGGGTAGAGGCTGAAAAGCTGAAAAGATGAGAAGTCGGAGGTCCTAAGGTCGAAAGTCGAAGGTCGGAGGTCGGAGGTCGGAGGTCTGAGGTCGGAGGTCGGAGGTCTATTGAATCGAAACGCG
>SYAP01000077.1 GCA_005787565.1 Verrucomicrobiaceae bacterium | reverse complement strand
GGTTGCGGGGTTTTTTGTTGGGGTGAGGAATTTGGTGGAAGATGCTATTTTTTAGGGCGAAGGAGGCGGGTGAGGGCATTGTGCAGGGTGCGCAGCTCTTCTCGGCAGGTTCCGGTCTGGTCGATGATTTCTGATTCGGCGGTTGGAGTTTTAAGGGAGAAGGAAATGTATGTGGTGGTGCAATAGACCAAGTCTCCGGCCCTTGAGAGGAGTTTTTCTGGGGTGGACTTGGCGTAGCTGGCGGAGGTGGGGGGAGCATTCACGGTTTTCTCCACGAGGGTTTTCCATTGTGAGAAGTGAGTGTTGAAGGATTTGTGGGGCTCTTCGGTGTTTGTGAGGGAAAAGGTTTGTTGGAGGAGTTGTTCCCCGGTGCCGATGGAGACGGTGACGAGGTCGCCGCGGCGAACCATTTCGAGCGGTTCCAGGGTGATTGGTGCATCGTTTATCTCGATCATCCCGGTTGAGGTGATGAGTTGATCCGAGCTGAGGAGGTCGGCGAGTTTCCGCGGATCCATGGGCTTGTGTGCGGCGGCGTGTTTTTTGGCTGTTTCGATGACTCCTTTCATCGCATCAAGCGCGACGGCTTCCGACATTTGTCCACCAGCGAGCCATTCACTGACTTCGACGATCCGGTTGCTCCCCTCCAAGGCATCGAACTCCTGGGCGTTGAGGTTTGGGGTGCCGATGATGAGGCCAAAGGTTAGGAGCCATGTTTTCATGATCTAGAATTCCTAGTGGGTCTGTAGTCCGGGGTCACTGGGGGATGGTGATGATGGTGCCGGATTTGCGGGCGGATTCGGCGGCGAAGACGGTGCGGTGGGATTCGAGGGTGGCGTCGGGGCCGGAGTGGATGAGGGAGGTGTCTCCGGTGGCGAGGGCGTGGATGAAGGCTTTCATGATGTGGTAGTCTCCGCCGCCGTGGCCGGCGGAGGCGGTGTTGGAGTCTGCGGAGATGGTGGTGTCGTGGAGGGTTTCGGTTTCTGTTAGGAAGTCGAAGACCTTGATTTTGGCGAAGTCGGTTTCGATGGAGCCGCGGGTTCCGAAGATGCGGGTGAAGCGGTTGATGGCGGGGGTGAAGGCGGTCATGGTGAAGGTGGCGGTGACGGGGCCTTCGTATTCGAGCATGACGGTTTGGTGGTCGACGACGTCGTTGTCGCAGGAGTAGACGCAGCGGCCGTAGGGGCCGGTGCGGAGTGCGGCTTCGACGGCATCGAGGGTGCCGACGCCGTTGGTGATGATGTCGTTGAGGTAGTTGGCGGAGCGGTTGCGGCCGAAGTGGGTGTGATAGATGCGTTTGGCGGAGTAGGGGCAGTTGGATTCGACGTGATGGGGGCAGGTCCAGCAGCGGTCGGATGCGTCGGCGGGTTTTTCGGAGGCTTTGAAGTGGCGGAGGGATCCGAAGCTTGAGACGCGGCGTGCGGGTTTTCCGATGATGTGGCGGAGCCAGTCGATGTCGTGGCAGCTTTTGGCGAGGAGCATGGATGAGGATTCGGCTTCGTTGCGCCAGTTGCCGCGGACGAAGGAGTGTGCCTGGTGCCACCAGGCGACGGGTTCGAGGTGTTGGACGCTGACGATTTGGCCGATGACGCCTTGGTTGAGGAGGGAGTGGAGTTTTTGGGTGAGTTCGGTGTAGAGAAGGACGTGGCAGACGGCGAAGAGGTTTTGGTGTTGCTTGATGGTGGCGATGATTTTTTCGCATTCATCGGGATCGGGCGACATGGGTTTTTCCAGGAGGATTGCGTATCCGTGGGGTGCGAGGGCGAGGACGGGTGCGAGGTGCATGCGGTCCTGGGTGCAGATGGCGACCATGTCCGCGAGTTTGGGTTGGCGGGCGAGGGCTTCGAAGCCATCGAAGCGTGCGTGTTGAGGGACGGCGTGTTCGTCGGCGAGGCGGTCGCGGAGGAGCGGGCGGGGTTCGGCGACGGCGACGACTTTGAGTTGGTCCGGGTGGGGTTTGGCGTAGGCGGCGTAGGCTTCGCCGCGTTTTCCTGCGCCGATGATGGCGATGGTGATGGGGTTCATGTTAGAGGAGGAAGTGCCGGGTGAGAAGTGAGAAGTGGAAGAAGGGGCGATTGAGGGGGAGGTGTAAATGAAAAAGGCCGCACGGGTGGTGCGGCCTTTTGGGGTTTGTTAGATGGGGTTAGGGGTGCAGTGGCGGGAGGCTGGCTGCGGCGACGGCTTGGCCGTGGCGTTTGGTTTTTTCGTCGGGGACGACGAGTTTGATGGTGAGTTCGGGGAACTCGTGGGAGAGGATGGTTTCGGCTTCGTTGATGATCATTTCGCCGCCATCGCCGGAGGTGACGCGGCCGAGGATGAGGAGGTTGGCGATGTCGTAGAATTCGGCGTAGTGGGCGATGCTGTAGCCGAAGTGGCAGCCGATGGTTTCGTAGATGGATGCGGCGCGGGGGTCGCCGGCGAGCATGGCTTCCTGGACTTTGACGAGTTGTTCGGGGAAGGGCATTTTGCCGAAGTCGAAGCCGGCGGCGGGGGCGAGGCGGGCGACGGCTTGTTGGGAGAAGTAGAGTGCGCCGCAGCCGTGATCGCCGGACCATTCGCAGGTGGGTGCGTCGTCGCGGTAGTCGACGGGTGCGAAGGCGAGTTCGTTGAGCCAGGGTTTGATGTGTCCGCCGGCATCGACGTATCCGGCGGCTTCGGAGGTTCCCATGGCGACGCCGAGGACGCGGTTTGCCTTGAGGCCCATGGAGCCGGCGAGGGCGGTGACTTCGCCGTCGTTGACGACCTCGAAGGGGATGTTGTTCCAGCGTTCCTTGAGGGTGAAGAAGATGCGGCGGATGTGGGTTTCGAAGTTTGCATCGCTGACGCCACGGAAGAGGGAAGCGGCGCGGACCTCGTTGTTGACGTAGACGCCAGCGGAGCTGCCGCCGATGGCATCGACACGGGGGAGGTGTGCGGCGGCGCGGAGGAGGGAGTCGTGGATGCCGTCGATGTGGTAGTTGGGGTCGCTTTGGAAGTAGGGGTCCCAGACGACTTCTTCGGAGAAGACGACTTCGCCATCGATGAGTGCGGCGCATTTGCGGTCGGAGCCGCCGAGGTCGAAGCCGATGCGGCAGCCGTCGAGGTTGCGGCCGAGGGTCATGGTGGTGTCGTTGGCGGCGGGGAGTTCGGAGGCATCGACGGATTTGACGGAGATGGGTTCGCCGAAGATTTTGGTTCCGATGAAGGACCAGTCGAAGGAGCGTGGGCCGGATTCCGAGTAGATGGAGGAGAGGGCGGTGGCGACGTCTGGAACGCCGGCGATGAGGATGCGGCTGCCGCCTTTTTGCCAGAGGAGGAATTTGACGATGCGTTCGATGTATTTGGTGGTGAGGGCGTCATTTTCGCCGCCGGCGGGGAGGACGGTGCCGGACCAGCGGAAGGTGGTGCCGTCGATGCGGGAGAGGGCGATTTCGATGGGGCGGCCTGCTTTGGAGGCTTTGACGCGGCTGCGGTAGGCGCGGTTCCAGAGGATGGCGGGGACGAAGCCTGGATCGAGGGCTGGGCGGAATTGTGGTGAGACGGGAAGATTCATGAGAGGCACAAAAAGAACGGCGCAACGATGTGCGCCGTTCGGGACAAATCCAAGGGAAATGGCACAATCGAGAATTTAGTGGGGAAGGGCAAACGGGGTGCGGAGCCAGATTCTAACACGCCCAATGAGCGCCAAGAATGGGTGAGGACAGCGCTTTGTGACGGGAAGCCCCCTGATAACCTTGATCCGTGGCCCTCTG
>SYAP01000076.1 GCA_005787565.1 Verrucomicrobiaceae bacterium | reverse complement strand
CCAGAGGGCCACGGATCAAGGTTATCAGGGGGCTTCCCGTCACAAAGCGCTGTCCTCACCCATTCTTGGCGCTCATTGGGCGTGTTAGAATCTGGCTCCGCACCCCGTTTGCCCTTCCCCACTAAATTCTCGATTGTGCCCTTTTTGGCCAGCAGGGAGAGGCGGCTTCGTGGATGTTCTCAGGGAAACACTACCGGACCAATGACATGAACGGTGCCATTTGGGTCCAGGTATTTGAGTGTGTGAGTCCCCGGCGAAACTCCTTTGACTTCGATATAACCCGGATAGTTGCCCTTGCGGTTGGCACTGGTGAAGCTCGCGGTCACTAGAATGTCTGATCCGACAACCTCGGTATCAACTTCGTTGATCCACTGGCCCGAATGCACGATCTTTGTCTCAAAATCAATCGGTATCTTGTATGATCCTGACCCAAGTGCTGCGGGAGTACCGATGGTAATTCCGTCTTTGGCAAAGAAGTCGCGTGACTTCTCGTCCGAACATCCAATCAGCGCCATGGCTGCCAGAATCAGTGTAGTATTGATGATTCGTATCATTTATTTTTGAACAGTTTCGAGTTTGCTGAGAAGATTGGGAGGCGTTGATGGTCCGACACATGTGACCAGGGCCGTTGACTGATTCGACTTTCTTCTGGCCTCTTAGACGAGAATGTCGCGTTTCGATTCCATGATTCCGACCCTACTTTGAATGGTTGTGTCTGCGGACCACAAACGCGATGGCGAAAGCGATGAGAGCACCAACCAAGCCTGCCGGAATTCCCAAAATCGCCATGTAGAACAGCGGTTCGTCCCAGACGGTGGACTCGCCAGTCCCGCCAGTCAATGCGACGTGGAGACGGCTGAAAAAATCCGGAAGGATCTCCGCGCATCGAATGGATGCCGCGATGATGAAGCCGACAAGACTCCAGAGGACAAGACCGCGATAACCCTTCCGTTCGGACGTATTCATGAGGATTTGTTCCATGGCGTTTTATGTATCATGCTCTTCGAAAAGCGATCATTGAAATTTCAGACCCAATCATCGATTTGATCGATGTTTGCGTGAGATCGCCGGTTTGGGACTTCGTGCCGGCAAGATCGTGGCGGATAGCGCGATGGCTTGTGGGATTGGACCTGCAAGTGTTGGGTTGCAACCTTATCACCCTAGGGTGGACCCGTGCGCTGCTCTTCGAGAAATCACTCCTCAAGGCCATTCTCGCGAGCGAAAGCCTCTGCCGCATCACTGCCTTGCGGAAGGTCTTGATAGATGGCTTCCAGTGCCTTGGTGCGGTCGGGTCCTTGTGGGAGGGTTTGAATCCATTGCATGGCGGCCTCTGGATTGTAAGGGTAGATCTTTGCGGCATAAGCACTTGCAACTCCAGATTTCTCCGGACTGTAGGGTGAATTGTTGAGCCAGTTTCCGACGGCTTGGTAGTCTTTCTCTGCCCAGCGAGTGGCGAGTTCGAAAGCACGTTCTTTCGAGACATCGTCAGGTATGTCATTTTTTGTTAGCCAGTCGAGCCATTGGGCTGTTTCGCCGACTCGGACCTTCTCCTGCATGCCCTTGGTGGCGGCGACAAGTTCGTCACTCGACAGATTCGCGGATCCGAGCCAATCGGACAGCTCAACGAATGAAGCCTTAACGTCGGGACGCCCGAAGGCAAGCTCACTCAACTTGGCGTTCACGATTTCCTTCCGTTGCGGGGTGGTGGCAAAGTATCTCATTTCTTCGAGCAACTCGGCCCGTTGGGATGGGCTATCCGCGCCAAACTGTAAAGCTCCGCCGATGTATTTGGATTGAAATGCGGGCGGTGATTCGGCGAGGCACTCGAATACGAGTTGGAGGTCTCTCTTTGTAGAGCTGAAGTAGTATACCAGATAGGAAAATGGATCGTAAGTCTTTTCATCGCCGATTCCAAAGAGCTCGGGGGATTTAACCATCAGCCGGGTCATTTCTAGCGGATCATTTTGAACAAAAACCTCCCTGATGTAACGATTGAGATCCTGCTTGGTCTGCGGATTCAGGTCGGGATTGTTTGTGCATTCCTCGATAAACTGTTTGATCTCCGCGGGACCGAGTTCCGCCAATCGGCTTTTCAGTTCCGCCTCCAGCATCCGGAATTCTTCACCGAATGCTGCGACAGGATCTTCAGCAGCTCTGATGGATTGGGCAAAAAAATCGCTGGAAAGCTTTTTCATTTTTGCCTTCATCGCGAGATCTTTTTTGCGCCGCTCCATGCCTTGTGGTGTTTGGAAATCATCACTGGGGTTTGCAGCGACCTGTTTCGAGAGTTTTTCACTTATCGCTTTCTCGCTCGAATATTGCTCCTTTTCCCACCATCCCAGCAGAGCTGCGGCGATGAGGATCAGAGCGGTAATGATGAGCGAACGAATCATGGCTTAATTCAATTTCTGTAGCAGTTCGTTGCGGAGCGTGACGTCGGTGATTCGGTTTGCCAGCCCTCGAGCCCTGTCTTTTGGAAAGGTGTTGCTACCGTTCGCGCTGCCCTCGATCAATGGAATCAAGAGCTCGTCTCCCGCACCTGAATCAAGGTAATCAAGAGCGGTCCTCTCGACAAAATCATGAGACTCAGGGTCATTCAGCTTTTTGAGGAAAGTTTGAAGGGCTGCTCCCGTTGCCCGGTCGGCGGAGGAAGGGTCGACCGCTTGAACCCATTTGCGATTCGCGTCGAATTCATCACGACGCGGGTCTCCGCCACCACTGGCTCTCATGGCGCGATATGCCGCAAATTCCGAGAACTGATCCGCCAGCAGGGCGGTGCGTTCTTCCGGGGTGACGGCAAAGCGGTCGAGGCTTCTCTTGGCATCTTCCGGATCGCTATTGTATTCAATAATGAAATTATACTCAAAGACACTCGTTTCTCTCAGTAGGGCCATATACTCCTCCGTAGGCATCGTCTTGCGAAGCAAATCAACCAACGATTGTCTCTTCTCCTTGGGAACCACATCCACGTAATCACCGAAACGTCCGCGCAGATCGGGAGGAAAATTGTTCATGATCTGCTCAGCGGCCGTTGGATCGGAATCGATCAAAGACATGATAAATGCCGATTCAAAGGGAACCCTGGCGGGAGAGTTTCCGTCAAGGGACTTATCGAAGGTGCCGGCGGCGAGCTGGCGCTCATACCAATTCGTGGCTGCGTCGGGATCTCTCGCAAGCCATTGATCGAACTGTCCGTATCCACCCAGGACAGCTCCACCATCCTGGTTTCTTTCGATGTATTGGCTGAACGCGAATTCGGGATTTTTCTTTTCGAGTTCTTTCAGCATCACACTTTCGAGATAATTTCGAAATGGGGCATGAACAGGTAGTGCCTGCATATCCACATAGGCTCTCGTGAGTTCCTCTCCGCTCATTTCGGATGCCAGCGTTTCGAGCCTTTTGAAAGCCGCTGTATATTGATATCCCTCCTCATCGTTGTTGAACAACACGAGTTGTGTCCAATCCCGGGAGGTGCTCACCCAGTCGTCTGGGGGCTTGATCAGGTTATCCGGTGCTTTTCTTTCTCGCCTGGCTCTAACGCTCTTGAGCCCGGGATCGGAACGATTCTCCCGAGAAAAGGAAGAGGTTCTGGGGCTCGCGAGCCTCTCCCGCATGACGGCATTCTCCTGCTTTACGGCGTCAGTGGATCTGCGCAACGTGGTAAGCCATGACGCAGCGATGACCAGCGCAACGAGTGGAGGGAGGCCGTGAATGAGTTTCATGATCTATCGATAGTCTGGGGGGAATCAGGTCTGGTATCAAGTTCGCCAAATTCCTCATTCCGGATTCAACAAATACTGAAGCAGTGGGCATGCCTTGAATGGTGAGTTCGGAGCGCCAGACGCTGAGGATTTGTCTGTCGCTCCAACTTTGATGCCTAATCAACCACCGCGGGGTAGATCACTGCGCCCTTTTGCGTTCTCGGCTCGATGGGCTTCTGGTCTCCACCGATTAGGTAGAAGGTGGCGGTCTCCCTTTTTCCGAATGACCTCGTGGCCCTGCGGGCCTGGAGTGGTTTCGATCTTGGATTTCTCGACTTTGGTGGTCACTTCGAGGACTTTGCCCCTGACGATGGGGTTGGCCTGAGCCGTGTGCTTCTCGTTCGGCTGAGGAACCTTGGCGGCACGACTGAGGCTCGAGGCCAGAAGGAAGGGTGCCGCTTTCGCGATCGCGGATCAGATCGATGAAGGGCCAGTCGGAGGGAGGGAAAATGCGGATCTTTGGACTTTTCGCCCGGGGGTGGGGTTGTTAGTCGTTGGGGGTGATGGGTAAATTGGTTTCTCCCGCCATGGGTCGCTTGCGGCTGATCTGCCTCCTAAAATCCAATTCTCCCCAGCCACTCTTCACCCGTGCCTTCCTCCGATTCCCAGGTTTTTTCCCATGAGACTGCCATTGGGTCGGCCGGATCGCCCGTGGCCAGCCCCGGTTCCAAGTCTTTCGATTGTTCGTACGCCCCATTGGGGCGGGGGGCTTGGTCCACCGGAAATTCCAGGGTCACACCCTTCTCTGTCATCGCCTACCCCGTCGGGAATCAAAAGAGCAGTGTTAGCCTCATCGTGGAAATGAACGAGCCGTATCAGGGCCATGTCTATGATCCGGCGATGGGTTCCGGCGGTTTCATCGTCCAGTCGGAGCGCTTCGTTGAGAGCCGAACGGAGGAAGAACGACCCCACGATAGTGGGACACGTAAGGCGAGTGGAAGGCTTGGCGGCGGAGCGGGAGGATTTTCGGGCGGTGGTCTTGCTGGGGCGCTTGGCGGAGGCGGTGGGATCAAGGAGGGGCGAAAGAATTGAGAGGACGCTGAAACCATGACCGACGAACCTTTACCCAATTCGGAAATCATTCTCTACCAGACGGAGGATGGCCGGACGCGCATCCAATGTCGGTTTGAGAATGAGTCCCTGTGGCTGACGCAGGCGCTTTTGGCAGAGCTGTTTGAGAAAGATGTGCGAGCGCTCAATGAACACTTGGTCAACATTTTTGACGAGGGGGAACTGCGCAGGGAGGCAACGATCCGGAAATTCCGGATCGTTCGAATCGAAGGGAAACGGGAGGTGGCGCGGGAGATCGAGCACTACAATTTGGACGCCATCCTTGCGGTCGGTTTTCGCGTCCGCAGCCACCGGGGCACACAGTTCCGCCAGTGGGCGATCGGGCGCTTGAATGAGTATCTGGTGAAAGGGTTCACCATGGACGACGAGCGGCTCAAGAACCCGCCGGGCAAAGGGCAGAAGGATTACTTCGATGAGCAACTGGAGCGCATCCGTGACATCCGTTCGTCGGAGCCTCCGGCGGGAGAAGGGAACCAGTTAAATTTTTGTTGGTTTGCTAGACCCAGGGCGTTGCCCTGGGCTGGTATGGAGTTGCCCCTTTGGGGCGGAAGAATTGGGAAGGGAGATGGCGGGTAGATGCTGAGATGCTGGATAAGAGGAAGAGTTTTAAGGTCTTAAAGTCGAAGGTCGGGAAGGCTATGGCGGACAAGTTGTTGATCGTTGATCGTTGATCGTTGATTGATGATTGATGATTGATGATTGATGATTGATGATTGATGATTGATGATTGATGATTGGGTTTCGGCTAACGGGGTGTTCCGGGCTGGAATTTTTTTGGTAGGGTGAGGACTTGGCCTTGGGCTTGGAGGCGGGGTTTGAGGGTTGCGTAGGGGAGATCCTGTACGGCGATGTTTTGGGTTTTGGCGAGGGCGGCGGCGATGCCGGCGCTTTGGCCGATGAGCATCCAGGTGGCTTCGATGCGGAGCGAGGACATGGCCACGTGGGTGCAGGACAGGGCGACCGGGACGAGCAGGTTGTCGCACTCGGTGGGCTGGGGGAGGATGGAGCGATAGGGAACGTGATAGGGGTAGCCAATGCGCTCGGGCATTTGGCGAACGGGGAAGATGGTGCCTTCGTTGATGACCTTGCCATCGGGCTGGATGACGCGGCGGCAGTCGTGCGAGTCGATGGGGAATGATGAGACCATGATGGGATCTTCTTTGGTGATCTGATCGAGGATGTCGCTTTGTTTGATGACATACATGCCGCGCATGCGGCGGCTGGCCCGGACGTAGAGTTGGGGTGGGAAGTGGCCGGATTGGGCGAACTCATCGGCACAAAGTCCCCATGCGGCGATTTCGTTGCGGCGGGCTTGGTTGAAGACGGGATCCGTTTTCATGAAATGGATCATCTCGAGGGTGTATTGCTTGTGAGCTTCGACGATGGCGGCGCGGCCAGCCTGGTCCGCCTCTGTCCAGGCTTTGGCACCGCCGATGAGGCCGATGGAGAACTGCGAACCGATCGCGTTGTTGGCGTCGATTTTTTTGTTAGGAACCGGCAGGTAGCTGAAGTTGACTCCACCCTGGCCGTGGCGTTTCACGTAGCGGCGAATGACTTCGAATTTGGCGGGATCGTAATGGGCCGGGGCGGGAATGGGCACTTTGTTAGGGCCCTTTTCCTTGGTCATGGGAATGCGGAAACTGTAGACCATGAGTTCGTCGTCGCCGATTTCATCCGGGCCGCGTCCGACGGCGGTGATGAGGGGGAGGGGATTGCCCTTTTCATCGAAGCCGTTGATTTCCATCCGTTTTTTCGGGTATTGGCGTCCGGCATGGGACTCGCCGTATTCGGCGCGGCTTTCGCGGTCGATGCGCCATTTCACGCCGGCGGCGTCCATCAGGTCGCCTTCGTAGCTGCCATCGATGAACACGCGTGCGGTGAAGGTGCCGTTGCTGGTGACGAGGCTGTTGATGCGAGGTCCGGTTTTGGTGACGGATTGGAGGTAGCGTCCGGTGAGGACGGTGACTCCTGCTTCGGAGAGCATGGCGTTGGTGACCCTGGAGGCGACGTGTGCCTCGTAGGACCAGGTGGCCTGGTTTTTGACATTCACGTCGTAGGGCAGGGTGATCCCGCGGTTTTGATAGTCTTTCTGGATGCGGAGGTGCCACTCGTGGAAGAGGCCCATGAGTTGTTCGCGATACATCTGATCGGAATCGCTGAAGCAGAGTCCGCCGGTGTTCATGCCGCCGATGTGGTTGGTGGGTTCGAGCAGGATGACCGAGGCTCCCTCGCGTGCGGCGGCGATGGCGGCGCAGTATCCGCCGGGTGTGGAGCCGTAGATGATGACGTCGGCGTTGGTCTGGGAGCGGATCGGTGAGTTGCCCAAGGCCGTGATCAGCAGAGCGAGGATGAGGGTTTTCAGATGCACGGGGGTGAGGGTTGGGCGTAGCATGGTTTTATCAGTGCTGTTGATGGTAAGAGGGTCGCTATTTCGCGTTCATAGGCAAAGGTTTTGGCGGGTGGGGAGAATTTGAACCACGGATTTCGCGGGTGAAGAGAGGGGAAGAGAAATGACGAGTGAGAAGTGAAAAGTGAGAAGTGTGGGAGGATCCCTTTGGATTGTTGATTGATGATTTGGAGAAGGGGGGAGTGATTGATGGATGGATCTTCCGTATTGCCGGGGAGGGGGAGGTGGCTAGGGTTGGGGCATGGGAAATGATTTGGTGAACGGATTGACGTCGGGGATGCCGGTGGCGGTGAACATTGAGATGTGGTTTGAGGGGGATTTCGCGAAGCGGATCCGGGAGGCGCATGCGTTGGGGTTTCCGGCGATCGAGTTCTGGACGTGGAAGGAGAAGGACATTGAGGCGGGTGCGGCGGTGCTGCGTGAGTTGGGAATGACGGCGACGCAGTTCACGGCGTGGGGGTTTGGTGAGGAGGTGAATCATCCGGATTTTCCGGTGAGCCGGTTTGTGGAGGAGATCGAGGTTTGTTGCGAGGTGGCGGCGAAGTTGCCCGGTTGTGAGTGGATGACGGTGGTGGGGGGCGACAATATCAAGGGTCTGACGAAGGAGGTGATGCACGCGGCGCTGATCGAGAAGCTGAGGGCGGCGGTGCCGGTGTTAGAGAAGCATCGGAAGACGATCATTCTTGAGCCGATGAATCCGTTCAATCATCCGGGGCACTGCCTGTATGGGAGTGTGGATGGGATCGCGATTTGCGAGGCGGTGGGTTCGCCGTGGGTGAAGCTGAACTGGGATCTTTTCCACATGCAGCGGTATGAGGGGAATCTAATCGATGCGTTGGAGAGGGGCTGGCCTTGGGTGGGGTATGTGCAGTTTGCGGACAGCCCGGGGCGCAATGAGCCGGGGACGGGTGAGGTGAATTACCGCGAGGTGTTTGCGGCGGTGAAGCGGTTGGGTTATGCGGCTCCGCTGGGTGCGGAGTGTCTGCCGCTGGCTGGGGATGTGAAGCGGGCGGCGGGCAGGTTGTTGGGTTAAGGGGCTGCTGGCAGGATGCCAGCGCCACGGTTCTTGGGCTCCTGGCAGGATGCCAGGGCCACGGTTAGCGGCGTTTTTTGAGGCGTTTGCCGGTGAGGCGGCTGGCGATGAGGTTTGGGCAGCGGCCTTTGAGGCGGAGTTGCTCGCAGTTTGCCTCGATCTTGATGGATTGGCGGAGGGGTTTGAAGCCGAGACGGCGGGTGAGGCAGTCGTTGAGGAGTTCGATGTGTGAGTCCTCGAATTCGACGACGCGGCTGCAGTCGATGCACACGAGGTGGTTGTGCGCGGGTTTGTCGATGAAGTTGGGGTCGTAGGTGGTCTGGTCGTTGCCGAGGTCGATTTCGCGGAGGAGGTTGGCTTCGACGAGGAGGCTGAGGGTGCGATAGACGGTGGCGCGAGAGGTGTCCGAGTCGGCGCGGCGGACGCGGTCGAAGAGTTCTTCGGCGGTGAAGTGTTCGTCTTTTGCGAAGACGGTTCGGACGATGCCATCACGTTGCGCCGTCCATCGCAGGCCTTTGCGGCGGATGAATTCCTCCAGACGTTCGCGAATCGTCTCGTCCATGCGGGAGGGTGTCTGATCGGGGGCGGGCCGGAAAGCCGAAAGATGAGTCTGGGATCAGGTTGGGCCGAAGCCGCCGCCGCCGGGGGTTTCGATGATGACGCGTTCGCCGGGGTCCGCCTGATAGGTGATGGCACCGGGGAGCGGTGTGGAGGAGCCATCGGTGAGGATGCGGGTCTGGGTGCCGGGTTTTCCTGGGCTGCCACCGGCGAGGCCTTGGGGTGAGGAGAGGCGTCTTTCGGTGAGGAAGGAGACGGTGGTGGGTGCGAGGAATTCGATTTCGCGGATGACGCCATCGCCGCCGGGGTGTTTGCCGTGGCCGCCGGAGTTTTTGCGGATGGCGAAGCGGTGGAGGCGGACGGGGAAGCGTTGTTCGAGGATTTCGGGATCGGTGATGGCGGTGTTGGTCATGTGGACGTGATGGCCGCTGTGGCCGCGGTGATGCGGGCCAGCGCCTGAGCCGCCGGCGATGGTTTCGTAGTAGCCGAAGGACGGGTTGCCGAAGAGGAAGTTGTTCATGGAGCCGGGGCCGTGGGCGGAGAGGCCGAGGCTGGCGAGGAGGAGGTCGGCGAGGCGTTGGCTGGTTTCGACGTTTCCACCGACGACGGCGGGGCATTTCGCGGGATCCGCGGGGAAGTCGGGGTTGAGGAAACTGGTGGGGAGGATGATGTCGACAGGTTCCAACAGCCCTTCGTTGAGCGGGACGTCCTGATCGAGCCACAGGCGGAGGACGTAGAGGACGACGCTGCGGACGATGGCGGGTGTGGCGTTGAGGTTGCGCGGGTGGACGGGGCCGCAGCCGGAGAAGTCGAGGGTCATCCTTCCGTTAGAAACGGTGATCCGGATGGCGAGGGGTGTGCCGTCGTCGAGGGTTTCGGAGCGTTGGCAGTGGAAGCCTTCGTGGGCGGCGAGGAGATCGCGCATGAGGTGGGAGGAGCGGCGGAGGATGCCGCGCATTTCGTCTAGCAGAATGTTAGATCCGTGTTGTGCGGCGAGTTGTTCGAGCGAGCGGACGCCGTGGAGGACCGAGGCGGCCTGGGCATCGAGGTCGGCGAGGTTTTCGCTGGGTCGGCGTGATGGCCAGGGGGCGGAGGTGAGGAGGGTGGCGATGGTTTCGCGTTGGGGGATGTCGGCAGCGAGCCATTTGGTGGGAGTGATCACGACGCCTTCTTCGGCGAGGTTTCGAGCGGCGGCGGGCATGGAGCCTGGGGCCATGCCGCCGATTTCCGCGTGGTGGGCGCGGTTGGCGAGGTAGCCGATGCGGTTTCCTTGTGAGTCAAAGGCGGCGGCGATGAGGGTGACATCGGGCAGGTGCGAGCCACCGGCGGCGGGGTGGTTGGTGACGGCGATGTCTCCGGGGTTGAGGGTGAGGCGGGATGCGACTTCGCGGACGCAGACGCCGAGTGCGCCGAGGTGGACGGGCACGTGTGGGGCGTTCATGAGGAGCTGGCCATCTGCATCGAGAAGGGCGCATGAGAAATCGAGGCGCTCTTTGATGTTGGTGGAGAGTGCGGTGCGTTGGAGGAGGGCGCCCATTTCGTTGACGATGCCTTGGAAGCGGCTGCGGAAGAGGGCGGCGCGGATTTCCGCGGGGTCGCTGGTGGCGGGTGTGGCGGAGGATGCGGTGTTTTCTAACAGAAGAGTGTGGTGCGAGCCGCGGCGGAGGGTCCAGCCGGCGGGGAGGACGCAGGTGCTGAAGCGGTCCTGGAGGATATGCGGGCCGGTGGTTTCTGTTGGTGGAAAGGTTTCGGCGGGGAGAGGTTCGGGTGGTTCGCTGGCGAAGACGCGGAGGGCGACGCATTCGATGGGGCGCGAGGGGTGCGCGGGATAGCCGTAGATTTTCTGATAGATCGTGTGGAATTCGGCGGCGAGTTCGGGTGGTGTGGAGCGGGCGGAGGGGACTTCGATTTCGAGAGGGGTGTCTTGGCCGGTGAGGCGGAGTTCGGCGAGGAGGCGGAGGTGAGGATCCGGGATGGCGAGGTCGGCGGTGGCTTGAGCGGTGAGATCGGACCAGTGGTTTGTTAGATCGGTGAGGTCGAGGGGTTTGAGGATTTGGCGGACGGATTGGGTTTGTCGTTTGGCCTGATGGAGTCCCCAAGCGCTGAGGAGGCCGGCATCGCCGGGGACGAGGACCTGGCGGATGTTGAGGCGTTCGGCGACGGCGCAGGCGTGTTGTGGGCCGGCACCGCCGAAGGCGAAGAGGGCGTAATCCTCGGGGCGGTGGCCTTCTGCGAGGGAGACGGAGCGGATGGCTTCGGCCATTTTCTCGATGGCGATGCGGCGGAGGCCTTCCAACAATTCGTGTTCGGCTGGGACTTCCGCGCCGTCCTGGCGCATGGCGAGAATGAGCTTTTGGAGGGCGTTGCGGGCTGCGGATTCATCGAGGGGGATGCCGGCACCTTCGGCGCGCATGTTTCCTAACAGGAGGTTGACATCGGTGATGGTGAGCGGGCCGCCGCGACCGTAGCAGGCGGGGCCGGGTGACGCGCCGGCGCTTTCCGGGCCGACTTCGAGGCGGCCGAGGCGCCATTGGCAGATGGAGCCGCCGCCGGCGGCGACGGTCTCGATGCGCATGGCGGGTGCGAGGACGCGGACGGGGCCGAGTTCCTGTTCGTAGCGGTAGCGGAAGGGTCCATCGATGCGGGCGACATCGGTGCTGGTGCCGCCCATGTCGAAGGTGAGGACTTTGGGGAAGCCTGCGGCGCGGGCGACGGCGGCGGCACCGACGAGGCCTCCGGCGGGGCCTGATAGAAGGGAGTCCTTTGGCTGATAGAGGGAGGCGGGGACGAGGCCGCCGGCGCTGGTCATCATCCAGGGTTCGTTTTTCCGCATGGCGGCGGCGACGTTGCGGGTGAAGCGCCGCATGATGGGGGAGAGCGAGGCATCGGCGATGGCGGTTTCCATGCGCGGGAGGAAGCGGATGACGGGGGCGGTGCCGGAGGAGGTGCTGACGTGTTCGAAGCCTTCATCGAGGAGGATGGAGGCGATGCGGAGTTCGAAGGAGGGATCGCGCCAGCCGTGGATGACGGCGATGGCGGCGACGCGGAGGCCTTGGGCGAGGGATTTGCGGGCGGCGAGGCGGATGGCGGATTCGTCGGGCGGGGTGGTGATGTTGCCCTGGGGATCGAGGCGGGCGTCGATTTCGATGATGGCGGCGCAGATGGATTCCGTGGCGGGTTGTTTGAGGGAGAAGAGGAGGGGGCGGCGTTGGTCGCGGATTTTCGTTAGATCGCCGAAGCCGCGGGTGATGAAGAGTGCGACGGGTGCGCCTTTGCGTTCGAGCAGGGCATTGGTGCCGCGGGTGGTGGCGACGCGGAAGTCGAGCGGGGGGAGTTTGGCGCCGGGAGGGGTGCCGGTGAGGAGGCGGGCGGCGAGGACGGGGGCTTCCTCGCCGGTGGTTAGAATGAGGCGCGTGGAGTCGGGTGGGGTTTCGATTTTGAGGCGGCGTCCGTTTTCCCGGGATGCGGTGACGGGCGCGCCGCCATCGGTTAGAAAGCCGATGAGGGTGAGGTCATCGAAGGCGGGAGCGGAATCGAGGGTGAGCCAGCCATCGGGATCGCGGGAGTGGATGGCGAGGACGAGGGTGCCATCGGAGAGGACCTTGCGGCGGCGTTCCTCGCCGGATGGGGAGAGTGCCCAAGCGTCGGTGAAGGTGCCGCCGGTATCGGCGCGGACGAGCCAGGATGGATTCACGCCGGGATGATGGCGCGGGATTTTTCCGGATCAAGCGATGCGGCCGAGTTCGCGGGCGACGAGCATGAGTGTCTCGCGGACGCCGGGAGCGAATCCGCCATCGGTTTGGACGGCGAGGAGGACGTTGCCTTCGCGGATGAATTCGACGGGGACGGAGCCGGAGTAGAGTTTGAGTGATCCGGTGCCGAAGCCGAGGTTGGCGAGGACTTGTTTGATGGCTTCGACGGCGTGCATGTCGTTGTTGCTGACGCGGGCGATGTGGCGGACACCGTTGAGGGCGCGGGAGCGTTGGAGGATTTCCTCGGAGCCCATTTCGCGGTCGACTCCGAAGATGGCGCGGAGTTCGATCTGGCGGATGGAGGTGGAATCGGATTCGGCCGCTGGGGCTTGAGTTGGGGCTGGTGCGGGTGCCGGGGCTGGCGCAGGTGCTGGAGCAGCGGCGACGGGTGGTGGGGCCGGTGCTTCAACGGGTGCGGCGGCGACTGGCGCGGGAGGGGCTGGTTGCTGGACGGGCTGTGGTGCCGGGGCGGTGGGTTGTGGCCATGCGGCGGCGGGAGCGGGTGCGGCGGGAGTGGCCTCGACGGTGAATGGTGAGGGAGCGGGGGCTTGTTGCGGGGCGACGGAGAATGGGGATGGGGCCTGTTGAGGGGTTTCCACGCTGAAGGGGGAAGGAGCCGGCGCGGGGGCTGGTTGTTGGGGTGCGATGGAAAACGGGGAGGGTGCGGCTTCGAATGGAGCGGAGGCGATGGCTTGTGCGGGGGCTTCGAATCCGAAGGCTTCGCGTGCGTCGGCGACCTGGAATGGTGAGTCGGCGGGTTGGCGGCGTTCGGGAAGGCGTGCGGGTTTTCCGGGTTCCACGGGGCGTGCGCCGTTGGTTTCATCGGCGACGGCGAAGGGGGATTCGGCGCGGTTCACGACGGCGAAAGGGCTGGCGGGAGCGGGTGGCTCATTGACGACGGAGAAAGGGCTGGGGGCCCCTTGATTGGGAAAGCTGTCAAAGATACCTCGGTTGGCGCTCATAACTTAAGTAATGGTTTGGATCGCTGGTAGCGATTTCCTGAACCGGAATATCTACGGAATGATGAAAAGTCGAGCTTACAGGGTAAATAATTTTGGATTTGTGAAACGGAGGGGTTTGAGGGTCAGGAATTGGTGAAGTCGAGGGCGACGGGTTTGGCTTCTTTGGGGGATGGGAAGGCGTCGCCTTCGAAGTGTGTCCAATCGTTGGAGCTGGTTTGGGGTGTTGATTGGATGGTGGTGCGAATTTTTTCGCCGTTGGGGAGTTCGATGCGGAGGTGGAGGGCGCGGAACTTGAATTTGTCGTCCGGGCGGTCGGTGTGGATTTGGATAAGGTTGTTGGTGCGGAGGTTGGCGATGGATTCCTTGGTGAGTTCGATGCGGCAGGGTTGCCAGGCATCGGGGCCGTGGGGGAGGTCGGCGATTTTGGTGCCGTTGAGGAGGAGGGATTTGGTTCCGAATCCTTCGCTGATGCCGAAGACTTCGAGGTGGAGGGTGGCTAGGGAGATGGATTTCAGTTCGGCGGGGGTGAGGGTGCGTTGGGAGACGGATGAGGTGAAGGGGCGCTCGGGGATGAGCGGGTGGGTGTGGCGGAGGGTGTTTGCGGAGATGGGCCATGGGAGGTCCTTGGGATCGAAGGGTTCGTCCGGCTGTGGGGTTTCCATCAGGAGCGATGCTTCGGCGCGGAGTTCGGTCTCGGTGCCGGAGAGGTTGAGAGTGACCGGTTTTCCTAACAGGTCGCGCAGGTCATAGGAGGCCATTTGCCATGGTCGGACGCGGTCGCTGGGCATGCCGGCGCGGGCGTATCCGGCGTATTGGTTGAGTGCGGACTTGCTGGTGCGGAGTGGGGTGGCGGGTTGGTCGTTGATTTTGACATCCGGCAGGGTGGGGTAGCCGATGACGAGGATTTCGCATCTGCCGGGGATGGCTGGCGGGAGGGTGAGGGTGGTCTGTGAGGTGGAGGGGGTGAATTTGTTGGAATGTGTTAGATCGGGTTTGGCTGGTGGGGTGATTTTGGTTGTGCCGGGGGAGAATTCGAGGGCGAGGGTTTCGTAGCCGGGGATTTCGAGTTCGATGGTTTTGCCGGAGGAGAAGGAGGCGGGCCAGGTGCGGTGATGGGGATAGACGACGCGGGCGGAGAAGGGTTGGCCGGATTTTCCGAGGTATCCGGTGGTGGGGTTGAAGGGGATCTGGAGGGTTTGTGGTGCCGGGCCGGGGTTGCGGGCGACGAGGACGCCGTTGTTTTCGTGCCAGCCGATGTAGCCGTAGGCGTGGCCTTCGTCGGGGCGGCCGCCGATCCAGCGGTTGTTGGCGAGGGATTTGAAATTGCGTTCGCTCCAGCGGTGGATGGTGGCGAGGGATTTCCAATGGTCCGGAGTCATGGCGGCGGGTGAGATGTACCATTCTTTCATCTGGATGCCGCGGCCGTAGTACATCATGACGTGGTCCGCCCAGTCGCGGAGGGAGTCTTGTTTGCTTTCCATTTGTCCGCCGGGGTTGCGGATGATGCCGTGGGTCATGAGGCGTGAGATGGGGACGAGCGGGCGGTCGGCGGGGTCGCCCCACATGCGCCAGAGGTAGGTATCGCGGTCGGTGGTGGCCATGGCGCGGGTGGAGAGTTCGGGCCAGTTGCCGTTGAAGCCGTCGTCTCCGGCGAGCATCCAGAGGGCATCGCCGTGGGGGAGCCACCATGGGGAGAACCAGATCCAGTTGGTTAGATTCTGATAGACGGTGGGATTCGCGTCGCGGGTGGCGGCGAGGAGGTGGAGCATGGCATCGACGTTGGCTTCGTGGCCGTGGCGGTCGGTGGGCGGGTGGTTGCGGCCTTCGGCGGTGTCTGATAGATGGTTGAAGTCATGTTTGAGGTAGCTGATTTTGGCGTCGCCGGCGAGTTTGCGGAGTTGTTTTTCGAGCTGCTGGCGGTAGCCATCGGCGCTGAGGGAGTAGTGGGCGAAGTAGCGGCTGAAGTAGGGGTTGGGTTTGGCTTTTTTGAAGCCATGGGATTCGCCCCATGCGATGTTGGTGTTGGTGCCATCGAGGGCGAGCCAGAGGCCGAGGGTGGTGCCGTCCCGGATCATCAATTCTGATAGGGCGCGGAGGTCGTCGAATCCGTTAGGGAAGTGGCCGGGAGAGGGTTTCCAGACGGAGTTGCGGTCCTGCCAGCCATCGTCGGGGACCATGGCGTCGATGCGGACGTTGTAGTCCTTGAGGGCTTCCTTGAACTGGCGGTGGATGTTGAGGAAGTTTTCGCCTTTGAGGGATTTTCCGGTGCCGTCGAACCAGTTGTTGTAGTGGGTGAAGGAGCGGTCGGGTTTGGCGATGGTGGCGAGGTAGCGGAGGAAGGCGTTTTCCATGGTTTCGCCGGGATTTGCAGCACCGGTGATGGAGGATTGGCTGAGGATGGACCATTTGAGGTTGTGAGGCTGGGCGAAGCCGGGGAAGTGGAAGAGGCGGACGAGGCCGGGGCGGGGTTGGGTTTCGCGGTCGCGTTGTTCGAGATCGACGAAGGAGTAGTTGCCGACGAGTTCGTAGCGGTGGGAGTCCGGCAGGGGTGTGTTGCCATCGGAGTGGCGGCTGTGTCCGGCGGGGTGTTCGAGTCCGAAGAACCAGCGGCCGCCGATCCAGACGGGTTCTCCGCGGCCGCCGCGTTCGGCGGTTTCGACGGTGGTGAAGCGTTCGACTTCGAGGCGGTCGATGGTGGCGGCGGCGTCGAATTCGAGTTGGATTTGTTTGCGGAGGTAGGGGAGGGCGGCGTCGTGGTGGTGGCGGAGGGTGACGCGTGCCGGGGCGTTTTCCGGGCGGGGTTTGTTGGCGGGCCAGGTGTAGGTGAAGACGAGGGATTTGTCTGTTAGATCGGGTTTTCCATCGGATTGGTAGTCATCGACGGTCCAGTGTTTGTCGTCGAGGGTGCGGAGGTGGAACTCGTCGCTGGTGACGGTGAGGCGGCGGCCATCCTGGGTGGTGAAGGCGGAGGTGCGCCAGTTTTTTCCATCATGGGAGAACTCGCGTGTGAGGCCGCCAGCGGAGATTTCGAGGGCGGAGAGTGAGGATGGAAGGAAGAGGAGGCAGGCGAAGAGACGGCTAAACATAAGAACGCCGCATGATACCTATCCGCGGTGCGGAGTTTATCGGCAGTAGCCGAAGAAGCAGCGCTTTTTGATGAGGTCGGCGACTTCGACGGGGACCATGGATTCCCATGACGGGTCGCCTTTGCCGATTTTGTTGAGGACGTCGCGTGAGAAGACGTCGAGGTATTCCGGGTTGTGGTTGTCGAGGTCGACGAAGCTGCCGCGGCCTGAGAGGTAGCCGTAGAGCATGGTGAGTTCGGGGGAGACCTTGAGGTTGTGGATGGTGGTGAGTTCGCCGGATTGTGAGTCCTTGAGGGGGTAGGCGAAGAGTTGGAGCTGGTTTTTGAAGAGGCGGCCGAAGCTTTCGAGGATGCCGCCAGGGAGTGCGGTGTAGTATTTTTCATCGAAGAGTTCGATGAGCGAGGGGATGCCGAGGACGATGCCGACGCGTTCCTTGGTGCGCCATGCGAGGTAGGCGGCGAGGCGATAGAACTCGAAGTAGTCGGAGATCATGACGGTTGCTCCGCATGCGGCTAACAGGTCGGCGCGGGCGAGGAAATCGCGGTGGTCGACGGTTTGTCCGCCGCTCATGAGGTTGGTCATGGTGAGTTCGTAGAGCGGGAGGATTTCCTTGCCTGCGACTTCGGGTTGTTTGCTGAATTTCTCGAGGGCGCAGCGCATCATGTCGAGGTTGACGTGGGTGGGTGGGCGGAAGCTGCCGCGTTCGACGAGGATGGCTTTTTTGTAGAGGACTTCGGAGGGTTGGAGGACTTCGCCATCGGGTCCGAACATGGCTGCGCCGCTGAGGCCGAGCTGGACGAGTTGGAGGCTGATGAGGCGGTTGTCGACGGCGCGGAACTCGATGCCGTTGAATTCGATCATGTCGATTTCGATGCGGCCGGTGGTGAGTTTGTCGAGGAGGCTTTCGACGAGTTTTTCCGGCTCGTGGTGCATGAAGAACGCGCCGTAGAGGAGGTTGACGCCGACGACGCCGAGGGCTTCCTGTTGGAGCGAGGCTTCGGCATCGAGCATGCGGACGTGGATGACGATTTGGCTGGGTTCGTCGCGTGGGCGGGACTGGAATTTGACGCCCATCCAGCCGTGGCATTCGTTGCCGCCTTTGAAGGAGCGGGCGACGACGGTATCTGCGAAGGCGAAGAAGGAGGTGGTGTCGCCGCGAGAGCCGTGGAGGCGCTCGAGGTTGAGGCGGAATTCGCGGTCGAGCATGGCCTGGAGGCGGGAGCGGGAGACGTAGCGGTCGCCGCTGCCGTAGATGGCGTCGCTGACGGTCATGTCGTAGGCGGAGATGCTTTTGGCGACGGTGCCTGCGGCGCCGCCGACGCGGAAGAACCAGCGGACGACTTCCTGGCCGGCGCCGATTTCCGCGAAGCTGCCATACCAGCGGGGGTCGAGGTTGATTTTGAGGGCCTTTTGGTGGGTATCGAGTTCGAGGGCTTGCAGCTGCATGGCGCGGGGAAAATAGGGGGAGGGTGGGGGTTCGACCAGCCCGGATCTTAGGTGGGGCGTGGTTGATTTTCCGCGTAGCAGGAAGTGGGCCGGGAGTGTGTGGGGTTATGGTTGGGCTATGGTTGGAAGAAGAATTTGGCGAACTGGAAGTAGAGGGGGATGCCGAGGACGATGTTGAAGGGGAAGGTGATGGCGAGGGATGAGGAGAGGTAGAGGGCTGGGCTGGCTTTGGGGAGGGCGATGCGGATGGCGGCGGGGGCGGCGATGTAGGAGGCGCTTGCGGCGAGGGTGGCGAGGACGGTGGCACCGCCGAGGCTGAGGCCGCAGAGTTTTCCGAGGTAGGCGCCGAGGAGGCCGTGGAGGATTGGCATGGCGATGGCGAAGGCGACGAGGCGTCCGCCGGCGGCTTTGAGGTCACCGAGGCGGCGGCCGGTGACGAGGCCGACTTCGAGGAGGAAGAGTGCGAGGACGCCTTTGAATGGGGCATCGAAGAGCGGGGCGACTTGATCGAAGCCTTTTTGTCCGCCGAGGAGGCCGATGACGAGTCCGCCTAACAGGAGGATGATGCCTTTTCCTGTGAGGAGGTCGTGGAGGAGGGGTTTGAAGCTGGCGGGTTTGGAGTTGGGGTTGGTGGTGGCGCAGCGCATGGCGAGGAAGACGGCGACGATGATGGCCGGGGCTTCCATGACGGCGAGGAGCGCGGGGGCGAAGCCTTCGACGGGGATTTTCGATGTTTCGAGGAAGGCGAGGGCGGCGCTGAAGGTGACGGCGGAGACGGAGCCGTAGTGTGCGGCGATGGCACCGGCGTTGGTGGAGTCGAGGCGGACGAGTTTTTTGAGGATGTGGAAGCTCCAGATGGGGATGATGCAACTGAGGCCGATGGCGGTGAGGAGCGGGCCGCCGATGACGGAGAGGCTGAGGCCTTCGAGTTTCATGCCGCCTTTGAGGCCGATGGCGAAGAGGAGATAGATGGTGAGGGCGGTGTAGAGTTCGTCGGGGAATTTCAGGTCGCTTTTGACGAGCGCGGCGAAGATGCCGAGAACGAAGGCGAGGACCATGGGGGAGAGGAGGCTGGCGGAGAGGGATTGGAGGATTTCCATGAGAGTGTGGATGGCGGGGTGGGGCTTGAATGCGTGATGAGGGTGGGGTAGAATTTCGCGAAACCAAATACGCGAAACGAAATTCGTGTATTTGGGTGCATGCTTCATCGTCAACCGCAAAATGAAAAAAAAGCCGCTACCCCGCCCTGAGACGTCCGGATGGACGTTTTTCACGAATCACGCGCATGTGTTGGTGTGCCTGGCGGGGGATCCGGAGATGCGGTTGCGGGATGTGGGGGTGGAGGTGGGGATCACCGAGCGGGCGGTGCAGAAGATCATCTCCGAGCTTGAGGCCGGGGGGGTGCTGGAGCGGGAGCGGCAGGGGCGGCGGAATGTTTACCGGATTCTGGGGAAGCTGCCGCTGCGGCATCCGTTAGAGTCGCATTGTACGGTGGAGGGTTTGCTGCGGTTTGTTTTGGAGTCGCGGAAGTGATGGCGGTGCGGGTCTAACGGTTTTGTTTCCGCGGTTTTCCGGTGACGAGCTGATAGGAGTGGTTGATGAGTTCGCGGATGAGGCTTGAGGGGAGGGAGCCGTCGAGAACGAGGGTGTTCCAGTGGCGCTTGTTCATGTGGTAGCCGGGGAGGATGGCCGGGTGTTCATCGCGGAGTTCGATGGCGCGGTCGGGGTCGCATTTGAGGTTGAGGCGTGCGGGGTATTCGCCGGGAGTGGTGAGGGCAAACATTTTTCCGCCGACCTTGAAGACGAGGGTATCGGGGCCGAAGGGTGTGGTTTGTTCGGCACCGGGCATGGAGAGGGTGTGGTCGATGACGTCGGGGAGGTCCATGGGTGAGTTGAGTATCGGGTTTCGCGAGGGATTTGAATGTGAAAGAGTGAGGGGTTTGCGGTGATTTCGGGTGGGATTGCAGATTTTTGAACAAGAATGAATCTTTCAGGCGTTCACCCGAGGTTATGAATTTTCCGACGCGCGCTGTTGTTTCGTTGTTTGCCGTTTCCGCATTGATGGCTCCTGCAGTCTGGGCGGAGAAGGAGCACAAGTTTTCCGACTGGGATCTTGGCAAGGTTGTTTTCGGTTCCAAGCTGACCCGCAAGGATACGAAGGACAAGGTTGTGGTTTTGGAATACTGGGGAGTGAGATGCCCCCCGTGCATCGCATCGCTTCCGCATTTGGCGGAGTTGGACAAGAAGCATCGCGACAGCGGGTTGGTGATCATCGGGGCCGAGTGCCAGATGAGCACGAAGGATGAAATGGAGCCGATTTTGGAAAAGGCGAAGGTGGAGTATACGATCGTCGAGGGGGCGGAAGGTCCTGTCGATGTTACCGGGATTCCACGGATTTTTGTTTTCGGGGCGGATGGCGTGATGGTGTTCGACGGTCGTCCGAGTGATCCGGCTTTTGAAAAGGCGGTTGAAGATGCCTTGGAGGAAGCTGGTGGTTCGGCGGATGTGGACCAGGAAGCGGTTGCATCGAACCTGATCGAAGAGCGTGAGTGGACGAACGCGACGGGTGGCAAGATCCGTGCGGCGGTGCAAGCGGCCGATGATTCCAAGGTGACCTTCCTGATGTCTAACGGAAAATCGGTGGAGTATCCGCTGGAGAAGCTTTCCGAGGAATCGCAGGAAGCGATCAAGGAGGCGCTTGAGGCGGCGAAGGAAGAGGATGAAGACGAAGAAGAGTGATCCTGATTTGATCTTTTCCTGATGAATTTCAGGCCACCCGGTGTTGAAGCCGGGTGGCTTTTTTGTTAGGTTCTTCCGGCGGAAGATTGATCAGCGGAGGAAGGCGGATCAGCATTCGACGACGTTGACGGCGAGTCCGCCGCGGGAGGTTTCCTTGTATTTGGAGTTCATGTCGCGGCCGGTGTCGCGCATGGTTCGGATGACCTTGTCGAGGGAGACGAAGTGGGTTCCGTTGGCGGCCATGGCGAGGCGGGCGGCGTTGATGGCTTTGACGGAGGCCATGGCGTTGCGTTCGATGCAGGGGATTTGGACAAGGCCGCCGATGGGATCGCAGGTGAGGCCGAGGT